>CAYVXO010000205.1:0-10321 GCA_964454485.1 uncultured Rubrivivax sp.
GGCGATCGCCGACGACTCGGGCCTGTGCGTCGATGCGCTGGGCGGCGCGCCGGGCGTGCAGTCGGCGGTCTGGGCACCGGCGCCTGCCGTGCGGGGCGACCGCGAAGCGCGCCGGCGCGCGCAGGACGCGGCCAACAACGCGCTGCTGCTCGAACGCCTGCGCGGCGCCGCCGACCGCCGTTGCGCCTTCGTCAGCACGCTGGTCGCGCTGCGCCACGCCGACGACCCCGAACCGCTCATCGCCTTCGGCCGCTGGCCCGGCGTGGTGCTGGAAGCGCCGCAGGGCGAAGGCGGCTTCGGCTACGACCCGCTGATGTTCGTGCCCGGACTCGGCGCCTCGGTCGCGAACCTCGGCGCTGCGGTGAAGAACGAACACAGCCACCGCGCGCGCGCGGCGGCGCAGATGCTCTCGCTGCTGCGGCAGAACTGGCACCTTGGCTGAGTCCCCGTTGCGCTTCGTCAAGCCGGGCAGCGTGGCGCTGGCGGCGCTGCCGCCCTTGTCGCTGTACGTGCACCTGCCCTGGTGCCTGCGCAAGTGCCCCTACTGCGACTTCAACTCGCACGAGCGCGCGGGCGAGGTGCCCGAGGCCGCCTACGTGGACGCGCTCGTCGCCGACCTCGAATCGGCGCTGCCGCAGGTCTGGGGCCGGCGCGTGACGAGCGTGTTCATCGGCGGCGGCACGCCCAGCCTGTTCGCGCCCGAGTCCATCGACCGCCTGCTCGCCGCCATCCGCGCCCGCCTGCCGCTGGAAGCGGGCGCCGAGGTCACGCTCGAAGCCAACCCGGGCACCTTCGAGCGCGAACGCTTCCGCGCCTTCCGTGACGCCGGCGTCACGCGGCTGTCGGTCGGTGTGCAGAGCTTCGACGACGACGCGCTGCAGCGCATCGGCCGCGTGCACGGCGGCGCGCAGGCGCGCGCCGCGGTGGAAGAGGCGGCGGCCGCCTTCGACACCTTCAACCTGGACCTGATGTACGCGCTGCCGGGCCAGGACCTCGCCGCGCTGGCTCGCGACCTGGACACCGCGCTCGCGTTCCGGCCGCCGCACCTGTCGGTCTACCACCTGACGATCGAGCCGAACACGCGCTTCGCGAACGACCCGCCGGCGCTGCCCGACGACGACCTGGCGAGCGAGATGCTGGACTTCATCGTCGCGCGCACCGGCGCCGCGGGCCTGGCGCGCTACGAGGTCTCGGCCTTCGCGCGTGCCGGCCACCGCTGCGCGCACAACCTGAACTACTGGCACTTCGGCGACTACCTGGGGCTGGGCGCCGGCGCGCACGGCAAGCTCTCGTTCCCCGACCGCATCGTGCGCCAGGTGCGCTGGCGCGAACCGGCGGCCTACATGGCGAAGGCGCTCGCGGGCCAGGCGGTGTCGAACGAGAACGTGGTGCCGGCGTCGGACCTGCCGTTCGAGTTCATGCTCAACGCGCTGCGGCTGGCCGAAGGCTTCGAGCTCGCGCTCTTCGCCGAACGCACCGGCCAGGGCCTGCAGGCGCTGGAGCCGGCGCTCGCGACCGCGCTCGAACGCGGCTGGCTGCTGCGCGACGGCGCGCGCCTGGTCCCGAGTGCGAAGGGCTACGACTTCCTGAGCCGGCTGCAGCAGCTGTTCCTCACAGCAGCAGCTTGAAGGCGACGAGCGAGAGCACCACCGCGATCGCCCAGCGCAGCCCGGTCTCCGGGATCTTCCCGGCCAGCATGGAGCCGATCAGGATGCCGGGTATGGACCCCAGCAGCAGCTCGCCCAGCAGCGCCAGGTTCACGTTGCCCATCAGCGCATGGCCGGTGCCGGCGACCACGGTGAGCGGGATCGCGTGCACGATGTCGGTCGCCACCAGCCGCGGCGGCGTCATGCGGAACGGGTACAGGTAGACCAGCATCACGGTGCCCAGCGCGCCGGCGCCGATGCTGGTGAGCGTGACCAGCACGCCCAGGATGACGCCGGCCACCACGGTGAGCGCCGGCTGCATGCGCTTGAAGTCGACCGGCGCGCGCGTGCGCAGCTTCTCGCCGATGTCGTGCGCGCGCTTCTTGAAGATCATCGCCAGCGCGGTGAGCAGCAGCACCGCGCCCAGCGCCGTCAGCAGCACCTTGTTCTGCAGCCGGGCGGCGTGGCTCCCCTGCAGCCAGGCCAGCGTGACGATCGACGCCGGCAGGCTGCCGCTGCACAGCAGGCGGAACACCGGCCAGTCGACGCGGCCCTGGCGGTGGTGCGCCGCGCCGCCCACCAGCTTGGTGATGGCGGCGAACCAGAGGTCGGTGCCCACCGCGGCGGCCGGCGCCACGCCGAACAGCAGCACCAGGATGGGTGTCATCAGCGCGCCGCCGCCCACGCCGGTGATGCCCACGATGAGGCCGACGCCGAAACCGGCGACCGCGTTCGCGATGGCGTCCATGCTCCCTTTCGAAACCGGCCGCGATGCTAACCGGCCATGCCGGGGAGCCCTTGCAACGACTGTTCCAGCTCTTCGCGCAGCCAGCGGCGCAGCGCCTCCAGCGGCGGCCAGTCCGACAGCTCGGGCGGGCAGGCCAGCCAGTAGGTGTAGACCGAGTCGTCCGGCAGCGCCTGCGGCGCCAGCCGCACCAGGCGGCCTTCGCGCAGCGCGTCGGCGGCCAGCACCTCGCGCCCGAGCGCGATGCCGATGCCCTGCTCGGCGGCCTGCAGCATGAGCCCGGCGTCGTTGAAGGTGGCCACCGGGTTCACCAGCGCCCGGCTGCCGGCGAGCTCGAAGAAGCGTTCCCACAGCTTGGGCGCGCCCAGCAGCGGCTCGGTCGCCAGCGCTTCCACGCCGCGGCCGGCCAGCCGGCGCGCCGCCGCCGGGCTGCCCAGTGCGATGAGCGGCGAGTCGATCAGCCGTTCGGCGACCAGCCCGCGCCACTGCCCGCCGCCCTGGCGCAGCGCGGCGTGGATGCCTTCGCGCTGCAGGTCCACCAGGTGCTGCGAGGTCTCCAGCTCGAGCGCGATGTCCGGGTGCCGTTCGCGCCAGCGCGCCATGCGCGGCAGGAACCAGCGCTGCGCGAACGAAGGCAGCAGCGTCACCCGGATGCGCTGGGTGGTGCCGGCGGCCAGCGCGGCGGCGGCGCGCAGGCCTTCGTCCAGCCGGTCCAGCGCCGGCTCCACGGCACGCTGCAGCGCCTCGCCGGCCGCGTTCAGCACCACCCGGCGCCCGCGGCGGTCGAAGAGCGGAAAGCCGACCTGGTCCTCGAGCAGCTTGATCTGCTGGCTGATCGCGCTCGGCGTCAGGTGCAGTTGCTCGGCCGCCTCGCGCAGGTTTTCGCTGCGAGCGACGGCGCGGAAGGCGGGCAAGGTCTGGAGCGGCAGTCGGGCCATGCTGTGAAGCATAGCTGAACGAAGTCTCCAGAATTGACCGTTTTGAGCCGCTGTTCTGTCCAGCTAATCTTCCCAGCACTCGTCAATCAGCACTGGAGCGCCTCATGAGCACCGCCGCCGCCCGCCGCCCCGCTGTGATCGTCCTGCACCGTCCCTGGTGGCGGCAGTGGCTGGACCGCTGGCAGATGGCACGCGCCGAGCGCGCCCGCCGCGATGCCGAGCGCGACCTCTGGCGGTCGCTGGAAGGCGTGGGAGACGCCACCTTGCGCGACATCGGCGTGGACGCACCGTCGCGTGCGCGCGAAGACCTGCGCCTGCTGGAGCGCGCCTACTGGTGAGGCGCCGGAGCGGCCGGCCTCAGACGCGGGTGGTCGACAGCCCGGCCGTGCTGCGCAGCCGCTCGATGAGCGCCGGCGCGATGCGCGTGAGCGGCAGCACCTCGTGCGCGGCGCCTTGCGCGATCGCCTCGCGCGGCATGCCGAAGACCACGCAGCTGGCCTCGTCCTGGCAGACGTTCCAGCTGCCGGCGTCGCGCATCCCCTTCATCGCGCGCGCGCCGTCGGCACCCATGCCGGTGAGCATGACGCCCAGCGCGTTCGGGCCCACGATGCGCGCCGCGCTCTCGAACAGCACTTCCACGCTGGGCTTGTGCCGGTTCACCGGCTCGCCGTCGCGCACGCGGGCGATGTAGTTGGCGCCCGAGCGCTCCACCGAGAGGTGCAGCCCGCCGGGGGCGATGTAGGCGTGGCCGGGCAGCACGCGCTCGCCGTCGCGCGCCTCGGCGACGCGGATGCGCGCCAGCCCGTCGAGCCGCGCCGCGTAGCTCCTGGTGAAGCCGGGCGGCATGTGCTGCGTGATCATCACCGCGGGCGCGTCGGGCGGCAGCTGCACCAGCACCTCGCGCGTGGCCTCGGTGCCGCCGGTGGAAGCGCCGATGAAGATGATCTTCTCGGTCGACAGGCGGCCGATCGAAGGCGGCGGCTTGGGCGTCGACCCGGCGGCGGCGGGGGCACCGGTCGCTGCCGGCGGGGCGGCGGTGGGCAGCCGGCGCACGTGGGCGCGCGCGGCGATGCGGATCTTCTCGGTGATCTCCTGCCCCAGCTGGCGCAGGCCGTCGGAGACGCCGATCTTGGGCTTGGCGACGAAGTCCACCGCGCCCAGCTCCAGCGCGCGCAGCGTGACCTCGGCGCCGCGCTCGGTGAGGGTGGAGACCATCACCACCGGCATCGGCCGCAGGCGCATCAGGCGCGAGAGGAAGTCGATGCCGTCCATGCGCGGCATCTCGACGTCCAGCGTGATGACGTCGGGGTTGAGGTTGCGGATCATCTCGCGCGCGGCCAGGGGGTCGGCGGCGGCGCCGATGCAGGCCATGTCGGGCTGGCGGTTGATGATCTCGGCCAGCAGGCCGCGCACGAGGGCGGAATCGTCGACGACGACGACGCGGGTCTTGTTCACGGGGCGGTCTCCATGGCGCCGTCTCAGAAGAGGTCGACCGAGCCGGCGCCGCTGCTGGCGGGCACCGGGCGGGCGGCGGCGGCGCGTTCCTGCGCCAGCAGCGCCTCGGTGTTCGCGCTCGCCAGCTTCTTGACCATCGCCTTGCCCGAAGCGGGCAGGAAGCAGACCTTGCGCGGGTAGATGTCCAGCACGTCCTTGCTGACCACGCTGATGCGCTCGGTGCGCAGATAGTCCATCACGAAGGCGGTGTTGCGCTCGCCCACGTTGATGCTGTTCATGCCGCTGATGACCGCGCCGCCGCCGAAGACCTTGGCCTCCATCGTGGCCCGGTTGCAGCCGCGCTTGATCATCTCGTTGATCAGCAGTTCCATCGCGAAGCTGCCGTAGCGGCCGCTGTCGGCGCCGCCTTCGGCGTCGGGCAGCATGAAGTGGTTCATGCCGCCGACCTTGCGTTCGCGGTCCCACAGGCAGGCGGCGATGCACGAGCCCAGCGTCGTCATGATGAGGATGTCCTCGTCGTGCACGAAGTGCTCGCCGGGCAGCACCTTCACCGCGTCGTTGCGGAAGTGGGCGTCGAAGAAGAAGAACGAGGCCTCTCCCGGGCGCCGCGGCGCCGCCTTCAGGCGCTCCAGCCGCGAAGGGGCGGCAGGCGGGCGCGCTGGCGCCGTCGACAGGGGGCTGGCGAAGGACATGTCGTTCGATATCGGTTGCGTGCCGTCTGAGCTTGAGCGTCAGACCCGTTCGTAGACGGTCTTGCCGCGCAGCCGGAAGAGGTCGCGCGACTCGGTGAAGTTCTCCGAATGGCCCACGTAGAGCAGGCCGCCGGGTTTCATCACCGCGTGCATGCGTTCGAGCACCCGGCGCTGGGTGGGGTTGTCGAAGTAGATCATCACGTTGCGGCAGAACACGATGTCGAACGGCTCGCCCAGGCTCTTCCAGTCCGCGCTCATCAGGTTGAAGGGGCGGAAACTCACCAGCCGGGTCAGCTCGGGCTTGACGCGGATCGAGCCCGCGTTGGCGCCGGTGCCGCGCAGGAAGTGGCGCTTCAGCCGCTCCGGGCTCAGGCCGCGTGCCTCGGCCGCGTAGACGCCGCGCTGGGCGGTGGCCAGCACCTTGGTGTCGATGTCGCTGCACAGGATCTGCACGCTGGCCGCGCCGCCCAGCGTCTCGACCACCGTCATCGCCAGCGAGTAGGGTTCCTCGCCGGTGGAGGCGGCGTTGCACCAGAGGCGGATGGGCTTGGGCGCGCGCGCGCGCAGGTCGTCCACCAGCGCGTGGAAGTGGTGGTCCTCGCGGAAGAAGGCCGTGAGGTTGGTGGTCAGGCAGTTCACGAACTCCTGCCACTCGCTTTCGGAGCCGCCGCGTTCCAGCTGCTGCAGGTAGCTGGCGAAATCGCGGTGGCCGGTCTCGCGCAGGCGGCGCGAGAGGCGGCTGTAGACCATCGCCTGCTTGCCCGCGTGCAGGCTGATGCCGGCGCGGTCGTAGATGAGCTGGCGGATGCGCTCGAAGTCGGCACGCGAAAGCGTGAATTCCTGCTCGACGAGCGTGGGAGGCGGCAGCAAGAGGTCCATGCGTTTTCGGGCGAAGCGGAAGGCCGGGCCGGACGATGGGCCGCCCCTTCCTCAGTTTCGGCAGTCCCGGGCCCCGACTGGAGGCCGAGATGCACGCTCTTTGCAGTCCTAATCGGACCGGCCAGCCCTGAGGGCCGCTGATAGACTGGCGCAAACGTGAAACCGCCCGTCGAGCCCCCGCCGCAGCTGCACCTGGACCGTGCGCTGCAGTTGCTCGCGCATGCCGGGCAATCGGTGCCCGCCGGCCAGCCCGGCACGGTGGGCTGGTTGCAGGGCCTGATCGACGCCCTGGTGGACCTGTCCAGCCGCGACGCGCTCACCGGCTTGGCGAACCGCCGCAGCTTCGAGGTGGCGCTGGCACGCGAGATCGACCGCGTGGCACGCAGCGGCGAACCCGCGCTGCTGCTGGCGCTGGACATCGACCACTTCAAGCGCGTCAACGACACCTACGGCCACAACGCCGGCGACCTGGTGCTCAAGGCGGTGGCCGGCGCACTGGTCGAAAGCGTGCGCCCGATGGACCTGGTGGCGCGCGTCGGCGGCGAGGAATTCGCGATCATCCTGCCCAACTGCCCCAGCGCCTTCGGCGAGACGGTGGCCGAGCGCGTGCGCCGGCGCGTCGAGCGCATGCCCATCCCGGTCGGCCCCGGCCAGACGCTGGCGGTGACGGTCAGCGTGGGCGGGGCCTACGCGCCGCAGTGGGTGCGCTCCACCACCAGCCTGTGGCTGGAACGCGCCGACCAGCAGCTCTACCGCGCGAAGGCGCTCGGCCGCAACCTCGTGCAGCTGGAACCGGCCGCCGTCTCGGTGGTCAGCAACGAGGAAAAGCGCCTGCTGTTCGACTCCACCAGCTTCTCGGATTTCCTGGAATGACCGAAGCCGAACTGCGCGGCCGCATCACGGCCATCACCAGCGGCAAGGGCGGCGTCGGCAAGACCTTCGTCGCCGCCAACCTGGCCGCCGCGCTGGCGCGCGCCGGGCGCAAGGTGCTGGTGCTCGACGCCGACCTCGGCCTCGCCAACCTGGACGTGGTGCTGAATCTCTACCCGAAGATCACGCTGCACGACGTCTTCACCGGCAAGGCCACGCTGGCCGAGGCCACGCTGCCGGCGCCCGGCGGCTTCTCGGTGCTGCTGGCCGGCAGCGGCATGGTCGAGTACTCGCGCATGACTTCGGAAGTGCGCGAGCAGCTGCAGAAGGTCATCGCCGAAGTGGCACCGAAGTTCGACCACGTGCTGCTGGACACCGGCGCCGGCATCTCCGACGTCGTGCTCTACACGGTCTCGCTGGCGGGCGAGGTGCTGATCGTCGTCACCCCCGAGCCGACCTCGATGACCGACGCCTACGCCACCATCAAGGTGCTGGCCACCACGCAGGGCCGGCGCGCGGTGCGGCTGCTCGTCAACCAGGTGCGCCATGCCGGCGAGGGCCGCGCGGTGCGCCAGCAGCTGCAGACCGTGGTCGATCGCTTCGTGGTGCCCGCGCTGGGCGCCGGCGTGCGCGTGGACCTGCTGGGCGAGGTGCCCGCCGACCCCGCGGTGCGCGAGGCGGTGCTCAAGCGCGAGCTGCTGCTCGAGCGCCTGCCCGGCACGCCGGCGGCGGTGGCGATCGCGAACGCCGCCGCCCACCTGCCCGAATGAGCGAAGCGACCCCGTTCGAACGCCTGGGCGGCGAAGCCGGCGTGCGCGCGCTGGTCGACCGCTTCTACGACCTGATGGACCTGGAACCGGCCTATGCGGGCCTGCGCGCGCTCCACCCGGCGGTGCTGGACGGCTCGCGCGACAAGCTGTTCTGGTTCCTCTGCGGCTGGCTCGGCGGGCCCAACCACTACATCGACCGCTTCGGCCACCCGATGCTGCGCGCGCGCCACCTGCCCTATGCCATCGGCGTCGCCGAGCGCGACCAGTGGATGGCGTGCATGAAGCAGGCGATGTCCGAGCAGGGTGTCGAGCCGGCGCTGGCGCAGCGGCTGGAAGAAGCGCTCGCCGGCACCGCCGACTGGATGCGCAACAAGCCCGAGGTCGTGCGCAGGCCGATCTGAGCTAGACGCCCAGGTAGCCGGCCAAAGCCGGGTCGGCCGCCACCGCGGCCGCGTCACCCGCCATCACCACCTGCCCCTTCTGCAGCACCAGCGCGCGGTCGCTGCGCGAGAGCACCTTGCGCCAGTCGCGGTCGACGATGAGGGTGGCGATGCCGCTGGCGCGGATCTCGCCGATGACGCGCCAGATCTCGGCCACGATGAGCGGTGCCAGGCCTTCGGTGGCCTCGTCCAGGATCACGAGCTCGGGGTGCGTCATCAGCGCGCGGCCGATCGAGAGCATCTGCTGTTCGCCGCCCGAGAGTTGCCCGCCCAGGTGGTGCACGCGCTCGGCCAGGCGCGGAAAGGTGGCCATCACGCGCTCGTAGGTCCAGTCGCGGCGGCCGTCGCGGCCGGCTCGCGCGGCCATCACCAGGTTCTCGCGCACGCTGAGGTTGGGGAACACGCCGCGCCCTTCGGGCACATAGGCCACGCCCCGGCGCGCCACTTCGTGCGGCCTGGCCTTCGAGGCGTCGGCCCCGAAGAGGCGGATCTCGCCCGCGCGCTGCGCCACGTGGCCCAGCAGGCTGCGGATGAGCGTGCTCTTGCCCATGCCGTTGCGGCCCAGCAGGCCCAGCGTCTCGCCGCGGCCGATGGCCACGTCCACGCCGTGCAGCACGTGGCTGCTGCCGTACCAGGCGTGCAGGCCGCGCGCCTCGACGATGGCGTCCATCAGTGGCCTCCGAGGTAGGCGGTCTGTACGTCGCGGTTCGACCGGACTTCGTCCGGGCTGCCGCTGGCGATGACGGCACCGTTGACCATCACGGTGATGCGGTCGGCGATGCGGAACACCGCGTCCATGTCGTGCTCCACGAGCAGGATCGCGTGGCCCGCCTTCAACTGCGCCAGCAGCGCGAGCATGCGCTCGGTCTCCTCGGCGCCCATGCCGGCCAGCGGTTCGTCCAGCAGCAGCACCTGCGGCGCGGTGGCCAGGCACATCGCGATCTCCAACTGGCGCTTCTGGCCGTGGCTCAGCAGGCCGGCGGGGCGTTCCAGCACCGGCTCCAGGCCGGCGCGGGCGGCGGCTTCCTTCGCGGCGGCCATGGTGTCGGCGCAGGCATCGGCGTCGCGCCACCAGGCCCAGGGCCGCTGGCGCGCGGCCTGCGCGGCGAGGCGGCAGTTCTCCAGCACGCTGAAGCTGGGGAAGATGGTGTTGCGCTGGTAGCTGCGGCCGAGGCCGGCGCGCGCGCGCCTGGGCTGCGGCCAGTTCGTCACCACCTCGCCCAGCAGTTCGACGTCGCCGGAAGACGGCGGGAATTCGCCCGAGAGCAGGTTGATGAGCGTGCTCTTGCCGGCGCCGTTGGTTCCGATGACGGCGTGCACCTGGCCGCGTTCGAGTTCCAGCGAGACGCGGTCCACCGCCACCAGCCCGCCCCAGCGGCGGGTCAGCTCGCGCCCACGCAGCAGCACTTCGCTCATGGCTGCGCCTCCGCGGGCACGAGGTCCTGCGCACGCCCGGCCAGCCTTTCGCGCCACTGCCCCGGCACGCCCACCAGCCCGCGCGGCAGCAGCGCTACGCTGGCGATGATGGTGAGGCCCAGCCCCAGCGTCCAATGCTTGGCGAAGGCGCCGAAGATCGCTTCGCTGCGGAAGAACTCCTGCAGCAGCGCGAAGGCGAAGGCGCCGATGAGCGCGCCGCGCAGGTGGCCCAGGCCGCCGAGGATGATCATGATCAGCACCGCGCCCGACTGGTGCCACGACATCAGCTCCGGGTTCACGAAGCCGTCCTTCACCGCGAACAGGAAGCCGGCGAGCCCGGCGATGGCGCCCGAGAGCGTGAAGGCCGCCAGCTTGTACGGGTAGGTGGAGAAGCCGGTGGCGCGCATGCGCTGCTCGTTGACGCGGATGCCCGCCAGCGCGCGCCCGAACGGCGAACGCAGCAGCAGCGC
>CAYVXO010000206.1:0-10274 GCA_964454485.1 uncultured Rubrivivax sp.
GACACCTTCAGCCCGCACCAGGACCTGATCTCCGAGCGCCTGGCCACGCTGTGGCACCTGCACGCTTCCACCGCGCTCGCGCGGCTGGCGCCGCCGTCGTTCCTGGCCGCCACCACCTTCCAGTTCAAGCAGAAGACGAAGCTCGACGAAGCCAAGCTGAAAGCCCAGCTCACGCTGGCCGGCTACCAGCACGTGAGCCAGGTCGTCTCGCCGGGCGAATATGCGGTGCGCGGCGGGCTGATCGACCTCTTCCCCATGGGCAGCCCGGTGCCCTACCGGGTGGACCTGTTCGGCGACGAGGTCGACTCCATCCGCACCTTCGACCCCGACAGCCAGCGCAGCCTGTACCCGGTGCCCGAAGTGCGCCTGCTGCCGGGCCGCGAATTCCCGATGGACGACGCCGCGCGCACCGCCTTCCGCGCGCGCTGGCGCGAGCGCATCGAAGGCGACCCGACGCGCGCGCGCATCTACAAGGACATCGCGCAGGGCATCGCCACCGGCGGCATCGAGTACTTCCTGCCGCTCTTCTTCGAGCAGACCGCCACCGTCTTCGACTACCTGGGCGAGCAGGCCGCGCTGGTGCTGCACGGCGAGGTGGACGCCGCGCTCGAACGCTTCTGGACCGACACCCGCGAACGGCACCGCTTCCTGCAGCATGACCCCGAGCGGCCGCTGCTGCCGCCGGAAGACATCTTCCTGCGCCCCGACGCCTTCTTCGCTGCCACCCAGCCGCACGCCACCCTGGCCTTGCGCGGCACCGAAGCCGTGCCCTGGGCGCGCCCGCTGCCCGACGTGGCGGTGGACCGCGGCGCCACCGAACCGCTGGCGGCGCTGGAACGGCACCTCGACCAGACCCCGCACCGCGTGCTGCTGGTGGCCGAGAGCGAGGGCCGGCGCGAGAGCCTGCTGGAGCTGCTGCGCGACCACAAGATCAACGTGCCCAGCGTCGGCACGCTGGCCGAGTTCACGGCCGGCAGCGAGAAGGTGGCCATCGTCGCCGCGCCGCTGGCCGAAGGCTTCCATTGGCTGGACGATGGGGTCTCGGTCCAGTTCCTCACCGAGACCGAGCTCTTCGCCACCACGCCGCAGGCCCGCCGGCGCAAGAAGCAGGAACAGGTCAGCAACGTCGACGCGCTGATCAAGGACCTCTCGGAGCTGAAGGTCGGCGACCCCGTGGTGCACCTGAACCACGGCATCGGCCGCTACCAGGGGCTGAAGAACATCGACCTGGGCGAAGGCACGAGCGAGTTCCTGCACCTGGAATACGCCGACAAGGCGACGCTGTACGTGCCGGTGAGCCAGCTGCACCTGATCAGCCGCTACACCGGCGTCAGCGCCGAGGAAGCGCCGCTGCACCGGCTGGGCAGCGGCCAGTGGGAGAAGGCGCGCCGCAAGGCCGCCGAGCAGGTGCGCGACACCGCCGCCGAGCTGCTGAACCTGTACGCGCGCCGCGCCGCGCGCGAAGGCTTCAGCCACCGCTTCAGTCCGCACGATTACGAAGCCTTCGCCGCCAGCTTCGGCTTCGAGGAGACGGCCGACCAGCGCGCCGCGATCCACGCGGTCGTGCAGGACATGGTGAGCCCCAAGCCGATGGACCGCCTGGTGTGCGGCGACGTCGGCTTCGGCAAGACCGAGGTCGCGCTGCGCGCCGCCTTCGTGGCGGTGCACGGCGGCAAGCAGGTCGCCATCCTGGCGCCGACCACGCTGCTGGCCGAGCAGCACTACCAGACGCTGGTCGACCGCTTCGGCAAGTGGCCGGTGAAGATCGTCGAGCTCTCGCGCTTCCGCACCGGCAAGGAAGTGAAGGCCGCGCTCGAAGGCATCGCCGCCGGCACGGTGGACATCGTGGTCGGCACCCACAAGCTGCTCTCGCCCGACGTGAAGTTCGCGCGCCTGGGCCTGCTGGTGGTCGACGAGGAGCACCGCTTCGGCGTGCGCCACAAGGAAGCGATCAAGGCGCTGCGCGCCGAGGTCGACGTGCTCACGCTCACCGCGACGCCGATCCCGCGCACGCTGGGCATGGCGCTCGAAGGCCTGCGCGACCTCTCCGTCATCGCCACCGCGCCGCAGCGCCGGCTGGCGATCAAGACCTTCGTGCGCAACGAAGGCAACGGCATCGTGCGCGAGGCGGTGCTGCGCGAGTTGAAGCGCGGCGGCCAGGTCTACTTCCTGCACAACGAGGTCGAGACCATCCTCAACCGGCGCGACAAGCTGGCCGAACTGCTGCCCGAGGCGCGCATCGCGGTCGCCCACGGCCAGATGCCCGAACGCGAGCTGGAACACGTGATGCGCGACTTCGTCGGCCAGCGCTTCAACGTGCTGCTGTGCTCCACCATCATCGAGACCGGCATCGACGTGCCGACGGCCAACACCATCGTCATCAGCCGCGCCGACAAGTTCGGCCTCGCGCAGCTGCACCAGCTGCGCGGGCGGGTCGGCCGCAGCCACCACCAGGCCTACGCCTACCTGCTGGTGCCCGACGTCGAAGGCCTCACCAAGCAGGCCGCGCAGCGGCTGCAGGCGATCCAGGACATGGAGGAGCTGGGCTCGGGCTTCTACCTCGCCATGCACGACCTGGAGATCCGCGGCGCCGGCGAGGTGCTGGGCGAGAACCAGAGCGGCAACATGATGGAAGTCGGCTTCCAGCTCTACAACGACATGCTCTCCGAGGCCGTGCGCTCGCTGAAGGCGGGGCGCGAGCCCGACCTGCTCTCGCCGCTGTCGGCCACGACCGAGATCAACCTGCATTCGCCCGCGCTGCTGCCCGACGCGTATTGCGGCGACGTGCACACGCGGCTCAACCTCTACAAGCGGCTGGCCACGGCGGAAAAGCCCGAGGCCATCGACGCCCTGCTGGAGGAGATCACCGACCGCTTCGGCCGCCTGCCGCCGCAGGGGCAGACCCTCTTCGACACCCACCGCCTGCGCGTGCTGGCGAAGCCCTACGGCGTGCTGAAGATCGACGCCGGGCCGAAGCTCACCAGCATCGTGTTCCGGCCCAACCCGCCGATCGACGCCCAGCGCATCATCGCCCTGGTGCAGAAGAACCGCAGCGTGAAGCTGGCCGGCAACGACAAGCTGCGCATCGACCGCGAGTCGGCCGACCCCAAGGACCGCGCGCAGTACGTGCGCGACGTGCTGCGCGCGCTGGGGCAGCCGCTGGCGGTGACCTCGTGAGCGCCGTCGAGCATTCGCCCGGGCTCTTCGTGCGCGGCTTCACGCCGCCGCTGGCGCTGGCCGACTTCCGCCTGGTGGCGTTCGACATGGACTCGACGCTCATCAACATCGAGTGCATCGACGAGATCGCCGCCGCCGCCGGCCGCAAGGCCGAGGTGGCCGCCATCACCGAAGCGGCGATGCGCGGCGAGCTCGCCGACTACAAGGCCAGCCTGCGCCGCCGGCTCGCGCTGCTGGCCGGCGTGCCGGTGGGCGCGCTCGAGGAGGTCTACTCGCACCACCTGCAGTTCAACCCCGGCGTCGAGGCCTTCGTCGCCGCCTGCCGCGCCGCGGGCCTGAAGACGCTGCTGGTCTCCGGCGGCTTCACCTTCTTCAGCGAACGCGTGCGCGGCCGGCTCAAGCTGGACTTCGCGCGCGCCAACATGCTGGAAGTGGTGGACGGGCGGCTGACAGGCTGCCTCGTCGAACGGCCCTGGGGCGACATCGTCGACGGCGCCGAGAAGCGCCGCGTGCTGCTGGAGGTGGCGGAGCTGATGGGCATTTCGCCGGCCGAGGTCATCGCGGTGGGCGACGGCGCCAACGACCTGCCGATGATGGCGGTGGCCGGCCTCTCGATCGCCTACCACCCCAAGCCCGCGGTGCGCGAGCAGGCCATGATCTCGATCCTCGAAGGCGGCATGGACCGCGCCTTCGAGGTGCTGCGGCCCTAGGAAGGCGAGACGACCAGCACCACCTGGTGCGGGCGCGCCGCCGGCTGCGCTTCGTAGCGCCACTGGCGCACCGCGTCGGCCACCGCGGCGTCGAGGTCGGCGTTGCGCGTGGGCTGCACGACGACGTCGCGCACGCTGCCGTCGGGATTGATCGTCAGGCTCACCTGGACCTCGGTGCGCGGCAGCACACGGCGCAGCACGCGCGGCGAGAGTTCGGGGTCGACGCGGCTCAGCAGCCGCGGCGCGCCGGCGGCCAGGGCTGCGGGGGCCGACGCGGCTTCTGCCGGCGCCGAAGCCGCGGCTTCGGGGGCCGGCGCCAGTTCCACCAATGACGAAGGGGTGGCGATGCGCTCGGGCGCGGCCACCGCGGGCACCTCGTCGACCTTGGTGCCCTCGGGCAGCGCCACCGGCTCCACGGCGACCGGCATGGTGACGATCACGGTGATGGGTGTGGCCGGCGCTTCCTCCGCGCGGGCCGGTCGCGGCGCCGAGGCCGCCGCGGCAACGGGTCGCGGCGCGAGCGGCGGTTGATGGGCCGGCGCCTCCGTGGCCGGCTTGGCGCCGGCGTTGGCACGCGCCGCTTCCAGGATGCGCCGGCGCGGTCCGTCGGCCTGCTGCAGCGCGCGTTCCATCGCACCCTTGTCCGGCGGGGGCGGCGGCGCGGGCGTGCCGGTCTGGGCTGCGGCCGCGAACGCGGCGCCGGCCAGGCCGAAGGCCAACACGGACTTTCTATTCAATGCGCTGCCGCTCCGCCCGACCAGCGGGCGTCCCCGAACGATGCGCGATTCTAAGGAGCGGCCCGCCCGGCCCTGTTGCCGCTTCCCCGCGCAAACCCGAAAGCGGATGCCCGATCTCACGACCTACGATCCCGTCCCCGGTATCCGCCAAGGCTCATCCATGACCACCAAGTTCCTGCTCGACGAAAGCCGCATGCCCAAGCACTGGTACAACATCGCGGCCGACCTGCCGGTGCCGCCGCCGCCGCCGCTGCACCCGGGCACCATGCAGCCCGTGGGCCCGGACGACCTGGCGCCGCTGTTCCCGATGGAACTCATCGGCCAGGAGGTCAGCGCCGAGCGCGAGATCCCCATCCCCGAGCCGGTGCGCGAGGTGTTCCAGCTCTGGCGCCCGGCGCCGCTGGTGCGGGCGCACCGGCTGGAGAAGGCGCTCGGCACGCCGGCGAAGATCTACTACAAGTACGAAGGCGTCTCGCCCGCCGGCAGCCACAAGCCCAACACCGCGGTGCCGCAGGCCTGGTACAACGCCCAGGCCGGCGTGAAGAAGCTGACCACCGAGACCGGCGCCGGCCAGTGGGGTTCGTCGCTCGCCTTCGCCGGCGCGCTGTTCGGGCTGGACGTGAAGATCTTCCAGGTGCGCGTCTCGTACGACCAGAAGCCCTACCGGCGCGCGCTGATGGAGACCTACGGCGCCACCTGCATCGCCAGCCCCTCGAACGAGACCAACTCCGGCCGCGCCATCCTGGCCAAGGACCCGAACCATCCGGGCTCGCTGGGCATCGCCATCAGCGAGGCGGTGGAGATCGCGGCCACCCACGACGACACCAAATACGCGCTCGGCTCGGTGCTCAACCACGTGCTGCTGCACCAGACCATCATCGGCCAGGAGGCGATGCTGCAGCTGGAAATGGCGGGCGACGACCCCGACGTGGTGGTCGGCTGCACCGGCGGCGGCAGCAACTTCGCCGGCATCGCCTTCCCCTTCATCGGCCAGCAGCTGCGCGGCAAGGGCAAGACCAAGCAGCGGCGCATCGTGGCGGTGGAACCGGCGGCCTGCCCCAGCCTCACGCGCGGCAAGTACGCCTACGACTTCGGCGACACCGGCCACCTGACGCCGCTGGTGAAGATGCACACGCTGGGCAGCACCTTCACGCCGCCGGGCTTCCACGCCGGCGGCCTGCGCTACCACGGCATGGCGCCGATGGTGAGCCACCTGAAGCAGCTCGACCTGATCGAGGCCACCGCCTACACACAGAACGAGTGCTTCGCCGCTGGCGTGCTGTTCGCGCGCGCCGAAGGCATCGTGCCGGCGCCGGAGGCCAACCACGCGGTGAAGGGCGCCATCGTCGAGGCGCTGCGCTGCAAGGCCGAGGGCAGGAGCGAAGTGATCCTCTTCAACCTGTGCGGCCACGGCCACTTCGACATGTCGGCCTATTCGAACTACCACGCCGGCAAGCTGGTGGACCAGCACTACGACGAGAACGAACTGGCGATGGCGCTGGCGGGTCTGCCGAGCGTGCCCGCCTGAGGCCGGGGCTCAGCCCGACAGCTGAGCCCATGCCTTGTCCAGGCGCTTCACGCTCACCGGCTGCGGCGTGCGCAGTTCCTGCGCGAAGAGGCTCACGCGCAGCTCCTCCAGCAGCCAGCGGTATTCCTCCAGGCGCGCGTGCGGCGCGCCTTTCAGTTCCGCCAGCCGGCGCAGGTAGCGCTGTTCCAGCGGGCGCAGCTCGGCCAGGCGGGTGGCGTCGCGCGCGGGGTCGGCGCGCAGCTTGTCCAGGCGCAGCGTGATGGCCTTGAGGTAACGCGGCAGGTGCTGCAGCGCCGCCCAGTCGTGCTGCAGCAGGAAGCGTTTGGGGCATAGGCGCTGCAGCTGCTGCTGCACGTCGTCGGCCACGTCCTTCGGCGGCCGGCTGTCCTTGAGCTTTCGCTGCGCGACCAGCAGCTCGCCGAGGATCGACGACGCCAGCCGCGCCACTTCCTGCGCGATGAGCGTGAGCCGCGCGCGCCCTTCCTCCACCCGCGCCTTGAAGGCCGCTTCGGTGGTGGGCAGCGGGTCGGCCAGGAAGGCGCGGTCGATCGCCAGGTCGACGATCTGCGCGCGCAGTTCCTCCTGCGTGCCGCCCAGGCCCATGAAGGCCACGCCCATGGCCTGCAGGTCGGGGATGTTCTTCTCCAGGTACTTCAGCGGCTCGCGGATCTGCAGCGACACCAGCCGGCGCAGGCCGGCGCGGTGCTTCGCTGCGGCGAGCTCGGGCTCGTCGAAGACCTCGATCTCGACCGCGTTCCCCTTGTCGATGAGCGCCGGGAAGCCCACCAGCACCTGGCCGGCCTTGCGGATCTCCATCAGCTCGGGCAGTTCGCCGAAGGTCCAGGCGGTGTAGGCCTTCGATTCGGCCACCGGCGCCGGCGGTGGCGGCGCCACCACGCGGGCCACGACACCGCGGCCCGCGGCGGCCGGCGCAGGAGCGGGTGCCGGCGGCGGCGGCGCCACCTTGAGCGCTGCCAGCGCCTGGAACGCGCTCCTCGCCTGGCCGCCGAATTCAGCCTTCAGCCCGGCCAGGTCGCGCCCCATGCCGAGCTGGCGGCCATGCTCGTCGACGACGCGGAAGTTCATGAAGTGGTGCGGGCTCAGCGTCTCCAGCTTGAAGTCGTTGCGCTGCACCGGCAGCTGGGTCTTCTCGCGCACCGCCTTCAGCAGCGCGTCGAGCAGGCCGCCTTCGGCGAAGGGCGTGCCTTCGCAGAACGCGGCGGCGTACTCGGGCAGCGGCACCAGCCGGCTGCGCGGGCGCTGGTGCAGGCTCTTCACCAGCGCCAGCACCTTGTCCTTCAGCATCCCGGGCACGAGCCACTCGCAGCGTTCGTCGTTGACCTGGTTGAGCGCGTAGATCGGCACCGTGACGGTGACGCCGTCCTTCGCGTCGCCCGGCTCGTGCAGGTAAAACGCCGCGCAGTCGATGCCGCCCAGCCGCACCGTGCGCGGGAAGGCGGCGGTGGTGATGCCGGCCGCTTCGTGCCGCATCAGCTCGTCGCGCGTGAGCTGCAGCAGGTTCGGCTGCCGCTTCACCTGCTCGCGGTACCAGCGCTCGAGCGTGGGACCGGAGTACACGTCCTTCGGCAGCTGCTGGTCGTAGAAGGCGAAGATCAGCTCGTCGTCGACCAGCACGTCCTGGCGGCGCGACTTGTGCTCCAGCTCCTGCACCTGGGCGATCAGCTTGCGGTTGTGGGCCGCGAAGGGCAGCTTGGTCTCCCAGTCGCCTTCGATCAGCGCCTCGCGGATGAAGATCTCGCGCGCGCCGGCGGGGTCGATGTTGCCGAAGTTCACCCGCCGGTCGTTGTAGACCACGATGCCATACAGCGTGGCGCGCTCCAGCGCCACCACCTCGCCGGCCTTCTTCTCCCAGTGCGGCTCCAGCAGCTGCGTCTTCAGCAGGTGGCCGGCCACCTGCGGGATCCACTGCGGCTCGATGGCCGCGAGCGCGCGGCCGAACAGGCGCGTGGTCTCCACGAGTTCGGCGGCGATGAGCCATCGCCCCGGCTTCCTGCTCAGGTGCGCGCCCGGGTGGCGCCAGAACTTGATGCCACGTGCGCCCAGGTACCACTCGTCGTCGTCGGCCTTGCAGCCCACGTTGCCCAGCAGGCCCGACAGCATCGCCAGGTGGATCTGCTCGTAGGTGGCCGGCGCGCTGTTCAGCCGCCAGCCATGTTCGGCCACCACGGTGAGCAGCTGCGAGTGGATGTCGCGCCACTCGCGCACGCGGCGCGGGCTGACGAAGCTGTCGCGCAGACGCTGTTCCTGCTGGCGGTTGCTGAGCTTGTGCTCCTGGTGGGCCGTGCCGTGACCGCGGCCCTCCTCGATCCACTTCCACAGCTTCAGGTAGCCCATGAACTCCGACTTCTCGTCGTCGAACTTCTTGTGCTTCTCGTCGGCGGCCTGCGCCGCTTCGAGCGGGCGGTCGCGCACGTCCTGGCCTGAGAGCGCGCTGGCGATGACGAGCACTTCGCTCAGCGCCTGGCGGTCGCGCGCCTCCACGATCATGCGGCCGATGCGCGGGTCCAGCGGCAGCTTCGCCAGCTCGCGGCCGATGGGGGTGAGCTCGTTGGCGTCGTCGACCGCGTTCAGCTCGCCCAGGAGCGCGTAGCCGTCGGCGATGGCCTTCTTCGGCGGCGGCTCGAGGAACGGGAAGTCCTCGACCGCGCCCAGGTGGAGCGACTTCATGCGCAGGATCACGCCGGCCAGGCTGGAGCGCAGGATCTCGGGATCGGTGAAGCGCGGCCGGCCGGCGAAGTCCTTCTCGTCGTAGAGACGGATGCAGATGCCGTTGGCCACGCGGCCGCAGCGGCCGGCGCGCTGGTTGGCCGCCGCCTGGCTGATGGCTTCCACCTGCAACTGCTCGACCTTGTTGCGGTAGCTGTAGCGCTTCACGCGCGCGAGGCCGGAATCGACGACGTAGCGGATGCCCGGCACCGTGAGCGAGGTCTCGGCCACGTTGGTGGCCAGCACGATGCGCCGCCCGTTGCCGGGCTGGAACACACGGTCCTGCTCGGCCTGCGACAGGCGCGCGAAGAGCGGCAGGATCTCCGCCGGCGGCCCGCCGCGCTGGCGGCTGGCCAGGTGCTTGCGCAGGTGGTCGGCGGTCTCGCGGATCTCGCGCTCGCCGGGCAGGAAGACGAGGATGTCGCCCGGGCCTTCGCGCCAGAGTTCGTCCACGGCGTCGGCTATTGCCGAGTCGAGGTCGTAGTCCTTGGCTTCCTCGAAAGGACGCCAGCGCTGCTCGACCGGGAACAGCCGGCCCGAAACCTGGATCACCGGCGCCGGGCCGCGCGCCGAGGCAAAGTGCTGCGCGAAGCGGTCGGCGTCGATGGTCGCGCTCGTCACCACCACCTTCAGGTCGGGCCGCCGCGCCAGCACCTCCTTCAGGTAGCCGAGCAGGAAGTCGATGTTGAGGCTGCGTTCGTGCGCCTCGTCGATGATCAGCGTGTCGTAGGCCTGGAGCAGCGGGTCGGTCTGCGTCTCGGCGAGCAGGATGCCGTCGGTCATGAGCTTCACGCTCGCGCCCGGCTGCAGGCGGTCCTGGAAGCGCACCTTGTAGCCCACCACCTCGCCCAGCGGCGAGTTCAGCTCCTCGGCGATGCGCTTGGCCACGCTCGATGCCGCGATGCGCCGCGGCTGCGTGTGGCCGATGAGCCCGCGGCCGCCGGCGCCCAGCCCGCGCCCGAGCTCGAGCGCGATCTTCGGCAGCTGCGTGGTCTTGCCCGAGCCGGTCTCGCCGCAGACGATGACGACCGGGTTCGCGCGCAGCGCGCGTGCGATCTCCTCGCGCCGGGCCGAGACCGGCAGCGCTTCGGGGTAGGTGATCGGCGGGACGGGGTTCGCCGCGCGCGTAGGGCCGGACTTCACGGGGCGCGGATTATGGCGTTCCGACCCGCGGCACAATCGCGGCCAGCATGAGCCTCGTCTTCCCGCACACCTTCGTCCCCTGGTTCCGCGCCGTCGCGCCCTACATCCACGCGTACCACGGCAAGACCTTCGTGGTGGCGATCGCCGGCGAAGGCATCGCCGCCGGCAAGCTGAACGCCTTCGTGCAGGACCTGGCGATCCTGCACGCGATGGGCATCAAGCTGGTGCTGGTGCACGGCTTCCGGCCGCAGG
>CAYVXO010000207.1:0-10258 GCA_964454485.1 uncultured Rubrivivax sp.
CGCCCGGCGCGACGCCGCCCTGCAGCGCCTGCAGGCGGCCGACCCCGCGCCACGGCCTGCCCGCTACGCGCTGCGCGAGCCCGGCGGTCGCTGCGGCGCCGCCTGTCTGCTGCGCGCGGCCGATGCCGCCGCCGCCGCCTGGCACCTGCGCCGCTGCGGCCTGCCGGCCGCCGAGGCGACGCCGGTGCTGGGCCGCATCGTGTTCAGCGAAGTCCCGCTGCAACCGGTCGCCCCCGCCACGGGACGGCCCGAACCGACCGCTTCCGGTCCCGACCCCACCCACCCCTGGAGCACCCGATGAGACACCATGCCCTCGCATCGCTGACCCTGGCCCTGAGCATGGCCGCCAGCGCCGCCCTGCTGGCGCCCGCGACCGCGCGCGCACACGGCGAGCCGCCACCCGACGGCTTCGACCTGCGCCAGGCGGTGGCCGCCGCGCTGCGCGCCACCCGGCCCTTCAACGACCTGCAGGCGGCGCAGGCCGCCGGCTACGTGAAGTTCCCCGACCAGTCGGGCGACTGCGTCGACCAGCCCGGCCAGGGCGGCATGGGCGTGCACTACCTGAACGCGGCGCTGCTCGACGACCCCGCGCTCGACCCGCTGAAGCCCGAGTTCCTGGTCTACCAGCCGGAGGCCGACGGCTCGATGGCGCTCGCCGCGCTCGAGTACGTGGTCTTCGCGCCCGTGTGGGACGCGCTGCACCCGCAGCCGCCGCAGCTGTTCGGCCACCCGTTCCACCTGGTGCGCACGCCCAACCGCTACGGCACGCCGATGCCCTTCTACGAACTGCACGTCTGGGCCTGGGAGCCCAACCCCGACGGCCTGTTCAACGACTGGAACCCGCGCGTCGCCTGCCGCTGACGCGCCGTATGCCGATGCCGACGGCCGCTGGCGCCCGCAGCGCGGCCGGCCGTGCCTTCCCGATCCCTGCGGGCAACCCTTCGAAAGAGAGACTCCCGATGAAACGCTACCTGATCGAACGCCACATCCCCGGCGTCGGCGCGCTCGACGCGCAGCAGCTGAAGGCCGCCTCGGCCACCTCCAACGCCGCGCTGGACAAGCTTTCCGGCAAGGTGCAGTGGGTGCAGTCCTACGTGGTCGAGGACAAGACCTTCTGCGTCTACCTCGCCGACAGCGAGGCCTCGGTGCACGAGCACGCGCGCCTGAGCGGCTTCCCGGCCAACCGGGTGACCGAGGTGCGCACGGTGATCGAACCGATGACCGCGGTGTGAGCGTGCCACCGCGCGGGCGGCCGGGCGGGCCGGCCGGCAGCTTCTGCTGGCTCGACCTGGCCGCCACCGACGCCGCGGCCGCGATGCGTTTCTACGGCCAGGCCTTCGGCTGGCGGTTCGAGACGCAGGCGGCCAACGGCGGCCACTTCGTGCGCTGCCTGGCCGGCGGGCGCGCGGTGGCGTCGCTGTACCCGCTGGCGCCGGCGCAGGCCGCACGCGGGGTGCCGTCGCACTGGACGCCGTACCTGCGCGTGGCGGCAGCCGACGCCGCCGTCGAGCGGGTCCTGTCGCTCGGCGGGCGCGTCGTCGTGGCGCCGTTCGACGTCGAGGGCGTCGCGCGCATCGCCCTCGTCGAAGACGGGGTCGGGGCGCTGCTCGGCCTGTGGCAGGAGGGGACTGCGGCAGAATCTCCCGCGCGCCGGCGCCGGCGCCCGGCCGGAGGCTGAGTGGACCCACCCGAGACCACGCCCGTGTTCAGGTTCGGCTCCTGCGAGCTGGACCCGGCGCGCCGTTCCTTCAGTGCCGGCGGCCGCGAGCTGAAGATGCAGCCGCGTGTCTTCGACGTGCTGCTCCACCTGGTGCGCCACCGCCACCGCGTGGTCACGAAGGAAGAGCTGCTGGACACGCTGTGGCCCGGCACCGTGGTCGTCGACAACGCACTGCAGCGTGTCGTGAGCCTGCTGCGCGGCGTGCTGGCCGAAGCCGGGCTGCCCGAGGCCGTGCGCACCTACCCGCGCCACGGCTACCGCTTCTGCCTCGACCAGGCCTGCCCCGAACCCGCCGCGCCGGACCGTGCGGCCGACGACGGCCTGGCCGTGGCGCGCGCCGCCGAGGAGCAGCTGGACTGGGTCGCGGCCTGCGAGGCCTACGCCGCCGCCGAGGCGCGCGCCCCGCTGGCGGCCGCAGCGGTGGAGCAGTGGGGCCGCGCGGCCATCTGCGCCGGGCTCGGGCCGCAGGCGGTGGCGGCGCGCGAACGCGTCGTCGCCGAGCGCGACGCCGCCGGCGACGCCGCTGCCGCGGCGCGCGCCACGCTGCTGTTGGTGCAGATCCGCATCGACCAGCGGCAGGCCGCGATCGCCGGCGGCCTGTTGCAGCGCGCCTCGCGCTTCCTGGACGGCCACGGGTCGAGCACCGAACGCGGCCACTTCGCCTGGATGTCCAGCCGGATGGCGCTGCTGTGCGGCGACCCGGGGCAGGCGCTGGCCCATGCCGACGAGGCCTGCCGCGTCGGCCGCGACCTGCGAGACGCCGACGTCGAGTGCCTGGGCCTGGCCTACCGCGGCCTGGCCCTGCTGGCGCAGGGCCAGGCCGACGAGTCGCTGGCGCCGCACGAGGAGGCGGCCGCGGTCATCCGCGTCGGTGCCGTGCGCTCCTGGGCCGCCGGCTGGGCCCTCTGTTCGCTGCTGTCGGCGGCGCGCAACCGCTGCGACTGGCAGCGCGCGGCCGAGTTCGCCGAGGCGTTCGCCGAATGGAGCCGGGACTGCCGCATGCCTGCCTTCCCCGGCACCTGCCAGCTGCACCGGGCCGCGGTGCTGGGCGTGCAGGGCGAGCTCGAGCGTGCTGCCGCCGAGGTGCGCGAGGCCGGCGAGATGCTGGCCCGGAGGGCCCCCTGGGCCGAGGGCGACGCGCACTGCGTGCTGGGCGACATCCAGCTCGCGATGGGCGACTTCACCGGCGCCGAAGCCTCGTACCGGCGCGCGCACGCGCTCGGCTGGGACCCGCAGCCCGGGCTGGCGCGGCTGCAGCTGCTGACCGGCCGGCCCGCGCTGGCGCTGCGCGGCCTGGAGCGCGCGCTGGAGGAGGCCGACTGGGCGCTGCGCCAGCGCCGCGGCCAGCTGATGTGCCTGCTCGTGCAGGCGGCGGTGGCGGCGGGCGACCGCGAACGCGCGCGCGAAGTGCTGCACACGTTGGCGAGCGACCCGCAGATGCTGGCCACCGAGGCGCTGAAGGCCCAGCACTGCGGCGCCCGGGCCGAACTGGCGCTGGCCGAAGGCGATGCCGCCGCTGCCGCGCGCCTGCTGCGCCAGGCCGTGCGCCATTGGCGCGAGGTCGGTTCGCCGGCGGGGGAGGCGGAAGCGCGGCTGCGCCTGGCCGAGTGCCTGCTGCAGGACCAGGACGCCGGAGCCTGCGAGCTCGAACTGCATGCGCTGGAAGCCGGCGCGGCGCTGCCCGCCGAGCCCTACCGCCTCCGCATCGCGGCGCTGAAGGACGCGCTCGGCCGGCCCGCGGGGCAGGCCGCCTGAGCGCGCGTCGGCCTGCCGGTCAGGCCGCCTTGCGCATGCCCGCCTGGCGCTGCACCAGGTAGGCGCGGATCTCGCCGGAGCCCAGCACGCCCAGCGTGTCGTTCCACCACTTGATGAACTGCAGCGCCGGGTAGACGCGGCCGGCGGCTTCCTCGAGCGAGGAGCCGGGTTCGGCCAACGCGTTGCGCTCGTGGCGTTCCAGGTTCGCGTTCAGCGTCTCGACCAGGCGGCGCAGGTCGTCCTCGGGCCACAGCCACATCATGCGCAGGTCGATGCCGCTCGAGCGTTCGTCCAGCGCCACGCCGGTGGCGCCGGTGGGCGCGAAGGGCAGGGCGTCGAAGCGTTCGATCGTGCGGTGCAGGCGCTCGATCATCGGCCGCAGGCGGCGGTCGATGGCCAGCAGCTCGTCGATGCGCCCGACCGGCATGGCCTCGTAGTGCGGCGTCAGGCGCGATTCGCACACGAACAGGTGCACGCCGCCCTTGCCGCGGAACTGGTACATGCGCGCCAGCCCTTCGGTGTCCAGCCGGTGCGCGTGCAGCGCCACGCAGTCGGGCCGGTACCAGACGTCGCCGCCGTCGAGCTGCAGGCGAACGCCCAGCTCGATGTCTTCCGCGCCCATGCGCACGAAGCCTTCGTCGAAGCCGCCGTGCGCCTGCACGAACTCGCGCGCCACGCTCAGGTTGCAGGTGTAGAAGTGCTGGTGCAGGTAACGCTGCCCGGCCTCCATCTTGTAGTAGTCGAAGACGAGGTCCGAGCGGTCCATGCAGTAGCCCACCGGCCGGTCGGTCGGCGTGAACTCCGGGTGCATGAAGAACGAGCCCAGCACCGCCGCCTTCGGGCCGCGGCGCGCGTGCTCGGCGAGGTGGATCTCCAGCGCGCGCGGCACCAGCAGCGCGTCGTCGTTGAGGAACAGCACCCAGGGCGCGCGCGCGCGTGCCAGGCCGCGGTTGCGCGCGGCCGCCGGGCCGCTGTTGGGCTGGCGCTCGTAGACCACCGGCCGGCGGCGCGCCGCGTCGCGCACCACCGCCTCGGTGTGGTCGGCCGAGCCGTCGTCGACGACGATGACCTCGAAGCGGTCGGCCGGCAGCGTCTGCGCCGCCAGGTGCTGCAGGCAGCGCTCGAGGATCTCGGCGCGGTTGAAGGTGGGCACGATGACCGAGATCAGCGGGTCGGCCGGCAGGGCCGCCGCGGTGGCGGTCTCGGTCACCGCGGCCGCCATCGGCACGGCCACCGGCGTGGGCGACGGCGTGGGGGCCGGCACGGCACCGGCGCCCAAGAAGGGCAGGCCGGCGTCGAGCTCGGCCGGGCGGCCGTCGGCGACGCGGATCTTCTCGCTGTTGCGGTCGATCAGGTCCAGGAACCACAGGTCCAGCGCGTGCAGGAAGGCGAAGTAGTAGCCCACGTCGTCGGCGCTGGCCAGCGTGGCCGGGCGGCGCTGCAGCAAGAAGTCGAGCAGCGGCTTGAACAGGTGGTTCTGCTCGGCGATGGCGTCCGCGTGCGGCGCCACCAGCTCGAAGGTCTTCAGCCCGTAGACGATGCCGTCCTTCACCGGGTCGTAGTACATCGGGTGCGTCTCGTGGAACGCGACCGGGCAGGCGAACTGGCGCACCGGGAAGCCGTGCACCAGCGGCATCAGCACCGCGTAGTAGTCCCAATGCGGGAAGCCCACGTAGTAGTCGGTCGGCTGCTCGAAGGCCGAGAGCACCTCGCGGTCCCAGAACCAGGCGTCGAAGCCGGTGGGGTAGAAGCGGCCTTCCAGGTGGTCGAAGCTGTCGACTTCCACCCGGCGCGCGAACACCATCGCGCCTTCGACGTTGGTGCGCAGGCTGGCCAGGAAGCCTTCGCGGTCGGCCGGCTGCAGCACGATGTCGGCATTGACGAAGCCGCCGTGGCGCAGCCCGCTGGCGCGGAACCAGGCGAACACGTCGTCCACCCGGACCAGCGGCTTGCCGGTGCGTTCGCGGCCGTCGCGCGTGACCTCGACGAAGCGCACGCCGGGGTAGCGCGGCTGCAGCAGCGCGATCTCGGCGGCGACGTTGAACGACACCACCTCGAAGCCGAGCGCGCGCCAGCTCGCCACCGCGCGCTGCTGCCGGGCTTCGCCCTGCGGCGCCAGGCTGGTGCCGACGGTGAGCGTGAAGGCTTCGCTGTCGCCGGCACTCGCGGCGCCGCCGACCACTTCGCGCCGCGCGGCGCGGTGCTCCTCGACGATGGCGTCCAGCGTCGCGCCTTCGCGCGCCGCCATCCAGGCGTAGCCGCGGCGCAGGCGCGCCACGAAGCCGTCGTCGGCGGGGTCGAACAGGTGGTGCAGGCGGCCGTCGGCGTCCAGCCCGCCCCAGGCCAGGCGCACCGGCGCCACGGCCGGCGCCGCGCTGCGCTGCGGGGCCGCGTGGCGGCGCACCTGCACGCGGTCGACGATGGCGCATGCGCGCGCCGGCTGCTCCAGCAGCGCCGGCCAACGCTGGCCGAGCGCCTCGTCGGTCACGCCGGGCTCGGCCATCGCCGGCAGCGCACGTTCGAGCGCGCGGCTCGAGAACAGCGGCGCCACGGTGTCGACGAAGCTGGCATAACGCAGCGCGAAGCCGTCGTTGTGCAGCGCCAGCGGGTGCACCGCGGCGCTGCCGGCGGCCAGCGAAGGCGCCGCCAGTTCCAGCCCCACGCCGGCGGCGATGCCGAACAGGCGGTTGATCTCGTCGCCGCCGATCTCCAGGTCGTCGGCCGGCAGCCAGACGTAGTCGTAGGCCTTCCAGGCCTCGGCGGTGTCGGCCAGCAGCTGCGCCAGCACCGGCCAGCGTTCGCCGGCGCGGTCCACCCGCACCACGCCTTCCTGCGCGTCGGCGAAGCGGCGCGGGTCGCGGCCGGCGTAGCAGACCACCAGGTCCCAGTCGCGGCCGGCGCTCGTGGCCAGCCAGCCGGGGTGGCGCGACTCGTCGCCGGCATGCACGACGACCAGGAAACGCTTGTCCATTCGGAAGTCCTTCGCGGGTGTGGTTCTGTCAGCTGACGCGCGGACCGACGGCGGCGCCGATCGCGTTGCCGGCGCCGGCCTGCGCCGGGTCGGGGAAGCGGATGCCGGTGCCGGCCAGCTCGCGGTTGAGCACCACGCGCAGCAGCGCGCGCGGGTAGCGCGGGCGGCCGTGGAACTCGCCGCCGACCCAGTACTGGAAGTGGTTCGAGAGGTAGCGCGTCGCCGGCAGCGGGTCCACCTTCAGGCCCTGGAGCGACTGCATCAGCGCACCCAGCACGCGGTTGATCTCGTGCTTCTCCTCGCCGATGCAGATGGCGTCGCCGGTCTGCAGCAGGCCGGCGAAGTTGATGTGGAAG
The DNA here is from genome assembly GCA_964454485.1 of uncultured Rubrivivax sp. Classification (GTDB taxonomy): domain Bacteria; phylum Pseudomonadota; class Gammaproteobacteria; order Burkholderiales; family Burkholderiaceae_C; genus Rubrivivax. Next base: position 6,803 of record CAYVXO010000207.1, read on the forward strand.
TCCGGCGCCTGCTCGATGAAGCTGCCGGCCGAGACCAGCCAGTCCTCGTGGATCGGCGCCAGGCCGGCTTCCTCGTTGAAGCGGTAGACCGGGCCGCCGCAGGGGCGCGTGTGCTTGACCGGCGTGTCGTCGACGATCGCGACCCGCCCCAGGCGCGTGAAGCGCGGCCACAGCGCGTCCAGCCCGAAGCCGCTGATCTGGCCGCGCAGCGTGTGGAACACGCGCGAGAGCAGCTCGACCGACAGCACCGGCGCCATGATCTCGACGAAGTTGGTGAAGCGCAGCTGGAAGGCGCTGTGCTGCAGCGTCACCGGGTGCGCGAAGTACGAGTCGGGCGTGAGCGCCGGCTGCGCCAGCTCCAGCCGCAGGTCTTCGCAGATCGTGAAGAAGCGCGACACCTGCTCGGGCACGCACAGCAGGTCGTCGTCGGGGAACCAGACGTAGCGGTACTTCTGGATCTGGTCCCAGTGCGCCATCAGCGTGGCCTCCAGGCCCGGCCACTTGGCGCCCTTGACGTGGTGCACGAAAGCCGCGCCCTGGGCGTTCGCCGGCGGCGCGTCGCCGTACCAGGACAGCGCGTAGTCGAAGTTCTGCAGCTCCAGCCGCTGCACCGCGTGCGGGTGCAGCGAGCTGGGGCCGGCGCGGAAGAGGGCGAGGTAGGGCTTCATGCGGCCTTCTGGCGGAGGTTGGACTTGTGGCGCGGCCAGTCTGGCAGCGCGGGCCGGCGGCGAAGGCCCGAATAGGGGGGTGTTCCCGGCCCGTCAGGCGGCCACGGCGGCGCTGCCTTCGACGATGCGGCGCGCCAGCGCCAGCGCGGCGGCGGCCACCTGGTCCATGTTGTAGTACCGGTACTGGGCCAGCCGGCCGATGAAGAAGACGTCGGTCTCCTGCTCGGCCAGCGCCTCGTAGCGCTTGAAGAGCGCCTCGTTGGCCGGGTTCGGGATCGGGTAGTAGGGCTCGCCCTCGGCGCAGGGGAACTCGCGCACGACCGAGGTGCCGGCGTGGGCCTGCCCGGTGAGGTGCTTGAACTCGGTGATGCGCGTGTAGTCGTGGTCGTTCGGGTAGTTCACCGTGCCCACCGGCTGCAGCTGCGCGCGGCCGGGCAGGTGCTCGTGCTCGAAGCGCAGGCTGCGGTAGGGCAGGCGGCCGAAGCGGTGGTCGTAGAACTCGTCGATCGGGCCGGTGAACACGGTGCGTCGGCAGTCGCAGCTGGCGACGATCTGGCGATACTCGACGCCGGTGCGCAGCTGGATGTTGGGGTGGTCGAGCAGGCGCTCGAACATCTTCGTGTAGCCCTCGGCCGGCATGGCCTGGAAGCGGTCGGTGAAGTAGCGGTCGTCGTCGTTCGTGCGCGTGGGGATGCGCGCGGCCACGCCGCCGGCCAGCTGCGAGAGGTCCAGCCCCCACTGCTTCTTCGTGTAGCCGCGGAAGAACTTCTCGCACAGGTCGCGGCCCACCGAGGACAGCACCACGTCTTCGGAGGTGCGGATCGGATCGCGCGGCTCGCGCACGCGGGCCAGGAAGGCTTCGACGCCGGCTTCGTCGAGGTCCAGGCCGTAGAGGCGGTTGATCGTGCTGCGGTTGATCGGCATCGGGTAGGCCGTGCCGGTGCGCGCGTCGGGCACCGCCAGCACGCGGTGCTCGTAGGGGCGCCATTCGGTGAAGCGGCTCAGGTACTGCCACACGCGTTCGCTGTTGGTGTGGAAGATGTGCGGGCCGTACTCGTGCACCAGCACGCCGGCGGCGTCGCGGCGGTCGTAGGCGTTGCCGGCGATGTGCGGGCGCTTGTCGATGACGAGCACGCGTTCGCCGGCCTCGGCCAGCTCGCGTGCGGTCACCGCTCCGGCGAAGCCGGCGCCGACGATCAGGGTGTCCATGGGGTGGGGCGCTCCTTCAGGCAGCCCTGGGGTCAGGGCCGCGGGCAGTCTAGGCAGCGCCCCGGCGCCTCATTGGCCGGAAATGGCCCCCTTGGAGCCGCCTTCTCGGCCCCTGGAATCCCGGGTCGGGACCCGGGCTTGTAGGAATTTGCCTGACAAGGGGGATGGAAGGTCGCGGACTGAAGCGACGGATGTGGGCTGATGTTCCGGTCCAGTTCCGGTCCCTAGAGTTCCAACCACGCTGAAACGACTTCCCCCACCCGGAGCAACCGACACCATGACCGCCGACCAGATCCTTGCCGAAATCCGCGAAGCCAACCTGTCGTACCTGATGCTGGCCCAGAGCCTGATCCGCAGCGACCGCGAGCAGGCCCTCTACCGCCTGGGCATCAGCGAGGAGACGGCCAGCATGATCGGCATGCTGACCCCGGCCCAGATGATGAAGATCGCCGCCGGCAACACGCTGCTGTGCCGCTTCCGCATGGACGACGACGTGGTCTGGAGCCTGCTCACCAGCCACGGCAAGGCGGCCGCCAACGACGGCGTCTCACGCCTGCATGCTTCCATCCTGATGGCCGGCCGCCACCAGGAAGCCGCGTAATCGTTCACGCCGCGAACCGACAGAACACGAACGACGACGAGGAAGAACGCGATGGCCCGCAACAAGAGCATCCTGACCGAAGCCAAGCAGATCGAGCGTGCCGTCACGCTGATCCACCTGGGCGCGCGGCTGCAGGTGCTGGAAAGCGAGACCGACCTCAGCTACGAGCGCCTGCTGCGCCTGTACAAGGAAGTCTCGGGCAAGAGCCCCAGCAAGGGCCAGCTGCCGTTCTCCACCGACTGGTTCATGACCTGGCAGCCGAACATCCATTCGAGCCTGTTCCTGAACATCCACGAGTACCTGAACAAGGTGGCCGTGCTCGACGAGATCGACACCGTCATCAAGGCCTACCAGCTGTATCTGGAGCAGATCAGCGCCCAGGGGCTGGAGCCGCTGCTCAGCATCACCCGCGCCTGGCGCCTCGTGAAGTTCGTCGACAACGGCATGCTCACCATGACCACCTGCAGCAAGTGCGGCGGCCATTTCGTCACCCACCCGCACGAGATCGCACGCCACTACGTGTGCGGCCTGTGCAACCCGCCGGCGCGTGCCGGCAAGGGCAAGCTGGGCGGCTCGCTGCAGATGCCGGCTCATTGATGACGTAGTTCACGGCCCGGATCCTCAAGCACGCAGGGGGCGTTGCCGAAAACGGATCCGAACGTTCGATTTTCTTTGCTGTCTCCTCCTGGCACAGTCCTCTGTGCTTTTCAGGCGGGTCCTTCGCGGGACCCGCCTGTTTTCTTTTCGGCCGGTCGCTTCGACGCTTTTCCGCCGATCGGTCTGCCGCGCCGGCCGCCACACTGAACCGATGCCTGCCTTCGTTTCCGCCGCCTGGCCCTGGCCGCTGCCGGCGCTGGCCGCCTGGCTGGCCGCCTGGGCGGCCTTCGGCGCGCTGCGCTGGAGCGGCGCGCCGGTGCCCGCGGCCTTCGCGGCCGCGCTGGTCGCCGGCCTGGCGCTGGCCTGGCCGGTGGCGGGCGC
>CAYVXO010000208.1:0-10060 GCA_964454485.1 uncultured Rubrivivax sp.
ACGCCGTCGAAGCGCGAGAGGTTCGAGCTCGCCTCGGCCGGCGCGATGATGTAGTAGACGGGAATCGAGAGCTCGGTGCGCGGCAGGCTGACGTCGACCAGCGTGGCGCCAAGCTTCTCCAGCTCGGCCAGCGCGCCGCGCACGGCGGCGGCCACGTCGGCCGCCAGGCCCTCGGGGAAGAACTCCTTCGGCAGGCCGATGCGCAGGCCGGCCAGCGGCCGCGCCGCGGTCGCGCCTTCGCGGGCGCTCAGCATCTGCGCGTGGAAGTCCTGCGGCGGGCGCTGCGCGCTCGTGGCGTCGCGCTCGTCGAAGCCGCTCATGGCCGACAGCAGCAGCGCGCAGTCCTCGGCGCTGCGCGCCAGCGGGCCGGCCTGGTCCAGGCTGGAGGCGAAGGCGACCATGCCGTAGCGGCTGCAGACGCCGTAGGTCGGCTTGATGCCGGTGACGCCGCAGAAGGCCGCCGGCTGGCGGATCGAGCCGCCGGTGTCGGTGCCGGTGGCCGCCGGCAGCAGGCGCGCCGCCACCGCCGCCGCCGAGCCGCCGGAAGAGCCGCCCGGCACGCGTTCGGCCGACCAGGGGTTGTGGACCGGGCCGAAGGCCGAATTCTCGTTCGCCGAGCCCATGGCGAACTCGTCGCAGTTCAGCTTGCCCAGCGTCACCGCGCCGGCGGCCGCCAGCCGCGCCACCACGGTGGCGTCGAACGGGCTCGCGTAGCCCTCGAGCATCTTCGAGCCGGCGGTCGACGGCAGCACACGGGTGACGAAGATGTCCTTGTGCGCGATCGGCACACCGGCCAGCGGGCCGCCTTCGCCGCGCGCCAGCGCCGCGTCGGCCGCGCGCGCGGCGGCGAGCGCCGAATCCGCGTCGGTCGCGAGGAAAGCGCCGAGTTGTCGGTGCGACGCAAGCCGTGCAAGCAGGTGTTGCGTGACTTCGGTGCTCGAGACCTGCTTCGCGCGCAGCGCCCGGCCCAGCGCGGCCACGCCCAGTTCGTGCGGGCTCACTCGATCACCTTGGGCACGAGGAAGAGGCCGTCCTCGACGGCGGGCGCGCTGGCCTGGTTGGCGCTGCGGTCCACGGTCTCGGTGACGACGTCCTCGCGCAGCCGCAGTTCCACCGCCTGCACCGCCGACAGCGGCGTGTAAAGCGGCTCGACGCCGCTCGTGTCGACGGCGCTCATGCGCTCGACGATGCCGAAGAAGCCGTTGAGCTGGTCGAGCATCGCCGCCTCTTCGGCGGCACTGAGTTCGAGCCTCGCCAGGTGGGCGATGCGGCTCACGTCCTCGCGGGTCAGGGCCATGGGGAAAGGGGATTTCTGGGCTCGCCTACCGAGGGAAGGCGCGGGGTTTGCAGGTATTATCTCCGGTTACCCAAGAGCCCCGTCGGTTGCGGGCGACCCAGCGTTGGCAGCCACATTCGAAGGCATGCTCCAGGGCCACATCGCGAAGTCCCGCGCGCCCATTTTCGAAGCCAGATTTTCCGGATCCTCCCTACCCCATGTCCTCGCTGCGCCGCTATTTCTCGACGGACCTCGCGATCGACCTCGGCACCGCCAACACGCTGATCTACGTGCGCGGCAAGGGCATCGTGCTCGACGAGCCCTCGGTCGTCGCCATCCGCCACGAAGGCGGCCCGAACGGCAAGAAAACCATCCAGGCCGTCGGCCGCGACGCCAAGGCCATGCTGGGCAAGGTGCCGGGCAACATCGAAGCCATCCGGCCCATGAAGGACGGCGTGATCGCCGACTTCACGGTGACCGAGCAGATGCTCAAGCAGTTCATCAAGATGGTCCACCCGCGGTCCATCCTGAGGCCCAGCCCGCGCATCATCATCTGCGTGCCCTGCGGCAGCACCCAGGTGGAACGGCGCGCCATCCGCGAATCGGCGCTCGGCGCCGGCGCTTCCGACGTCTACCTGATCGAGGAACCCATGGCCGCCGCCATCGGGGCCGGGTTGCCGGTCTCCGAAGCCTCGGGCTCGATGGTGGTGGACATCGGCGGCGGCACCACCGAAGTCGGCGTCATCTCGCTCGGCGGCATGGTCTACAAGGGCAGCATCCGCGTCGGCGGCGACAAGTTCGATGAATCCATCATCAACTACATCCGCCGCAACTACGGCATGCTGATCGGCGAGCCCACCGCCGAGGCGATCAAGAAGAACATCGGCTCCGCCTTCCCCGGCAGCGAGGTGAAGGAAATGGAAGTGAAGGGGCGCAACCTGAGCGAAGGCGTGCCGCGCAGCTTCACGATCAGCAGCAACGAGATCCTGGAAGCGCTCACCGACCCGCTGAACCAGATGGTCAGCGCGGTGAAGAACGCGCTCGAGCAGACGCCGCCCGAACTGGGTGCCGACATCGCCGAGCGCGGCATGATGCTCACCGGCGGCGGCGCGCTGCTGCGCGACCTCGACCGCCTGCTGGCCGAAGAGACCGGCCTGCCGGTGCTGGTGGCCGAGGACCCGCTCACGTGCGTGGTGCGCGGCTGCGGCATGGCCCTGGAACGCATGGAGCGCCTGGGCTCGATCTTCACCTCGGAATAAGCCCGCCGCGCGCGGCCACGTCCCGCAACCCATGCCGCTGGGCACGCTCGACCGCACGCCGCCGCCCTTCTTCCGCCAGGGCACGCCGGCGCTCACCAAGCTGGTCTTCTTTGCCGCGCTGGCGGTTTTCCTGATGGTGGCCGACGCGCGCTTCAAGCTCGTCGAGCCGCTGCGCGCCGGGCTGGCGATCCTGCTCACGCCGATGCAGCGCGCGATGATGGTGCCGGTGGACATCGCCCGCGGCGGCGCCGGCTACCTGCAGGGCCTGACCGCGGCGCAGGAAGGCGAACGGCGCGCGCGCGACGCGCTCATCGCCCAGGCCGCGCGCTCGGCCCAGGTGGAACAGCTCGAAGGCGAGAACCGCCGCCTGCGCGCCCTGCTCGACCTGCGGCCGGCGCTGACCGTGCGGTCGCAGGCGGCCGAGATCCTCTACGAGGCGGCCGACCCCTATTCGCGCAAGGTGTTCATCAACCGCGGCCAGGCCAGCGGCGTGGCGCTGGGTGCACCGGTGGTCAACGACCAGGGTGTGCTGGGCCAGGTGACGCATGTCTACCCGATCACCGCCGAGGTGACCCTGCTCGCCGACAAGGACGCCGCCATCCCGGTGCTCAACGCGCGCACCCAGCAGCGCTCCGCGGCCTTCGGCGTCGGCGGCAGCCCGGGCGGCATGGAACTGCGCTTCGCCTCCGCCAACGCCGACGTGCAGCCGGGCGACCTGCTGCAGACCAGCGGCATCGACGGCGTCTACCCGCCCGGCCTGCCGGTGGCGAAGGTGGTGTCGGTGGAGCGGCGGGTCGAATCGGGCTTCGCGCGCATCGCGCTCGCGCCGGCGGCGGCGCCCGACGCCGTGCGCCACGTGCTGGTGCTGGAGCCGCTGGCGCTGCAGATGCCGGCGCGGCCGGAAGCCGCGCCCGAGAAGGCGCCGGAGAAGCCGGAGAAGGCGCCCAGGAAGGGGAGCGCCAGGCCATGATCATGGAACGCGGCGAGGCGTTGCTGCTGCCGGCGAACCCCTTCTTCGTCGGCTTCACGCTGGTGGCGACCTTCCTGCTGATGCTGCTGCCGCTGGGCCGCCACCCGGCGCTGCCCGACCTGCTGGCGGTGGTGATCGTGTTCTGGAACGTGCACCAGCCGCGCCGCGTGGGCGTGGGCGTGGCCTTCATCTTCGGCCTGCTGCTGGACGTGCACGAAGGCGCGCTGCTCGGCCAGCACGCGCTGGCCTACACGCTGCTGTCCTTCGGTGCCATCACCATCCACCGCCGGCTGCTGTGGTTCGGGCTGCTGGAGCAGGCAGCGCAGATCGTGCCGCTGTTCGTGGCCGCGCACCTGGTGGAGATGGGCGTGCGGCTGGCCGCCGGCGGCATGTTCCCGGGCTGGACGCTGATGCTCGCGCCGCTGGCCGAGGCGCTGCTGTGGCCGGTGGCCACGCTGCTGCTGCTGGCACCGCAGCGCCGGCCGCCCGACCCGGACGAGAATAGGCCGTTATGAGCCCCCACGCTCGCGAGAGCTCGCTGCCCCCCGGGGGGGCGCGGACCCGCCTTGGGGCGGCCCGGCGGAGGGTCCGGTGACCGAGTTCCGCGACGTCGAACGCGAGATCGGCCGCTTCCGCGGCCGCCTGCTCGCCGCCGCCGGCTTCGTGCTGCTGCTGTTCTCGCTGCTGGTGGCGCGCCTGGTCTGGCTGCAGGTGGTGCGCCACGACGACCTGGCCTCGCAGGCGGAAGCGAACCGCATCGCGGTGGTGCCCATCGTGCCCAACCGCGGCCTCATCGTCGACCGCAACGGCGTCGTGCTGGCCACCAACTACTCGGCCTACACGCTGGAGATCACGCCTTCGAAGGTGGAAGGCGGCCCGGCGGCGCTGGAGCCGCTGATCGACGCGCTCGGCAAGGTCGTCGAGGTGGCGCCGCGCGACCGCAAGCGCTTCAGGCGCCTGCTGGAAGAGAGCAAGAGCTTCGAGTCGCTGCCCATCCGCACCAAGCTCACCGACGAGGAGGTGGCGCGCTTCATGGCGCAGCGCTTCCGCTTCGCCGGCGTCGACGTGAAGGCGCGCCTGTTCCGCAACTACCCGCTGGGCGAGACCGGCAGCCACCTGCTGGGCTACATCGGCCGCATCAACCAGGCCGAGAAGAAGGCGATGGAGGACTGGGCCGACGAGGACCAGGCCAACTACAAGGGCACCGAATACATCGGCAAGCTGGGCCTGGAGCAGGCCTACGAAAGCGACCTGCACGGCATCACCGGTGTCGAGCAGGTCGAGACCAGCGCCGGCGGCCGCGCGCGCCGCCGCCTGGCCAGCCACCCGCCGACGCCGGGCAACACGCTGGTGCTGTCGGTCGACATCAAGCTGCAGGCGCTGGTGGAGCAGCTCTACGGCGACCGCCGCGGCGCGCTGGTGGCGCTGGACCCGCGCAGCGGCGAGATCCTGGCCTTCGTCTCCAAGCCCACCTTCGACCCCAACCTGTTCGTCGACGGCATCGACGCCGACAGCTGGCGCGAGCTGAACGAGAGCATCGACAAGCCGCTGCTGAACCGGGCCCTCCGGGGGACGTACCCGCCGGGTTCCACCTACAAGCCCTACATGGCGCTGGCCGCGCTGGCCACCGGCAAGCGCACGCCGCAGCAGGCCATCAGCGACCCCGGCTACTACAACTTCGGCAACCACAAGTTCCGCGACGACAAGGAAGGCGGCCACGGGCTCGTGGACATGTACCGCTCGATCGTGCAGAGCTGCGACACCTACTACTACATGCTGGCCGGCGACCTGGGCGTGGACACCATCGCCGAGAACATGCGCCCGTTCGGCTTCGGCGAGCTCACCGGCATCGACATCGAAGGCGAGGTGCGCGGCATCCTGCCGTCCACCGACTGGAAGCGGCGCGCCTACCGCAAGGCCGAGCAGCAGCGCTGGTACGCCGGCGAGACCATCTCGCTGGGCATCGGCCAGGGCTACAACAGCTTCACCGTGCTGCAGATGTCCAACGCCATCGCCACCCTGGCGACCGGCGGCCAGCGCCACAAGCCGCATCTGGTGAAGGAGGTGGTGGACCTGGTGGCGAACACGAAGCGACAGATCGCCGCCGAGCCGCTGCCGCCGGTGGCCATCAAGCCCGAGCACCTGGCCGTGATCCGCCAGGCCCTGGTGGGTGTCAACAAGGAAGGCACCTCGGCGGCGGCCTTCAAGGACGCGCCCTACGTCTCCGGCGGCAAGACCGGCACCGCGCAGGTGGTGGGCATCAAGCAGGACCAGAAGTACAACGCCGCCCAGATGGCCGAGCACCTGCTGGACCACGCGCTCTACGTCGCCTATGCGCCGGCCGACGACCCCCGGGTGGCAGTGGCGCTGGTGGTGGAGAACGCCGGTTTCGGCGCCGCCAACGCGGCGCCGATCGCGCGCCGCGTGTTCGACTACCTGCTCGCCGGCCTCTACCCGAGCGAGGAAGACCTGGCCGCGGTGCGCCAGGGCAAGGCGACGACGCCGATCGGCAAGGCGCGCCAGGCCGCCGACGTGCCGCTGCCCGGCCTGCCGGGGCCGGCGGCGCAGGTCGGGACGCCGAAGGACGCCACCCGGGTGGCCACCCGATGAGCACGATCGTCTTCGAGCGCCCTTCGCTGTGGCAGCGGCTGAAGCCCGTGTTCGGCGGCTTCGACGGCCCGCTCGCCTGCGCCGTGCTGCTGCTGGCCGCGATCGGCCTGCTGACGATGTACTCGGCCGGCTGGGACCAGGGCACGCGCTTCCCCGACCATGGCCGCAACATGATCATCGCGCTGGTGGTGCTGTTCGCCGCCGCCCAGGTGCCGCCGCAGAAGCTGCAGCAGCTGGCCGTGCCCCTTTACGTGCTGGGGGTGGTGCTGCTCGTCGCCACCGCCATTCCCGGCCTGGGCGTGACGAAGAAGGGCGCGACGCGCTGGCTCAACGTGGGCGTCGTGATCCAGCCGAGCGAGATCCTCAAGCTGGCGATGCCGCTCATGCTGGCCTGGTGGTTCCAGAAGCGCGAAGGCCAGCTGCGCATGCTCGACTTCGCCATCGCCGGGCTGCTGCTGGCGCTGCCGGTGGGGCTGGTCATCAAGCAGCCCGACCTGGGCACCGCGCTCCTGATCCTGGCCGCCGGCATCTACGTGATCTTCTTCGCCGGGCTGTCCTGGAAGCTGGTGATCCCGGCGCTGGTGGCGCTGGCCGCCGGCGTGGTGGCGCTGGTGATCGCCGAGCCGACCATCTGCGCCGAAGGCGTGAAGTGGCCCTTCCTGCGCGACTACCAGCAGCACCGCGTGTGCACCCTGCTCGACCCCACGACCGACCCGCTGGGCAAGGGTTTCCACATCATCCAGGGCATGATCGCGATCGGCTCCGGCGGCCTCACCGGCAAGGGTTTCATGGCCGGCACGCAGACGCACCTGGAGTTCATCCCCGAACGCACCACCGACTTCATCTTCGCCGCCTTCGGCGAGGAGTTCGGCCTCTTCGGCGCGCTCGTGCTGCTGGCCGCCTTCGTGTTCCTGATCTTCCGCGGCCTGATGATCGCCGCCGACGCGCCCACCGTCTTCACGCGCCTGCTGGCCGGGGCGGTGTCGCTCTCGTTCTTCACCTACGCCTTCGTCAACATGGGCATGGTGAGCGGCATCCTGCCGGTGGTGGGCGTGCCGCTGCCCTTCGTGAGCTACGGCGGCACGGCGATGGTGACGCTGGGGCTGGCGCTCGGAATTCTCATGAGCGTCTCGCGCAGCCGCCGCCTCATGCAGAGCTGAGGCCGCCGGCGTCTTCCTCCTCGGGCTTCACCGGGAACCGCACCGTGAACAGCGCTCCCGGCGGCTGCGGGCCGGCGCGCGGGTGGGCGTCGGTGATGGTGATCTCGGCCTCGTGCGCGTTGGCGATCTCCTGCACGATGGCCAGGCCCAGCCCGCTGCCGTCGACGTTGGTGCCCAGCGCGCGGTAGAAGGGGCGGAAGACGAGGTCGCGCTCGGCGGGCGCGATGCCGGGGCCGGTGTCTTCCACCTGCAGCACCACCACCTGGCCGAAGGGGTCGGGCGTGACGCGCGCGGTGACGGTGCCGCCGGCGGGCGTGTACTGCAAGGCGTTGTCCACCAGGTTGCGCACCAGCTCGCGCACCAGCACCGGCTGCCCCCACAGGCGCGCCACCTCGTCGCCCTGCGGGCCTTCGTAGCCGAGGTCGATGCGCTTGTCCATCGCCTTGGGCACGAAGTCGCGCACCGTCTCCATCGTGACGGCGGCCAGGTCCACCTCCTGGCGGCGCGCGGCCTGCTCGGTATCCTCCGCGCGCGCCATCGCCAGCAGCTGGTTGACCATGTGCGCCGCGCGCTGGCTGGAGAGCGCGATCTGCTGCAGCGAATGCTTCATCGACTTCGGGTCGCCCTGGCCGCTGTCGATCTCGCGCTCGGCCAGCTCGGCCTGCGTGCGCAGGCCTGCCAGCGGCGTCTTCAGCTGGTGCGCGGCGTCGGCCAGGAAGTGGCGCTGGCGCGCGATCGACTGGTCCAGCCGCTGCAGCAGGTCGTTGATGGCGGCCACCAGCGGCGCCACCTCCTCGGGCACGTGGCGTTCCTCGATCGGGCTCAAGTCGTTGCTCTCGCGCTGGCGGATGCGCTGCTGCAGGTCGGCCAGCGGGCGGATGCCGCGCGCCAGCGCCATCCACACCAGCAGCACCGCCAGCGGCAGGATCACGAACTGCGGCAGGATGACGCCCTTGATGATCTCGGTGGCGAGCCGGCTGCGCTTGTCCAGCGTCTCGGCCAGCTGCACCAGCTGCGGCGGCGCGTCGTCGCCTTCGGTGGCGTCCATCCAGAGGTAGGCCACGCGCACCGGTTCCTCGCGGATCACGTCGTCGCGGAAACGCACCTCGGCGCCGCCCGGCGCCTCGGCCGGCACTGGCAGGTCGGCGTCGCCGGCCACCAGCTCGCCGCGCGTGCCCAGCACCTGGTAGAAGAGGCTGTCGTTGTCGTCGGGGCGGATCAGCTGGGTGGCGGCACGCTCCAGCTCGCGCTGGCGCCGCTTGCGGTCGGCCGGCTCGGCGGCCGTTGCGGCCGGCACCTGGCGCGCGAAGGCACGCACCAGCTCGCCGAGCTCCCGGTCGTAGGGGCGGTTGGCGATGTTCTGCGCCACCAGCCAGGTGAGCGCCACGCTCATCGGCCACAGCAGCAGCAGCGGCGCGAGCATCCAGTCGAGGATCTCGCCGAAGAGGGAGCGTTGTTCGCGCGCGGCCATCGCCGCGCGAGGATACGACGGGCCCGGCGTTCAGGCGCCCGTCAGGCCGCGATCTTCTCCAGGCAGTAACCGAGTCCGCGCACGGTGGCGATGCGCACCGGCCCCTGCTCGATCTTCTTGCGCAGGCGGTGGATGTAGACCTCGATCGCGTTGTTCGAGACCTCCTCGCCCCATTCGCACAGCCGTTCCACCAACTGGTCCTTGCTGACCAGGCGGCCGGAGCGCTGCAGCAGCACTTCCAGCAGCGAGAGTTCGCGCGCCGAGAGCTCGATCATCTGGTCGTTGAGATACGCCACGCGGCCGGTGGCGTCGAACGACAGCGGGCCGTGCTTGATGATGCTGCTGGCGGTGCCCAGCCCGCGCCGCGTGAGCGCACGCACCCGCGCCTCCAGCTCCTGCAGCGAGAAGGGCTTGGCCATGTAGTCGTCGGCGCCCAGGTCCAGGCCCTTCACGCGCTGCTCCACGCTGTCGGCCGCGGTGAGGATGAGCACCGGCACCGCGCTGCCGCGCGCGCGCAGCTTCTTCAGCACCTCGAAGCCGTGCAGCTTGGGCAGGCCCAGGTCCAGGATCAGGAGGTCGAATTCATGCGCCGCCAGCGCCGCGTCGGCCTCGCTGCCGCTGCCCACCTGGTCGACCGCGTAACCGGAGGCGCGCAGCGAACGGAGCAGGCCGTCGGCCAGCACCTGGTCGTCTTCGGCGATGAGAATGCGCATGGCGGATGTCTCCTGGGCGAGGACCGCGGGATCTGGCGTCCCTTTGCGTCGTGATGACGCGAATTCTAGGCACTCGAAGGGCATGATCCCGGGCGGGACTACCCGCTTCCGGGGGCCCCCAAAAGAGCTGTACAGATATCCAGCTATCCAGTCATAATGCGGCCCAACCCCAGGAGGCCGCACAGCATGGACGCACCCGTGAAAGCCCTGAACACCGAAAAAGCCAAGGCCCTGCAGGCCGCCCTTGCCCAGATCGAAAAGCAGTTCGGCAAGGGTTCCATCATGCGCCTGGGCGAAGGCGAGAAGATCGAGGACATCCAGGTCGTCAGCACCGGCTCGCTGGGCCTGGACATCGCGCTCGGCGTCGGCGGCCTGCCGCGCGGCCGGGTGGTCGAGATCTACGGCCCTGAAAGCTCGGGCAAGACCACGCTCACGCTGCAGGTCATCGCCGAGATGCAGAAGGAAGGCGGCACCTGCGCCTTCATCGACGCCGAGCATGCACTGGACATCCAGTACGCGCAGAAGCTGGGCGTCAACCTGCAGGACCTGCTCATCAGCCAGCCCGACACCGGCGAGCAGGCGCTCGAGATCGTCGACGCGC
>CAYVXO010000209.1:0-9827 GCA_964454485.1 uncultured Rubrivivax sp.
TGGCCAGCAGGTCGGGCCGGCGCAGGAAGGGGCTGTCGGCCGGCGTGGCGCCGCCGAGCACGAAGTGGTTGCCGCCGCCGGTGCCGGTGTGGCGGCCGTCGAGCATGAACTTCTCGGTCGACAGGCGCGTGCGGTGCGCGGCGTCGTAGAGGAACTCGGTGTGGTCGACGAGTTCGTTCCAGTCGTGCGCGGGGTGGATGTTGACCTCGATGACGCCCGGGTCGGGCGTCACTGCCAGTGTCTTGAGGCGCGCGTCGCGCGGCGGCGGATAGCCTTCGAGCACGATCTTCACGCCCTGCTCGGCACAGGTGGCCTCGATCGCGGCCAGCAGCTCCAGGTAGTCCTCCAGGTGCGCCAGCGGCGGCATGAAGACGTAGAGCACGCCGCTCTTGCCGCCGTGCTGCGCCTCGGCCTTGGGGCCGTTGGCGCGTTGCGGGTCGCGCACTTCCACGCACAACGCGGTGCGCGTGATCCAGCCCGCCGATTCCTGGCGCGAAGGGTAGGTGTCGGCGTCCTTCGACGGTGGCGTCACCGGGTGGTGCGGCGGCGTCGTGCCGTCGCCGGCCGGACCCGGGTACGCGCCGTCACCCGGCTGCGGCTGGCCCTGCAGCGCCACGTGGCCGCCTTCGGCGAAGCCCTGCCCGCTGCGATGCGGGTCGTAGCCCGCGTACTGGCGCCGCAGTTCCACCGCCGCCGGCAGCGGCGCGCGCTGCGCGAAGGGGTCGATGTCGATCAGCGCCTGCCGTTCGCCGGCGCTGGCCCAGGGCAGCGAATCCAGCGGCAGCCGGTAGCCCATGGGCGAGTCGCCCGGGAACAGGTAGAGCCGCTCGTCGCGGAAGAACCAGGGGCCGGTGATCCACTGCGGACCGGCGGTGCCCTTGTGCCATTCGCGGCGCAGCGGCAGCAGGTAGCCGACCACGCTGTCCAGCCCCTGCGTGAACACGCGGCGCAGGCGCGCGCGCTCGAGCTCGTCGTCCAGCCTGGACTCGAACGGATCCACGTTCACCGGCAGCCGGCGTTCGCGCCACAGGTAGTACCAGGTGTCCTCGTAGCCCGGCTGCACGTACTTGGGGTCCAGCTTCAGCCGCCGCGTGAGCGCGCTGATGAACGCGTGCGCGTCGGCGCTGGTGTAGCGGTGCACGTCGCGCTCGTCGGCGAAGAGCGAGGGGTCGTGCCAGCAGGGCTGGCCGTCGGCGCGCCAGCCGATGGTGAGTGCCCAGCGCGGCAGCTGCTCGCCGGGGTACCACTTGCCCTGGCCGAAGTGCAGGAAGCCGCCTTCGCCGTAGCGCGCGCGCAGGCGGTGCACCAGCTCGGTCGCGAAGCCGCGCTTGGTGGGGCCCAGCGCGTCGGTGTTCCACTCGGCGCCGTCGCGGTCGTCCACGCTCACGAAGGTGGGCTCGCCGCCCATCGTGAGGCGCACGTCGCCTTCGCTCAGCTGGCGGTCGACCTCGTGGCCGAGCGCTTCGATCGCCTGCCACTGCGCTTCGGTGTAGGGCTTGGTGACGCGCGGGCTTTCGTAGATGCGCGTGACCTGCATGTGGTGGCTGAACTCGACCTCGCATTCGTCCACCGCGCCCGAGACCGGCGCCGCGGTCGAGGGCTCGGGCGTGCAGGCCACCGGGATGTGGCCTTCGCCGGCGAGCAGGCCGCTGGTGGGGTCGAGGCCGATCCAGCCGGCGCCGGGCAGGTAGACCTCGCACCAGGCGTGCAGGTCGGTGAAGTCCACCTCGGCGCCGCTGGGGCCGTCGAGGCTCTTCACGTCGGGCTTCAGCTGGATCAGGTAGCCGGAGACGAAACGCGCCGCCAGCCCCAGGTGGCGCAGCGTCTGCACCAGCAGCCAGCCGGTGTCGCGGCAGGAGCCGGAGAGGTTGGTCAGCGTCTGCTCGGGCGTCTGCACGCCGGGTTCCATGCGGATCAGGTAGCCGATCTCGCGCTGCAGGCGCTGGTTCAGGCCGACCAGGAAGTCGATCGTGCGCTGCTCGCTGCGGTCGACGCTGGCGACGAAGGCGCCGAAGCGCGGCGTGAGCTTGTCCTTCGCGAGGTAGGGCGCGAGGTCGTGCGCCAGCTCGGGCGCGTAGCGGAACGGGAACTTCTCGGCCTCGGGCTCGAGGAAGAAGTCGAAAGGGTTGTAGACCGCCATCTCGGCCACCACGTCGACGGTGACCTTGAACTCGGTCGTCTTCTCGGGGAAGACCAGCCGCGCCAGGTGGTTGGCGAACGGATCCTGCTGCCAGTTGATGAAGTGCTCGCCCGGCTCGATGCGCAGCGAATAGCTCAGGATGGGCGTGCGGCAGTGCGGCGCCGGCCGCAGGCGCACCACCTGGGGCGACAGCCCGACGCGGCGGTCGTACTTGTAGTGCGTGACGTGGTTGAGCGCGACGTGGATCGACACTTCAGGGGCTCCGGGATTCGTGGCCCGGGGTGGCTTGCAAGCTCCGGGCCACCGCCTTCTCAGCGCGGCGGCCCGGCGATGTCATGATGCCAGTAACGGCGCGCCGCGATGCGCTCGCAAACCGCAGGGGCGGCCGCCGGCAGCGTCCAGGCGCCACAGCGGTCGCTGCGCACGACCTCGATGCCGCGTTCCTCGTAACGCGCCACCACGTCCGGTGCCGGGTGGCCGAAGCGGCTGCGATAGGCCGCCTGCACCACCGCCGTCCGCGGCGCCACCGCGTCCAGGAAGGCCGGCGTCGACGAGGTGCGGCTGCCGTGGTGCGGCACCAGCAGCACGTCGCTCGCGACCGGCGCGCCGCGCGCCAGCAGGGCCGCTTCCTGCGGCGCCTCGATGTCGCCGGTGAGCAGCAGGCTCGTTTCGCGGCCGGCGATGCGCAGCACGCAGCTGAGCGCGTTCGGCTTCGTCGCCGTGGCGTAGTCGGCCTCGGTGGGGTGCAGCACCTCGAAATGCACGCCGTCCCAGTCCCAGGCCTGGCCGGCCAGGCAGCGCTGGTGCGACACCGGGCGCGCGCGCAGCGGGTGCTGCGGCTCGAGCGAGCTGGACAGCGCGGCCACCGGCGCGGCCGCGAGCAGCGAAGCGGCGCCGCCGACATGGTCGCTGTCGCGGTGGCTCAGCATCAGCAGGTCCACGCGCGTCTCGCCACGGGTGCGCAACAAGGGCAGCAGCACGCGCTGGCCGGCGTCGGCCTCGGGCGAGTACTGCGGGCCCGTGTCGTAGACCAGCAGGTGATTCGCCGTGCGCACGAGCACCGCGGTGCCCTGCCCGATGTCGGCGGCGACCGCCTCGAAGCGGCCCTCGGGCGGCCGCTCGACCGCCGGTGCCAGCAGCGGCAGCATCAGCGGCAGGCCCAGCAGCCGCCGCCGCCAGGGCCAGGGCAGCAGCAGCACCACGCCGCCCAGCAGGCCGGCAGCCACCGCCCAGGACGGCGCCGCCGCCGCGGTCCACACCGCCATCGGCCAGGCCGCGAGCGCGCGCAGCGCGGCCATCAGGCCCTGCACCAGCATCGCGTCCAGCGTCCACAGCGGCGGCAGCAGCACGCCCAGCAGCGCCAGCGGCGTGATGAGCAGCGTGACGACGGGGATCGCGAACAGGTTGGCCACCAGGCCGGCGATCGACACCTGCTGGAAGAACACCATCGACAGCGGCGCCAGCCCGGCACTGGCCACCGCCTGCGTGCGCAGGCCGCCGGCCACGGCGGCGCGCAGGCGCGCGAAGCGACCCGCCGCCGGGGGCGCCGCGCCCGTGGCGGGCTCGGAGGACACCAGCATCGCCACCGCGGCGAACGAGAGCCAGAAGCCGGGCTGCAGCATCGCCCAGGGGTCGATCGCGGTCACGACCACCGCCGCTGCCAGCAGCACCGCCAGCAGCGGCCAGCGCCGCCCGCTGCCGCGCAGCAGCGTGACGCAGCCGAGCATCCACACCGTGCGCTGCGCCGGCACGCCCCAGCCGGCGACGAGCGAGTAAGCCGCCGCGGCCGCCAGCCCGCCCCAGCGCGCGGCCGCTGGCGCCGGGAGCGCGAGCATCAGCCGCGGCTGCGTGCGCCACAGCCGCGCCACCAGCGCGCCGGCCAGCCAGGCGAACATGGTGACGTGCAGGCCCGAGATGCTCATCAGGTGCGCGACGCCGGTGACGCGGAACAGGTCCCAGTCCTCGCGGTCGATGGCGCCCTGGTCGCCCACCGCCAGCGCCGCCAGCACGCCGGCCGCGGTGGCGTCGGGCACCCGGGCGACGATGCCGTCGCGCACGCGCTGGCGCAGGCGCTCGAACGGGTGCGCCACGCCTTCGGCGAGCAGCTGCGCCGGCGCACGCGCGTTCGACCGCACGTAGCCGCCGGCGCGCAGGCCCTGTTCGAACAGCCACAGCTCGAGGTCGAAGCCGTTCGGGTTCATCGAACCGTGCGGCTGCTTGAGGCGCGCCACGAGGCGCCAGCGCTGGCCGGCCTTCAGCTCGCGCGCGGGGCCGTCGAGCCAGCTGTCCATGTCGAAGCCGCCGTACCAGCCGAGCGAGACGAGCGCAGGCACGCTCACCGTTTCGCCGCCGGCGCGTGCCGACTCCACCTCGAACACGAAGCGCACCGCGTCGGGCCCGATGCGCGGCATCTGGGCGACGACGCCGACGAGTTCGAGGTCGCGCCCTTCGAGCGCCTTCGGCAAGGATTCCGCCAGCCTGGCCCCCGCGCGCAGCCCGACGCTGCCGAAAGCCAGCGCCGCCACCGCCGGCAGCAGCAGCCAGGCGCGGCGGCGCGCCGTCGGCACGGCCAGCAGGGCCCCGGCGGCGATCAGCACGAGGTAGGCGCCCGGCGACCACAACGCCGGCTGGCGCAACTGCAGCGCGCACCCGGCCAGCCAGCCCAGCGCCGCCCAGCCCCATCCCCCTGCGCCCGGCTGCCGTGGGCCCTGGCTTTCCATCGCGGCAGTGTAGGATCCCGCGCGCTTCCCACCGCCTCCGCGAGAACCATGTCAACCATCTCCGAACGCCTGCAGGCCCTGGGCATCACGCTGCCCCCGGTGGCCGTGCCGGCCGCCGCCTACGTGCCCTTCGTGAAGACCGGCCACCTGGTCTTCGTTTCCGGCCACATCGCGAAGAAGGACGGCAAGCCCTGGGTGGGCCAGCTGGGGCTGACGATGGGCACCGAGGACGGCAAGGCCGCCGCGCGCGCGATCGCCGTCGACCTGCTGGGCACGCTGCAGGCCGCGGCCGGTTCGCTGGACCGCGTGGCGCGCATCGTCAAGCTGGTCTCGCTCGTCAACAGCACGCCCACTTTCACCGAACACCACCTGGTCACCAACGGCTGCAGCGAACTGATGGTGCAGGTCTTCGGCGCCGAGGTCGGCGCCCACGCGCGCAGCGCGTTCGGCGTGGCGCAGATCCCGATGGGCGCCTGCGTCGAGATCGAGATGGTCGCAGAGCTGAAGTGACGGACGCGGACAAGCGGCTGGGCGCCACCGCGCTCCTCGGCGTGGCCGCGCTCGGCGCCGCGCTGGTCTCGCAGTACGTCTACGGCATCCAGCCCTGCGCCTGGTGCGTGCTGCAGCGGCTGATCTTCTGCTGCATCGCGGCGGCGGCGCTGCTGGGCCTGCTGTGGCGCGCCCGCCCCGGCCGCATGGCCGGCGCCGCGCTGGGCACGGCGCTGGCCGCCTGCGGCGTGGCGGCGGCGCTGTGGCAGCACTTCGTGGCCGCGCCTTCGAACAGCTGCGACCTCTCGCTGGCCGAACGCATCATCAGCGCGCTCGGGCTCGACGAGACGCTGCCGCAGGTCTTCATGGCCCTGGCCAGCTGCGCCGAGGCGGCGATCAAGCTGCTGGGCGTGCCCTACGAGTTCTGGAGCCTGGGCCTGTTCGTGCTGGCGGCGCTGCTGCTGGTGGGCGTGCTGCGCCGGCCGGCTTGAGCCTTCAGGCGCGGCGGCGGCGCACGAAGCCGGCGGCCCCCAGCGCCAGCGACACCAGGGCCAGGCTCGCCGGCTCGGGCACGCGGCTCCAGTGCAGCTGGTCCTGCGCGGTCGGCGAGCTCAGCACCCGCACGTCCATCGTGTTGGCCCAGCTCTGCGAATTCGTCAGCAGGGTCGTGGCGTAGGCTGCGTAGGCGCTGATGTCCGAGAACGTGGCGCCGGTGTGCGCCGCGAGCGTGTAGTCGGTGTCGTAGACGACGTTCCAGATCGCCAGCTGCAGCGAGGTGGACTCCGCCGAGGTGTCCACCGCGCCGGCGGTGTCGGCCACGTAGCTGAGCAGGCGCCCGAGCTTGTCGGCCTTGTTGTCGGCGCCGCCGAAGTAGCTGGCGGCGCTCACGTCGGTGTAGTTGTTGTAGGCGGTGCCCCAGTAGAAGACCTGGGTCAGCTCGACGCAGTAGGTCTGCAGCGCCTGGCCGTCCAGCGTGCCGCTGAACCCGCCGGCCTGGCCGCTGTAGACCGGCGACGAGGCGTTGACGGCATTGCCGCTGCCGAAGGTCCAGCTGCTCAGCGTGACGGTGGAGGCCTGCGCCGCGGCGGCGCCGGCCAGCAGGGCGGCGGCGACGGCGGCACGGAGCGTCTTGGAACGGAAGGAGGAGGTGCGGTTGGACAGCATGGCGACAGATTAGCCGCCGCCCCTTCGCCGGGCCATCCCGCGAGCGCGGGTGGCCCCCCGCGAACCGAGGTTTCCTGCCGTCGACGATGTCACGAACCGGCGGCCGCGTTCAGCGCAGCCCGGCGTTGATCTTCTCCAGCACCGCCGGCCCCGGGCAGAGGTCGGCCTCGCCCATGCGGTTGAGCGGCTGCGCCACGGTCTTCAGCGCCGCGTGCAGGTCGCTCGCCTTCGGGTCGATGTAGAGCAGCCCGGTCGGGATCTCGCCCTGCTCCTGCAGGCGCTGCACGTGGTTCATCGCCGCGCGGCGGTCGGTCGGGTCGTGCTCGGCGTCGAGCTTGCGCAGCCGCATCAGCGTGCCGTCGGGCTGGGGCAGTTCAATCACCTCGCCGGCCGCCGGCTCGGCCAGCACTTCCTTCGCGAGGTCGATGAAGTCGACCTTGCTCACCGCCTCGTTGTGGGCGCGCACGAAGTCGTAGCTGCGCGTGCTGCCGGCGTGGTTGTTGAAGGCCACGCAGGGGCTGATGACGTCGATGAAGGCGGCACCGCCGTGGCGGATGGCGCCTTCGATCAGCGGCACCAGCTGCGCCTTGTCGCCCGAGAAGCCGCGCGCCACGTAGGTGGCCCCCAGCTGCAGCGCCAGGCCGATCATGTCCACCGGCGAGTCGTGGTTCACCGCGCCCTTCTTGCTTTCGCTGCCGCGGTCGGCGGTCGCCGAGAACTGGCCCTTGGTGAGGCCGTAGACGCCGTTGTTCTCCACGATGTAGACCATGCGCACGCCGCGCCGCATGGCGTGCGCGAACTGGCCCAGGCCGATGGAGGCCGAGTCGCCGTCGCCCGAGACGCCCAGGTACAGCAGCTCGCGGTTCGCCAGGTAGGCGCCCGTCAGCACGCTGGGCATGCGGCCGTGCACCGTGTTGAAGCCGTGGCTGGCACCGAGGAAGTAGTCCGGCGTCTTGCTGCTGCAGCCGATGCCCGAGAGCTTGGCCACCTTGTGCGGCTCGATGTCCAGCTGCCAGCAGGCCTGGATGATCGAAGCCGAGATCGAGTCGTGGCCGCAGCCGGCGCACAGCGTGCTGACCTTGCCTTCGTAGTCGCGCCGCGTGTAGCCGACGCCGTTCTTCGCCAGCGTGGGGTGGTGCAGCTTGGGCTTGGCGATGTAGGTCACCGTGACTTCTCCTTGCTCGGGGCGACGGCGAAGGCATGGACTCGCCGGGTGATGGCCTGCGCGATGGCGCGCGCGGTGATCGGCGTGCCGTCGTAGTGCAGCACGGGCGCCAGCTTGGCGGGGTCGACTTCCAGTTCGTTGACGAGCAGCGTGCGCATCTGCGCGTCGCGGTTCTGCTCGACGACGAAGAGCTGGTCGTGGTCCTCGATGAACTCGGCCACCGAAGGCGGGAACGGGAAGGCGCGCAGGCGCATCGCGTCCAGGTGGATGCCCGACTGCGCCAGCGCCACCAGCGCCTCGTCCATCGCCGGGCTGGTGCTGCCGAAGTACAGCACGCCGAGGCGCGTCTTGCGCGAGGCGGCGCGCACCTGCGGCTGCGGCACCAGGGTGGCGGCGAAGGCGAACTTCTTCAGCAGGCGCTGCACGTTGTAGACGTAGTCGGCACCGGCCTCGGAATAACGCGCCTGCGGGTCGCGCGTGGTGCCGCGCGTGAAGTACGAGCCCAGCGTGGGATGGGTGCCGGGCAGCGTGCGCCAGGGGATGCCGTCGCCGTCGACGTCCTTGTAGCGCGCGAATTCGCGGCCGGCTTCCAGTTCCTCGGCCGTCATCACCTTGCCGCGGTCGTAGCGGCGCTCGTCGTCCCAGACGAAGGGGTCGCACAGGCGCTGGTTCATGCCGATGTCGAGATCGGTCATCACGAACACCGGGGTCTGCAGCCGTTCGGCCAGGTCGAGCGCGGTGGCGCTGAACTCGAAGCATTCGGCCGGGTCCTGCGGCAGCAGCATCGGGTGCTTGGTGTCGCCGTGGCTGGCGTAGGCCGTGCTCACCAGGTCGGCCTGCTGCGTGCGCGTGGGCATGCCGGTGGAAGGGCCGCCGCGCTGCACGTCGATGATGACGAACGGGATCTCGGCGAAGTAGGCCAGGCCGATGAATTCCGTCATCAGGCTCACCCCGGGGCCGGAGGTGGCCGTGAAGGCGCGCGCGCCGTTCCAGCCGGCGCCGGTGATCATGCCGACGGAGGCGATCTCGTCCTCGGCCTGCACGATGGCGTAGCGCGACTCGCCGGTGGCGGGGTCGCGGCGGAACTTCTCGCAGTACTTCTGGAAGGTCTCGGCCACCGAAGACGAAGGCGTGATCGGGTACCAGGCGCACACGGTGGCACCGCCGTACACGCAGCCCAGCGCCGCCGCCGCGTTGCCGTCGACGAAGATGCGGTTGCCGACCGCGTCGGCGCGCTTCACGCGCAGGCCGATCGGCGCCTGCAGATGGTCCTTCGCGAAGCTGCGGCCGGCGTGCAGGGCGCGGATGTTCGACTCGAGCAGGCGTTCCTTGCCGCGGTACTGCTCGCCGAAGAGCTTCTCGATCGCCTGCGGGTCCACCTCCATCAGCACCGAGAGCGCGCCCAGCACCATGATGTTCTTGAACAGCTGGCGCTGGCGCGCGTCTTCGTAGGTGGCGTTGCAGATCGCGGTGACCGGCATGCCGATGACGGTGAGGTCGTCGCGGAAGGCCGAAGGCGGCAGCGGCCTGGTGCTGTCGTAGAACAGGTAGCCGCCGGACTCGACCTCGGCTACGTCCTGGGCCCAGGTCTGCGGGTTCATCGCCACCATCATGTCGATGCCGCCGCGCCGGCCGAGCCAGCCCTTCTCGGACACCCGCACCTCGTACCAGGTCGGCAGCCCCTGGATGTTGCTGGGAAAGATGTTGCGCGGGCTCACCGGCACGCCCATGCGCAGGATGGCCTTGGCGAACAGCTCGTTGGCCGAAGCCGAGCCCGAGCCGTTGACGTTGGCGAACTTGACGACGAAGTCGTTGACCGCTTCGATGCGCTTCATGCCGTGACTCCCACACGCTTGTCCCTGGGCTGGCTGTCGCGGCACTGCGGGCCCGCCTTGGTGGTGACGAGCAGGAACTTCTGCATGTCCCAGGCGCCGGTGGGGCAGCGCTCGGCGCACAGGCCGCAGTGCAGGCAGACGTCCTCGTCCTTGACCATCACACGGCCGGTCTTCAACTCCTTGCTGACGTAGAGGTCCTGGTCGGTGTTCGCAGCGGGCGCCTTCAGCCGGCCGCGCAGGTCGGCTTCGTCGCCGTTGGCGGTGAAGGTGATGCAGTCCATCGGGCAGATGTCGACGCAGGCGTCGCACTCGAT
>CAYVXO010000210.1:0-9819 GCA_964454485.1 uncultured Rubrivivax sp.
GCACGGCATCATGCGCGTGCGCGGCTTCACGCAGGACGACGGCCACATCTTCTGCACCGAGGACCAGATCCTCGACGAGTGCGTGGCCTACACGGCGCTGCTGCAGAAGGTCTACGCCGACTTCGGCTTCACGGAGATCATCTACAAGGTGGCGACGCGGCCCGAGAAGCGCGTCGGCTCCGAGGAGCTCTGGGACAAGGCCGAGTTCGCGGTGATGGAGTCACTTCGCCGCAGCGGCTGCGAATTCGTGATCTCGCCCGGCGAAGGCGCCTTCTACGGCCCGAAGATCGAATACACGCTGAAGGACGCCATCGGCCGCCAGTGGCAGTGCGGCACGATGCAGGTCGACTTCAACACGGCCGAGCGGCTGGGCGGCGAATTTGTCGCCGAAAGTGGTGAACGGCGACATCCTGTCATGCTCCACCGGGCCATCGTGGGCAGTCTGGAGCGTTTCATCGGCATCCTGATCGAGCAGCACGCCGGTGCGCTGCCCGCCTGGCTGGCCCCGGTGCAGGCGGTGATCGCCCCGATCACCGACGCGCAGGCCGATTACGCCGATGCAGTGGCGAAAACGCTGCAAAAACAAGGAGTTAGAGCCAACGTCGATTTGCGGAACGAGAAGATTAACTATAAAATCCGCGAGCATTCGATGCAGAAGGTTCCGTACATCCTGGTCGTCGGCGACAAGGAGAAGGCAAACGGGGCCGTCTCGGTGCGCGCCCGGGGCAACCAGGACCTCGGTGTGATGCCTCTCGCAGACTTCCAGCAGAAGCTCGCCAGCGACATCGCCCGCAAGGTCTGAGGCTTGCCCTTTTCGCGTCCCTAACCCTGTTCGGAGCGGCCCGCCTTGCCTTCGGTGCCGCGATAGAGGAGTCGACACATCGCTACCTTCATGGACCGCCGCTTGCCCAACGTGGAGCGCAAGCACCGTCTCAATCGCGAAATCATGGCGCCGCAGGTGCGGCTGAACGGGGTCGACAACCAGCCCCTGGGCATCGTCCCGACGATCGAGGCGCTGCGCATGGCAGGCGAGCTGGACGTCGATCTCGTCGAGATCGCGGCCACGGCGGATCCGCCGGTGTGTCGGCTCATGGACTACGGCAAGTTCAAGTACCAGGAGCAGAAGAAGGCCGCCGAGGCCAAGGCCAAGCAGAAGGTCATCGAGGTCAAGGAAGTGAAGTTCCGCCCCGGCACCGACGAGGGCGACTACAACATCAAGATGCGCAACCTGCGCCGCTTCATCGCCGAGGACGGCGACAAGGGCAAGGTGACGCTCCGCTTCCGCGGCCGCGAGATCACGCACCAGGACATCGGCATGCGCCTGCTGGAGCGCATCCGCGACGAACTGGCCGACGTCTCGGTGGTGGAGCACATGCCCAAGCTGGAAGGGCGCCAGATGATCATGGTGCTGGCGCCGAAGAGGAAGTAGCCGTCGATTTCGAAGTTTCGCGCGGCGGGTCTGGTCACCCGCCATGTCGAAGAGAAGCCGTTGCAGGCCGCCAAGCACTCCGCCAGGAGTCGCCTGCAAGGGTCAACCTAGAAGGAGCAGTCATGCCCAAGATGAAGACCAAGAGCGGCGCGAAGAAGCGCTTCCGTGTGCGTCCGGGTGGCACCGTCAAGCGGGGCCAGGCCTTCAAGCGCCACATCCTCACCAAGAAGAGCACCACCCGCAAGCGCCACCTGCGCGGCGCGGCCAACGTGCACGAGACCAACATGGGCCACATGGCGGCGATGCTGCCGTTCGCCGGCCTGTAAGGGGAGGGGAAGCACATGCCTCGCGTCAAACGTGGTGTCACCGCCCACGCCCGCCACAAGAAGATCCTGAAGCTCGCCAAGGGCTTCCGCGGCCGCCGCAAGAACGTCTTCCGCATCGCCAAGGAGGCGGTGATGAAGGCGGGCCAGTACGCCTACCGCGACCGGCGCACCCGCAAGCGGGTGTTCCGCCAGCTGTGGATCGCCCGTATCAACGCCGCCAGCCGCGAGCTCGGCGTGAGCTACAGCAAGTTCATGGCGGGCCTGAAGAAGGCCCAGATCGACATCGACCGCAAGGTCCTCGCCGATCTGGCCGTCAACGACCCGGCTGCCTTCGGCAGCATCGTCGCCAAGGTGAAGGCCCAGCTCGCTTGATGCCGCGCCGCCGGGTTTGCAGCCCGGCGGCACTTCGAGCATACGAAGGCCGTCACCTCGGGACGGCCTTTTTTGTTTGTCTGACCGTACGAGCATGAACGATCTCGAACAGCTGGTGCAGGGCGCGGTGGTCGAATTCGGCGCCGCCCCCAGCCCGGCCGAACTGGAGAACGCGAAGGCGCGCTACCTCGGCAAGTCCGGTCGCGTGACCGAACTGCTGAAGGGCCTGGGCGCGCTCGCGCCCGAAGAGAAGAAGGCGCGCGGCGCCGAGATCAACCAGGCCAAGGGCCGCATCGAGGCGGCGCTCGCGGCCGCGCGCGAGAAGCTGGCCGAAGCCGAGCTCGCGGCGCAGCTGCGCGCCGAGGCGCTGGACGTCACGCTGCCCGGCCGCGGCCGCGGCGTCGGCGGGTTGCACCCGGTGAGCCGCACGATCGAGCGCATCGAGCTGATCTTCGCCAGCATGGGCTTCGACGTCGCCG
The DNA here is from genome assembly GCA_964454485.1 of uncultured Rubrivivax sp. GTDB lineage: Bacteria > Pseudomonadota > Gammaproteobacteria > Burkholderiales > Burkholderiaceae_C > Rubrivivax. The sequence continues at coordinate 2,607 of CAYVXO010000210.1, forward strand.
AAGGCCCGGAGATCGAGACCGACTGGATGAGCTTCACCGCCTTGAACAACCCGGAGAACCACCCGGCGCGTTCGATGCAGGACACCTTCTACGTCGACCTGAAGGATGCCGAAGGCCGCTGGCTCAACCTGCGCCCGCACACGAGCCCGATGCAGGTGAGGTATGCAAGGGCGCACGCTGCGCGCCACGCGCGCGAACTTGAGGCAGGCCAGCCCATGCCCGAGATCCGCGTGGTCGCGCCGGGCCGCACCTACCGCGTGGACAGCGACGCCACCCACTCGCCGATGTTCCACCAGTGCGAAGGCCTGTGGATCGGCGAGAACGTGAGCTTCAAGGACCTGAAGGTCGTCTTCAGCGAGTTCGTGCGCCAGTTCTTCGAGACCGACGACTTCGACGTCCGCTTCCGGCCCAGCTTCTTCCCGTTCACCGAGCCTTCGGCCGAGATCGACATCGCGTTCCGCTCCGGCCCGCTGGCCGGCCGCTGGCTCGAGGTGGCGGGCTCGGGGCAGGTGCACCCGAACGTGGTGCGCAACTTCGGCCTCGACCCCGAGCGTCACATCGGCTTCGCCTTCGGCATGGGGCCGGACCGGCTGACCATGCTGCGCTACGGCATCGACGACATGCGCCTGCTGTTCGACAACGATCTCCGTTTCCTTTCCCAGTTCAGATGATGCAGCCCCCACGCTCTCTTCGTTCGCTGCCCCCCGAGGGGGCTTCAGCGCCCTTCGGGCGGCCGGGCGGGCACTGACCATGCAGTTCCCGGAATCCTGGTTGCGCGAGTTCTGCGACCCGCCGCTGTCGACGCAGGCGCTGGCCGACCTGCTGACGATGTCGGGCATGGAAGTCGAAGAGCTGAAGCCGGTGGCGCCACCCTTCAGCGGCGTCGTCGTGGCCGAGATCGTCGAAGCCCGGCCGCATCCGCAGGCCGACCGCCTGCGCGTGTGCAAGGTCAGCGTGGGCACCGCCGAGACGCTGCAGATCGTCTGCGGTGCGCCCAATGCGCGTGCCGGGCTGAAGGCGCCGCTGGCGATGGTGGGCGCCGAGTTGCCCCCCGGAGAAGACGGCAAGCCCTTCAAGATCGGCGTCGGCAAGCTGCGCGGCGTGGAAAGCCGCGGCATGCTGTGCTCGGCGCGCGAACTGAAGATCGCCGACGACCACGGCGGCCTGCTCGAGCTGCCGGCCGACGCGCCGGTGGGCAGGAACCTGCGCGAGTTCCTGCAGCTCGACGACCATGTCCTCACGCTCAAGCTCACGCCCAACCTGGCGCATGCGCTCAGCGTCCACGGCATCGCGCGCGAAGTCTCGGCGCTCACCGGTGCGCCGCTGAAGACGCCGGCCATCGAGCCGGTGAAGCCCGTGCACGACCAGCGGCTGAAAGTGGAGGTGCTGGCGCCGGACCTCTGCGGCCGCTTCTCCGGCCGCGTGATCCGCGGCGTGAACCCGAAGGCGAAGACGCCGCAGTGGATGGTCGACCGCCTCGCGCGCTGCGGCCAGCGCAGCGTCTCGGCGCTGGTGGACATCTCGAACTACGTGATGTTCGAGTACGGCCGGCCTTCGCACATCTTCGACCTCGAAAAGATCCACGAAAAGCTCGTGGTGCGCTGGGGCAGGAAGGGCGAGCCGCTCGAACTGCTCAACGGCAGCACCATCGAGGTCGACGAGAGCGTGGGTGTGATCGCCGACGCGAAGATGGTGGAATCGCTCGCCGGCATCATGGGCGGCGAGGCCACCGCCGTCTCCGACGACACGCGCAACATCTACGTCGAGGCCGCCTTCTGGTGGCCGGAAGCGGTGCAGGGCCGTTCGCGCCGTTTCAACTTCAGCACCGACGCCGGCCACCGCTTCGAACGCGGCGTGGACCCGGCCCTCACCGTCGAGCACATCGAACGCATCACCGCGCTCGTGCAGCAGGTCTGCGGCGGCGAAGCCGGCCCGATGGACGACCAGGTGCTGCGCCTGCCGGAAGCGAAGCCGGTGACGTTGCGCGTGGAGCGGGCCGCCAAGGTGATCGGCCTGCCGGTCACGCAGGCGCAGTGCGCCGACGTGTTCCGCCGCCTGGGGCTGAAGTACAGCGAGTCCCCCGGCCGCGTGACCGTGACGCCGCCGAGCTGGCGCTTCGACCTTTCGATCGAGGAGGACCTCATCGAGGAGGTCGTCCGCGTCATCGGCTACGACAAGCTGCCCGCCAGCGCGCCGCTGGCGCCGGTGACGGCACGCGTGCGCCCCGAAGCGCGGCGCAGCGCTTCCGCCGTGCAGCGCGCGCTGGCCGCTTCAGGCTACCAGGAGACGATCAACTTCTCCTTCGTCGAGGAGCGCTGGGAACGCGAACTGGCCGGCAACGCCGAACCCATCAAGGTGCTGAACCCGATCGCGGCGCCGCTGGCGGTGATGCGCTCCAGCCTGGTCGGCAGCCTGGTGGACGTGCTGCGCCGCAACCTGGCGCGCCGGGCGCCGCGTGTGCGCGTGTTCGAGATCGGCCGCGTGTTCCGCCGCGCGCCGCACGCGGCCGAAGGCCCGCTGGCGGTGGCCGGCGTCGAGCAGCCGGTGCGCGTGGCGGCGCTCGCCTACGGCGCGGCCGAGCCGCTGCAATGGGGCCGCAAGGAACGCGCGGTCGACTTCTTCGATGCCAAGGGCGACCTGGAAGCGCTGCTCGCGCCGGTCAGGCCGGTGTTCGTGGCCGACACCCACCCGGCCTTCCACCCGGGGCGCTGCGCGCGCGTCGAGGTCGACGGCCAGGCCGTCGGCCACATCGGCGAGCTGCACCCCAAGTGGCGCCAGGCCTACGAGCTGCCGCAGGCGCCGGTGCTGTTCGAGATCGATCTCTCCGCCGCCCTGGCGCGGCCGGTGCCGGTGTTCGAGCCGCTCCCGCGCCAGCAGGCGGCGCTGCGCGACCTGGCGCTGGTGGTGCGCGACGAGGTGGCGCACGACGCGCTGGTGGCCAGCCTGGCGGCCGATCCGCTGATCCGCAGCGCCACGCTCTTCGACATCTACAAGCCGGCGCAGCCGGCCGCCGGCATCGGCGCCGGCGAACGCAGCCTGGCCGTGCGGCTGGAACTGCTCGACAACGAAGCCACGCTGACCGACGAGCGGATCGAAGCCGCCGTCACGGCAGCGCTGGCGCGGGCGCAGTCGGCCTTCGGGGCCCGCCTGCGCGGCTGACGACAGAAGCCGATGGAGGGACACCATGGCTGACGACGACGACAAGACCGGCGAGCGCGTGATCCTGCCCTCGCTGGAGACCCCGACCCTCACCAAGGCCGAGCTGGCCGAACTGCTGTTCGACCGCCTGGGCCTGAACAAGCGCGAATCGAAGGACATGGTCGAGGCCTTCTTCGGTCTCGTCCACGGCACCCTGGTCGAAGGCCAGGACGTCAAGCTCTCGGGCTTCGGCAACTTCAACATCCGCCGCAAGGCGCCGCGCCCGGGCCGCAACCCGCGCACCGGGGAGGCGATCCCCATCAAGGCGCGCCACGTGGTCACCTTCCACGCGAGTCACAAGTTGAAGTCAGTCGTGCAAGGCGACACCCCGACCGGGGAGGAGTTCGAGTAGAGTCTAGCTTTCCCCATCGATCCCATTGATTTCAATGGAGAAAGCGCTCCCCGCTATACCAGCCAAGCGCTACTTCACCATCGGTGAGGTGAGCGAGCTGTGCGGGGTGAAGCCGTACGTGCTGCGCTACTGGGAACAGGAGTTCACGCAGCTCAAGCCGATGAAGCGGCGCGGCAACCGCCGCTACTACCAGCACCACGAAGTGCTGCTGGTGCGCCGCATCCGCGAACTGCTGTACGACCAGGGCTTCACGATCAGCGGGGCCCGCAATCGCCTCGCCGAGAGCCTGCCCGGGCCACGCCCCAACGGGCTCGCCGGCGAAGAGACGCTGCCCGAGGCGGCAGCCGCGGAAACGCCGGCCCCTGCGCCGCCGGCCGCCGAGCCGATCGACGCGCAAGCCCTGCGTGCCGAACTGATGTCGATCCGCGACCTGCTCGAAGCCTGAGATGCGGCCTCGCGGGGGCCTATAATGCAGAGCTTCGTCGGGGTGTAGCGCAGCCTGGTAGCGCACTTGCATGGGGTGCAAGGGGTCGCGAGTTCGAATCCCGCCACCCCGACCATTGAAAACCGCGGCCCGGCTCTCAAGAGGAGCCGGGCCGCTTCGCTTCCGGCGTCGCGCTTGATGCGTTCTTGACGCCGGGCCTGCGAATCTTGGCGCCGTCTTGACGCCGACCGACCGAACATGCCTGTGTTCGGATCGGAGTTCGCATGGACATCGTCTACCTCCTCGTGGCGGCAGCCTTCTGGGCCACCGCCGTCGCGCTCGCGTTCGGTTGCGCGCGCCTGGAAAACCGGCCGGAGGCGTCATGAGCGGCTGGGAAGTCGCCGGTGGCCTGATCGCCATCGGGCTGCTGGTCTACCTCGTCGCCGTGCTGCTGCATCCGGAGGACTTCTCGTGAACGCCCCGGCCTGGATTCAGCTCGTCGCCTACCTGGCGATCCTGCTGCTGCTCGCTTGGCCGCTGGCCCGGGCGATGGAAGCGGTGGTGCAGGGCCGGTTCGCCCTCGGCCGGCGCGTCGAAGCGCCGCTGTACCGGCTGGCCGGCGTCGACCCGGAGCGCGAACAGGGCTGGCTGCCCTACGCCCTGGGGCTGCTCGTGTTCAACGGCCTGGGCGTGCTCGCGGTCTATGCGCTGCAGCGGCTGCAGTCCGTCCTGCCGCTCAACCCGCAGGGCATGGCTGCGGTCGCGCCGGACTCGGCCCTCGATACCGCGATCAGCTTCGTCACCAACACCAACTGGCAGGGCTACGGCGGCGAATCGACGATGAGCTACCTGACGCAGATGCTCGCGCTGACGGTCCAGAACTACCTGTCGGCGGCCACCGGCATCGTGGTGGTGGTGGCGCTGGTGCGCGGCTTCGCGCGCCACTCCGCGCAGGCGATCGGCAACGTCTGGGCCGACCTGACCCGCGCGACGCTGTGGATTCTGCTGCCGCTGTCCTTCGTGTTCGCGCTGGTGCTGGCCGGCCAGGGCGTGATCCAGAACCTGAAGCCCTACCAGGACGTGCAGACCGTCGAGCCCGTTACCTGGCAGCAGCCCAGGCTCGGCGCCGACGGCCAGCCGGTCAAGGACGACAAGGGCCAGCCGGCAATGGAGGACAAGACCTCGCCGACGCAGCAGATCGCGATGGGTCCGGTCGCCTCGCAGCTGGCCATCAAGATGCTCGGCACCAACGGCGGCGGCTTCTTCAACGCCAATTCGGCGCACCCCTACGAGAACCCGAGCGCCGTCACCAACTTCCTGCAGATGCTGTCGATCTTCCTGATCCCGGCGGCGCTGTGCTTCGTGTTCGGCCGCATGGTCGGCGACCTGCGCCAGGGCTGGGCGCTGCTGGCGGCGATGACGCTGGTCTTCGTGTGCGCGGTCGTCTGCGCCACGGCGGCCGAGCAGCACGGCAACCCGGCACTGGCGGCGCTCGGCGCCGACCAGCAGGCCAGCGCCACCCAGTCCGGCGGCAACATGGAAGGCAAGGAGGTCCGCTTCGGCGTCAATGCCTCGGCCCTCTTCGCCACCATCACCACCGCCGCCAGCTGCGGCGCGGTGAACTCGATGCACGACAGCTACACGCCGCTCGGCGGCATGGTGCCGATGGTGATGATGCAGCTCGGCGAGGTGATCTTCGGCGGCGTCGGCTCGGGCCTGTACGGCATGCTGGTGTTCGCCATCCTCGCCGTGTTCATCGCCGGGCTGATGATCGGCCGCACGCCCGAATACCTGGGCAAGAAGATCGAGGCCCACGAGATGAAGATGGTCTCGATCGCGATCCTCGTGACGCCGCTGCTCGTGCTGGTCGGCACCGCCGTCGCGGTGCTGGCCGAAGCCGGCCGCGCCGGCATCGCGAACCCGGGCCCGCACGGCTTCTCGGAGATCCTGTACGCGTTCTCATCGGCCGCCAACAACAACGGCAGCGCCTTCGCCGGCCTGTCGGCCAACACGCCGTTCTACAACGTGCTGCTGGCGGCGGCGATGTGGCTGGGCCGCTTCGGCGTCATCGTGCCGGTGCTGGCCATCGCCGGTTCGCTGGCCGCCAAGAAGCGGCTCGAAGTGACCGGCGGCACGCTGCCCACGCACGGCCCGCTGTTCGTGGTGCTGCTGATCGGCACGGTGCTGCTGGTCGGCCTGCTGAACTACGTGCCCGCGCTGGCGCTCGGCCCGGTGGTCGAGCACCTGATGCTGTTCGCCAAGTGAGCCCATCGCCATGACCCGCAAGACCCTGACCCTGTTCGACCCGGCGTTGATGAAGCCGGCGGTCGCCGACGCGTTCCGCAAGCTCGATCCGCGCGTGCAGTGGCGCAACCCGGTGATGTTCGTCGTCTACATCGGCAGCGCCTTCACCACCGCGCTGGCGGCGGCGAAGCCGGGCGTGTTCACCATCGGCGTGGCGGTGTGGCTGTGGTTCACCGTCCTGTTCGCCAACTTCGCCGAGGCGCTGGCCGAGGGGCGCAGCAAGGCGCAGGCCGCGTCGCTGCGCGGCCTCAAGAAGAAGACCTGGGCCAAGAAGCTCGAGGGCGAGTACCGCCACGGCGTGGCGCGCACCGAGATGAAGTGGCACCCGCTGGAGGCCGACAACCTGCGCAAGGGCAACGTCGTGCTGGTCGAGGCCGGCGACACGATCCCGGCCGACGGCGAGGTGATCGACGGCGTGGCCTCGGTGGACGAGAGCGCGATCACCGGCGAGTCGGCGCCCGTGATCCGCGAATCGGGGGGCGACTTCTCGGCCGTCACCGGCGGCACGCGGGTGCTGTCGGACTGGATCGTCGTGCGCGTGGCCGTCAACCCGGGCGAGACCTTCGTCGACCGCATGATCGCGATGGTCGAGAACGCGAAGCGCCAGAAGACGCCCAACGAGATCGCGCTGACCATCCTGCTGGTGGCGCTGACCATCGTCTTCCTCGGCGTGGTGGTGACGCTGCTGCCGTTCTCGGCCTTCGGCGTGCAGGCGGCCGGCGCGGGCCAGCCGGTGAGCCTGGTGATCCTGGTCGCGCTGCTCGTGTGCCTGATCCCGACCACCATCGCCGGGCTGCTCTCCGCCATCGGCGTGGCCGGCATGAGCCGCATGATGCAGGCCAACGTCATCGCCACCTCGGGCCGCGCGGTCGAGGCGGCGGGCGACGTCGACGTGCTGCTGCTCGACAAGACCGGCACGATCACGCTCGGCAACC
>CAYVXO010000211.1:0-9744 GCA_964454485.1 uncultured Rubrivivax sp.
ACGTCCTGTCGGCGGCCAGACATGCGCGGATGGTACGGCAATTGAATGCGGGGGAGCGTATCGGTTTGCGGCCTTCCTTCGGTGCGATGGCGGTCGCGCTCCTGCTTGGCGTAACAGGTCTGATCATGACCGCCTATCTGCTCGCTGCTTCCTAAGCGGCCGGCGGCCCTGCGGTGGAGCTGCGCGCGCGCCCACCCAGGCCCCGCAGGCTGGCGGCGTCGTGGCTGTCCAGCGGCACCAGCGCCGGCGGCGGCGGCGCGACCAGATTCTTCACCGGCCAGGCGTTGCGCACGCCGCCGATCATCTCGCGCGTGTCCTCCACCATCGGCCCGGTGCTGCGGATGACGCCCGGCAGCGTGGCCGAGGCGGCGGCCGAGACCGCGCGCAGCTCGCGCACCAGGCCGTTGACCTGGTCCAGCGTGTCCTGCGCGCCGCCCAGCATGGCGGGCAGGCGGCCGTTCACGCCGTCGAGCGTGCCGCGTGCCTGGACGACCACGCCGTCGAGCTTGACGAGCGACTGGTTCACCTGCGTCAGCGCGCCCTGCACCTGGCCCATCGCCTTGCCGGCCTGTTCCCCCAGCGAGGCGACGCGGCCGCGGGCGTTGCCGGCCAGCGCCTTCAGCTCCGAAGTGGTGGCGGCCAGTTGTTCGGTGGCGCTGCGCGCGTTGGCCAGGATGGCGCCGATGTCGTCCTTGCGCGCGGCGGCGGCGCCGGTGAGCTGCTTGACGTCGTCGAGGATGGGCGCGAGGCGCGCGCGCAGGTCGTTCGCCACCTCGGTGAGCGTGCGCCGCCGGCCGTGGCTGACGCGCGGGTCGGCGCTCGAGAGCGGTTCCTTCGCGTGCCCGGGGTCGAGGTCGATCACCGCCGCCTGCAGCTGTTCCTTGAACCATTCGGCGTGGGCGTCGGCGCGCAGCGCGGCGAAGCGCTCCTCGTCGATCTGCATCGTCACGCGCACCTTCAGGTCGGGCTGCAGCTCGACTGCGCTCACCGCGCCGACGCGGAAGCCCGAGATGCGCACGCTGATGCCCGGCGAGATGCCGGCGCCGCTGTCGGCGAGGAAGTAGATCTCGGCGTGGCGCGAGAAGAGGCCGTGCCTGGCGGCGATGCTGCCGGCCAGCACGAGCGCCAGCACCACGCCCAGCGCCAGCGCCAGCAGGACCTGGCGGCGCACGTTCTCGCGTTTCAGGGGCGGCGGTTCGGACATCGGGTGCGAAGGATAAGGCTCAGATCCAGCCGAGCACGAAGGCGAGCGCGTCGAGCACGATCACGAAGGTCAGGCAGCCGGCGCAGGTGGCGGCCACCGCCTTGGGCACGTCGCCGATCTCCTGCCCGACCGAAAGGCCGTGGTGGCAGGCGATGGCGCCGATGCCGGCGCCGAACATGGCCGCCTTCGCCAGCGAGAGCGGCACCTGCTGCCAGCTGGCGGCGATGAGGAAGTCGTCGAGCTCGGCGTCGAGCGTGGAGTCGAGCGCGAACACCGTCATCAGCAGCGCCGAGGCGATGGCCACGAACTGGAAGCAGATGTCCAGCAGCATCGAGCCCACGGCCACGCCCAGCACGCGCGGCAGCACGACCTCGTCCTCGCGCTCGCCGTCCTTCCACAGCGACTCGGCCATGCCCGGGCGCAGGTGCATGAGCCCCACCTCGGCCGCGATGGCGACGCTGCTGCGCGCGATGACGATCACCGCGGTCAGCAGCGGCCCGAGCTCGCGGATGCCGCCGCCGACGATGATCTTGAGCACGCCTTCGTTGTCGTCGCCCAGGAGCGCCATCGCGCGCGTGACGACGACGGCGCCGAACAGCAGCGCCACCAGCGCCGCGTAGGGCAGGGCGCGCACGCCGGTGAAGTGGATCTGGCGCCACAGCGCGTCGCGCACCGCCGGCAGGCGCAGCAGACCGCGGTGCGCGAACGCGTGCACCAGCATCTCGGTGTAGCCCCAGGCAAGTCGGACGCCGGCTTCCAGCATGGGGGTGGATTGCACCACGGCGCGCGCGCCGGCGCGCTCGGGGGAAAGCCGGTGGCGCTACTCGGTGTCCGGGTCCTCGCCGTTGGCGCGCATGATGTCGCTGCGCAGCCGCCGCGCCAGCAGGTCCATCAGGTGGAAGGCGAACGAGGGGTTCTGGTAGAAGAGCTGGCGCACCGTGTCGGCGGTGATCTCCAGCACGGTGCAGTCGGTGACGCAGCGCAGGGTCTGCGTGCGGGTGTGGTCCTCGGAGAAGAGCGCGATCTCGCCGAAGATCCGCCCCGCCGGGATCTCCTTGCCCAGCTCGGCCAGCTCCATCTTGCCGTCGGCCAGCAGGTACAGGTGGTTGGCGACATCGCCCTTGTGGCACAGCACGTGGCCGGCCTTGTAGCGGCGCGCCTTCATGTGCGGGCGCAGCCAGATCGACGCCATGTCGGCACCGACGCGCGCGCGCTGCACGCGCCGCACCAGGCGCGTGACCTCGAAGGCGCGGTACAGGTTCACCGGCAGCAGCGCGGCGGCGGTCAGCAGCGTCAGCGGCGCCGGCTGCAGGGCGCCGAAGACGATCAGCCCCAGGTTGCCGCCCACCGCCAGCCAGCGCAGTGGCAGCATGGTGCGCGCCAGCGCGCCGGCCATCATCATCGCCACCCCGATGCCGGCGGCGACATGCGCCGCGATGTGCATCGGCGAGGAGAGCACCCAGTGCAGGTACTCCACCGCGTGCTGCCACGCGAAGCTGGTCAGCCGTTGGACATCCACGGCGTTGCTGTCGAACATGCGGGCGCGACCCTCCAGGAGGCCGGCGCTGCGCCACGCCGGCGAGCCGCCATTGTGTCGCGGCCGCGCGCGCGCCGCCGCCCTGAACGGGCGGGCGATGCGGAGCCAGCCTCAGGCACTGAGCCGCGGCAGCAGGCGCAGGGCGTTCTCGCGCTCGATGGCGCGCAGTTCGGCGCCGCTGAAAACGGCCGCCAGGCCCTGGGTGTGCTCGGCAGCGGTGCGGTAGGGGTAGTCGGTGCCGTAGACGATCTGCGAGACCGGGATGTAGCGCTGCAGCGCCGCCATCGCGACCGGGTTGGCGGCCTGCGCGGTGTCGTAGTGGAAGCGGCGCAGGTCGGCCAGCACGCGCGCGCCGTCGAAGCCGCGCTCCTTGTAGCCCGGCAGCGACGGTGCCTGCACCGTGAAGCGTTCGGTCACCGCCGAGAGCGTGCCGCCGGCGTGCGAGAAGATCCAGCGGATCTCGGGCCAGCGCTGCGCCGCGCCGGAGAAGACCAGGCTGGCGATCGTGCGCGTGGTGTCGGTGCCGTATTCGATGATGACCGGCGGCACGCCGCTGGCGATGTTCAGGCAGCAGGCAGGGTCGTTCGGGTGCGTGTAGGCGGTGGCCTTGCGGCGGTTCAGCTCCTCCATCACCGGTGCGAAGGCGGCGTCGCCGAGGTACTGGTTGCCGTAGCTCGTCATGAAGGCCACGCCGTCGGCCTGCAGCACGTCCAGCGCGAAGGCGATCTCCTTCAGCGTGGCGTCCACGTGCGGCATCGGCAGCAGCGCGAACATGCGCAGCCGGCCGCGCGATTCGTCGCCCAGGCGGCGCGCGAATTCGTTCGACGCGCGCGCCACGTCGGCGGCGTCGGCGGCGTTCAGGAAGCCGACCGCGGGCAGCGTGGGCGAGGTGATCGCGGTGGCGACGCCGCCGCGGTCAAGGTCGTCGAGCGAGCGCTGCATCGTCCAGTTGACGACCGGCGGCGTGTCCAGCTTCGCGCGCTTCAAGGCCGCCACCCACGGCGGCGGCGAGATGTGGTGGTGCACGTCGATGCGGTGCGGCGACGCCGCCGCCCCCGGCGCAGCGCACCCGGCGGTGGCCAGCGCGCCGATGGAGAGGGCGCCGGTCAGCCAGCGGCGGCGGCCGGCGTCGGGCGGGTCGCAGCACAGGCATTGCAGCGGGTGGCCGCCGGGATGGGTGTTCGTCATCGCCTGTTCCCCGAGAGTTGAGTTCCGACGCCCGATTCTGGTGGCGTCGCCGGGGAACGAAGCAGTAGGTCGGACCCTGAAGAGGCCGCACTGGAAGCGACAGTGGTTCGGCGTCTCGGGATTGCCTGGGAGGACTGGCTTTGGCGGGCGCTCAACGCGCTACCTTCTTCAGGTAGAGGCTGCCCAGATTCGATTGCGCTTGACCGTTGCCTTGGTTGGCTGACTTTCGGGACCACTTGACCGCCTCGACATCGTCCTGAGGCAGTCCGCCCCGTCCACCTTCCAGGTCAACCAGCTGTCGACGGCGTTCGAGCGGCAGTGGACCCGCGTGATGCGTGACCGCGATGGCGTCAACCTGAGCCAGTGGCGCATCCTGGCCACGCTGGAGGCGGGACCGATGGTGTCTTCGCGGCTCGTCGACGGCATCGGCATCGAAAAGGCGCTGACGAGCCGGTCCACCCGAAGCCTGCAGGCCAAGCACCTGATCGAGGCCGGGCCGACACCCGACGACGCACGCGGCCTGACGCTCGCCTTGACACCCAAGGGGCGCCACCTGTAGTCGTCGCTCACGGCGGACGAGCGGCGCTGCTTCTACCGCGCCGTGGAGAAGGCGTGCTCTCGCTGCAGATCCTTGAGCGGTCCTCGAGAAGGTGCGATCGACGCCGGGCCGATGGCTGCTTCGCGCCAGGGACCGGACGCAGAGGCCGGGCCCACCACCGGCCGCACCGGGTACCAGAGGCCACGTCGCCACCCCACGGCCCGCAAGCAGCTTCGGCTTGACCACCGCAAGCGAAACAAGTCGCGGCCGGCCGACCTGCCCGTCCAACCGCCAACGAGATTGGAGCGGTTCGTCAACCTGACGACGACCCAGAGGGTCGGCATGGCTCTCGCGCCGGTGGTCCGGCAAAGGGCCGATACCCGATCAGGCGTTCTATCCCGCCCCTTCACCCTTCCAGCGGATACATCGGCCGCCGCAGCTTCCTGAACGCCAGCGCGTCGTAGTCCGAGGTGCACACGCCGGTGCCGGCGCATTCGACCACCGCATGCGCGAGGCTCTTGAGACCGGCGCGCCAGTGCACGCGGCTCTTCAGCATCAAGAGGTCCAGCCGTTCGGGGGCGAGGCCCACGGCCTGGAACGCGGCGAGGTCGTGCGGCTCCACGTGCTGAGAGATCACGACGACCTGCACCCCGCCCGCCTCGCCCACCTCGAACAACGCGGTCGGACCCATGTGCTGGGTCTCGCCGGCGGCCATCGGGCCGCGGTTGCGGTAGCGGCCGTCGCAGAGCAGCCGCACACGGCCGGTGACGGTGCGCGGCGTGCCCTTCAGGCCGAGCGACGGCATGTCGAGCTTGCCGCCCAGCGGCAGCGTGAGCTCGGCGCCGACGCCCGCGGCGATCATCTGCTGCACGGCCTGCGGGTCGCAGATCGCGAACGCCGCGGCGTTGCGCGCGCCGGCGTCGAGCAGCGCGCCGAGCACGGTCATGGTGTCCATGGTGCCGCCGGAGGCGCAGTTGTCGCAGTGGTCCAGCAGCACCACCGGGCCGCTGCCGGCGGGCTTGTCGGCAGCGATGCGCATCGCGCGCGCGATCGAATCCGCCAGCGGCTCGCTCGTGTAGACGAACTTCGCGCGCTGTTCCCAGGCCATCGCCAGCAGTTCGTCGCACCAGCGCCGCGCGAGGGCTGCGTCACCATCGGTGACGACCACCGCCGACAGCCCCGCGTTGGCGATGTCGGCGTTCGGGAAGCCGACGAAGACGCTGGCCGCCAGCGCGCCCTGCGCCTCCATCTCGCGGCAGCGGGCCTGCAACTCGCGATTGGGCGAGTCGTCGGTGCCCTGGCGCATCACGTGCGGCAGCATCGCCGCCCGGCCCCAGGCCATCGTCGGCCGCGCGCGGCCTTGCAGCTTGGCGAGCAGTGCGCGGCCGGCGCGCAGCCCGGTGCCGTGCATGTCCACGTGCGGGTAGGTCTGGTAGCCGGCGATCACGTCGGCGTGCTCGCCCATCGCGTCGTACAGGTTGGTGTGCATGTCCAGCGCCACGCCGATGGGCACGCCGGGCACGGCGGCGCGGATGCGGCGCAGCAGCTCGCCTTCGCCGTCGTCGTGGGTCTGCGTGACCATCGCGCCATGAAGGTCGAGCAGCACGCCGTCGCAGCCGGCGCGCACCGCGTCGACGATGCGGCCAGCGATGTGCTCGAAGGCGTCGTCGTGCACCGGGCCGCTGGGCCACGCGGAGGCGGCGATGGGCACATGCACCTGGGCGCCGGCGGCCTCGGCGAGTTCGAGGAAGGCGCCGAGCGCCGAGCCGGTGCCGCGGTAGGCGGCGATCGCGGCGGCGCCTTCAGGCGGCGGCGAGGTGCCGTCGCCGAAGCGCGCCAGCGGCGTGGGCACCGGCGAGTAGGTGTTGGTCTCGTGCTTCATCTGCGCGATGACGAGCTTCATCGAGGTGTCTCCGGCGGTGGTGCGGGTCGTGAGGATGCGGCCTTACCCTACACGAAGCGCGCCTGCCGGCGCAGAGGAACAGTCCGGGCGGCCGGACACGGGTGTGCCGCCCGTCGCCAGACGCCGCCAGGCAGGCGGCACCGGGACCGGTGAGGTCCATACGGCCCGGTTCCGACCCCGTGCCGGCCTTCGGCTGTCGACCTCGTGCCGCTCCTGCACTGCACGCTCCAGCGCTGAGAGTGTGGGTTCTTCGGTTCGGCGCGCCATCGGCGCCGGCATCCCATCCGCGTTTTCCGGCAGGTTCTGCTGCTCGAGGCAGCGATAGCATCCCGGACGCTAATGCATTCCGCTGTTCCAATGCCGGGCGAGCGCTCCGATGTCCGCCACACCTTGCTTCGCGACACGGCGCCCATCGGCCGACCGCTGGTGTTGATCGAACCTGCGCAGACCTGCACCCTCCTGGAGAACCCCGAATGACCCGCCGCCGCCATCTGCTCGTGCACCTCTCGTCCTGGGCCGCTGCCTCCACGCTCGCATTGGCGGCCGGCGCGGCGCAGGCCGAGATCCACATCGGCGTGATCCTGTCGCTGACCGGCCCCGGCGCCTCACTGGGCACGCCAGAGGAGCAGGCGCTGAAGCTCTGGCCCGCCACGATGGCCGGCCAGAAGGTGAAGTTCACCGTGCTCAACGACGCCACCGACACCGTCACCGCGACCCGGAACGCACAAAAGCTGATCAGCGAGGACAAGGTCGACGCCATCATCGGCGCCTCGCTCACGCCCACCTCGCTGGCGGTGGTGGAGGTGGCCGGCTCGGCCAGCGTGCCGGTCATCTCGCTGGCCGGCGGCGGCGCGATCGTCAACCCGCAGGACGGCCCGCGCAAGTGGGCCTTCAAGCTCAGCCCCACCGAGACGATCAGCGCGACGATGGTGATGCAGCACATGGCCGCGGCCGGCGCGAAGACGATGGCCACCATCGGCATCGCGACGAGCTATGGCGAAGGCTTCCTGAAGGCGACCGAGAGCCTCGCCGCGGCAAAGAGCATCCGCATCGTCGCCACCGAGCGCTACAACCAGACCGACCTGAGCGTGACGGCGCAGGTCGTGAAGATCCTCGCCGCCAACCCCGACGCGGTCTACATCTTCAGCGCCGGCACGCCGGGTGCGCTGCCGCACGCCGAGCTCGTCAGGCGCGGCTACAAGGGCCTGATCTACCAGACGCAGGGTGTCGCGAACAACGACTTCCTGCGCGTCGGCGGCAAGGAGCTCGAGGGCGGGCTGATGACGGTGGCGCCGGTGCTGGTGGCCGAGCAGCTGCCCGACAGCAACCCGACGAAGAAGCCGGCGCTGGACTTCGTGAAGAAGTTCGAGGCGACCTACGGCCCCGGCACGCGCTCGCTCTTCGCCGGCACGATCTGGGACGCGCTGCTGCTCATGCAGCAGGCCGCCGCGACGAGCCTGAAGAAGGCGCAGCCCGGCACGCCGGAGTTCCGCCAGGCGCTGCGCGACGCGCTCGAGGGCACGCAGAACTTCGTCGCGTCGGAAGCGGTCTACAACATGAGCCCCACCGACCACAACGGCGTCGACCAGCGCAGCCAGGTGATGGTGCGCATCGAGAAGGGGACCTGGAAACTGGTGCCTTGACCGGCCGGGAGACGCTTCATGTTCATCCGCAACTGCTGGTACGTCGTCGCGTGGGACCACGAGATTCCCGAGGACGGGCTGTTTGCCCGCACCGTGATCGGCGAGCCCCTCGTGATGTACCGGACCGCGGCCGGCGAGATCGTCGCCCTCGAAGACCGCTGCTGCCATCGCCTGGCGCCGCTGTCGGCAGGCCGCAAGGAGGGCGACTGCGTGCGCTGCGGCTACCACGGACTGAAGTTCGCCGCCAGCGGCGCCTGCGTCGAGGTCCCGGGGCTCGACAGTGTGCCGCCGAAGGCCCGTGTGCGGCGCTATCCGGTGGCGGTCAAGAACCATTGGGTGTTCGCATGGATGGGCGAGGGCGAGCCTGCGCCGGTCGACACGCTGCCCGACAACTTCTCCTGCGGCGACCCCGAGTTCCGCTACAAGCCGGGCTACCTGCACTACGACACGCCGTGGCTGCTGATCGCCGACAACCTGCTCGACTTCTCGCACCTGAGCTACGTCCATGAGAAGACACTCGGCGGCACGCCGGCGATCGCGCAGTCGCGGCCCACGATCGAGAACGTGCCGCGCGGGCTGCGCGTCTCGCGGCACGTCCCGAACGTCCCGCCGCCGCCGTTCTACACGCGCATGAGGTCGTTCGACGGCAACATCGACCGCTACTTCGTCTACGACTTCCTGCTGCCGGCGACGCTGCTCATGCATTCGGGTGGGCGCACGGCGGGCAGTTCGGAGCACGACGGCCCGCCGCTCGTGCGCCTGCATTCGTGCCAGGCGCTGACACCGGAGACCGAGAACAGCACGCACTATTTCTTCATGCAGGGCGTCCCCGGCTCGCAGGGCGGCGCCGAGCTCGTCGACAACATCTACGCGAGCCTCGTGCAGGCCTTCAACGAAGACCGCGACATGATCACCGCGCAAGCGCGCATCATCGCGATGAAGCCCGAGGCGCCGATGTTGCCCTTGGCGATGGATGCAGCGCTGGTGCGCTTCCGGCGACTGGTCGAGGAGGCCATCCAGGCAGAAGCCGGTCGCTGACGTCTGGGCTTGGCAGTCGCCCCGCGCCGGACTGTTGAACGATCGGCCAGGCTCCAGCACTCGGTATTTCATGCATGAGGCTGTCACCACGGCAGAGGTGACTGCCAAGCCTCTGCCGGCTAACGTTCTTGCCTGCGCGGGCCTTCACCTGAAAGGCGACGCGCCGCAACAGGGCGCCAGCAAACTCGATCTCAGCCGGCGCGTTTCCAGGGCGCCCGGCCGCGAGTGCCAGAGGAACGAGCACCGCGTTGTCGATGCGGCTGGGTTTGCCTTGCCTGATCGCCAAGCGGGCGGTTCGTACGGCGCCCTGCAGCGAACGGACCTGCGCCAGCAACTCTGCCCGCGAGGGAGGCTGATCCCCTGCGAAAGCAGGCGCGCCGTTGCCTTTCATGTACCCAGGCCTTTCAAGATGGCTGCCTCCTCGTCAATTCAATCGGGAGCCGCAAGAAGACCCGTAGTGCCTGGCTTCCCAACTGCACGGAGTCTCGGACTGAACGCCTGGAACCGCCCCACCTCCCAGCCACAGGTTGGCCGCTTGACCCAGGGCCGCCGATCGAAGCGCGGGCTCAACCGGTCAGATACCGATCCAGTGGCGACCCGGCGCAGCGTCGTACCGAACGCGGTGTGAAGGCGAGGCGATGGGTGCCACGGGCAACGTGCGTCGACCACAACGAAGGTCATACGCTCAGCCCG
>CAYVXO010000212.1:0-9695 GCA_964454485.1 uncultured Rubrivivax sp.
CGTGGCCGGGGCAGTTCATCGGCTTCAGCGCGTAGTCGCGCTTCTCCGATTCCGTGGTGAACATGTTCTCGCGGTAGTTCTGCCAGTGGCCCGTCTTCTCCCACAGGCTGCGGTCCAGCACCTGCGGGCCCTTCACCTCCTGGTAGCCGTTGTCGCGGTAGACGGCGCGCATGTACTGCTCCACCGCCTGCCAGACCGTCCAGCCCTTGGGGTGCCAGAACACCATGCCGGGCGCCGTGTCCTCCATGTGGAACAGGTCGAGCTCGCGGCCGAGCTTGCGGTGGTCGCGCTTCTCGGCTTCCTCCAGCATGCGCAGGTAGCCCTGCAGTTCGTCCTTCGTGGCCCAGGCCGTGCCGTAGATGCGCTGCAGCTGTTCGTTGTTCTGGTCGCCGCGCCAGTAGGCGCCGGCCACCTTCATCAGCTTGAAGTGCTTCAGCCGGCCCGTGCTGGGCACGTGCGGGCCGCGGCACAGGTCCTCGAAGCCGCCCTCGCGGTACAGGCTCACCTCTTCGCCGGCGGGAATGCTGCCGATGATCTCGGCCTTGTAGTCCTCGCCGATCGACTTGAAGTACGCCACCGCCTCGTCGCGCGGCAGCACGCGGCGCACCACGGGCTCGTTCTTCGCCGCCAGCTCGACCATGCGCTTCTCGATCGCGGCCAGGTCCTCGGGCGTGAAGGGGCGCTTGTAGGCGAAGTCGTAGTAGAAGCCGTTCTCCACCACCGGGCCGATCGTGACCTGGGCGTCCGGGAACAGCTCCTTCACCGCGTAGGCCAGCAGGTGCGCCGTGCTGTGGCGGATGATCTCCAGCCCGTCGGCGTCCTTCTCGGTAACGATGGCGAGCGTGGCGTCCTGCTCGACGCGATAGCTCGTGTCGACGACCTTGCCGTCGACCTTGCCGGCGATGGCGGCCTTGGCCAGGCCGGGGCCGATGCTGGCGGCCACCTCGGCCACCGTCGGAGGTTGCGGGAACTCTCGCCGGGAACCGTCCGGCAGCGTGATGTGGATCATTTCGATGGAGCCTTCCGAAAGCAACGAAGCGCGGGGGTGAGCCGCGCTTCGTGTCCGGGGAGAAAGGAAAAGACGAACGCGCGGCGGCCGCTAGCAGCGGTCGAAGAAGAAGTCCGTAGTCCGCGGTGTCATAACCAGGTCGCCTTTCTCGCTCTTGCTTCGGGTGGATGACGAAGGTCGACAGTTTAGCTCAGGGCAGCGGCTCGGCATGCACCGGTTTGCCGAGGGCGACCCATTGCGCGAACTCGTCCGCCAGCCTCCGGCTTTCGGCCACAGCGCGCCGCCAGGCCTTCACGCGGCCTTCGAAGTCGTCGCCGAAGGCCTTGAAGTCGCCGCGGTCGGGCAGCTTGCCGCCGGGCAGCGTGCGCACCCATTCGGGCGCAGGCGACAGCACCACCACGTTGGCCAGCCGCGGGCTCGCGCGGTGGCGGCCCTTCCAGGCCTTGTCCAGCCAGCCCGGCACCACGCGCGCCTGGAAGTGCGGGTACAGCACCAGCCCTTCGTGCATGGCGGCGTAGTCCAGGTGCAGGTGGTAGTCGGTGATACCGCCGTCCCAGTACGCGCCGCGCGGGCCGCCGGGAATGTCGTGCACCGCATCCAGCCAGAACGGGATGGAGCAGCTGGCCAGCACCGAAGGGACCAGGTTGCCCGCGTCCAGTGCCACCGTGCGGCTGCGGAAGTCTTCCAGCGGAAAGGGCAGCGGCTCGCGCGGGTCGCTGAACACCACGCGCTCCAGCCAGCCGCCCAACGCGCGCCGGCTCGCGGCATTGGCCACGAACGCGCCCAGGTAGCCGATCGGCGTGCGCCAGCGCCCTTCGCGGCTCAGCACGTGGCGGCCGCGGCTGGTGAAGACATGCAGCCGCCGCTGCGGGTGCGAGAGCAGTTCGGCCGCATGCGTGCCCAGCCGCTGCTGCACCTTGGCACCGAAGGCTTCGCTCACCACGCGCGGCGTCGGGGCCTTGCCGGGCTCGTGTTCGTAGCGCTGGGTGATGTAGTCGTCGGCCAGTTCCTCCAGCGCGGCGTCGGCATCGCGCCGGCAGGCCACCGCCATGCGCCAGGCACCGATCGAGGCGCCCAGCAGGTGCACCGTCTGCGGCGCGTCCTTCAGCCAGTGGCCGAAGAGGAAGCGGTCGAGCGGATTGAGCACCAGGCCCTTCGGGCCACCGGCCGCGGCCGGTACCACGCGCACGTCTTCGGCCACGAAGCCGCGCTCGCGCAGCCGCGCCAGCGCGCGCGGGCCGGCGTGGACGCGCAGCGCCTGCAGGCTCAACGCCGGCCCTGCAGCTTCGCGAAGGCGGCCGCCATCGCGCCCTGCCCCGCCGGCTCCGGCGCGCGCGTGCGTTCGCCGCGGCCCGCGGGGCGGAAGCTGTTGTCGCCGCCCTTGCCGGCCGCCGGCCGCGCGGGCGCGTCCAGCTTCATGGTCAGGCTGATGCGCTTGCGTGCCAGGTCCACTTCCAGCACCCGCACCTTCACGGTCTGGCCGGTGCGCACCACCTCGCGCGCGTCGTTGACGAACTTGTTCGACAGCTGGCTCACGTGCACCAGCCCGTCCTGGTGCACGCCCAGGTCGACGAAGGCGCCGAACTGCGCGACGTTGCTGACCGTGCCTTCCAGCGTCATGCCGGGCTGCAGGTCCTTGATGTCCTCGACGCCCTCGTTGAAGCGCGCCACCTTGAAGTCGGGGCGCGGATCGCGGCCGGGCTTCTCCAGCTCGGCGAGGATGTCGCGGACGGTGATGGCGCCGAACTTCTCGTCGGCGAAGGCTTCGGGCTTGAGTGAACGGATCACGTCGCTGCGCCCCATCACCTCGCCGATCGGCTTGCCGACCTTCTCCAGCATGCGCTGCACCACCGGGTAGGTCTCGGGGTGCACGCCGCTCTGGTCGAGCGGGTTGTCGCCGGCGCGGATGCGCAGGAAGCCGGCGCACTGCTCGAAGGTCTTGGCGCCCAGGCCGCTCACGTCCAGCAGCTGCTGGCGGCTGCGGAAGGCGCCGTTGGCATCACGCCAGCGCACGATGCTCGCGGCCACCGCACCCGACAGGCCCGACACGCGCGACAGCAGCGGCGCGGAAGCCGTATTCAGATCCACGCCCACCGAGTTGACGCAGTCCTCGACGATGGCGTCCAGGCTCTTCGCCAGCTCGCTCTGGTTGACGTCGTGCTGGTACTGGCCCACGCCGATGCTCTTGGGCTCGATCTTCACGAGCTCGGCGAGCGGATCCTGCAGGCGCCGCGCGATGCTCACCGCGCCGCGCAGGCTCACGTCGAGCTCGGGCAGTTCCTTGCTGGCGAATTCGCTGGCCGAATACACCGAGGCGCCGGCTTCGCTGACGACGATCTTCTCGATCTTCGCCTCCGGTGCCATCGCGTGGATGCGCTTGATGAGATCGGCGGCGAGCTTGTCGGTCTCGCGGCTGGCGGTGCCGTTGCCGATGGCGATCAGGTCGACGCCGTGCGTGGCGACCAGGCGGCCGAGCGTATGCAGCGAGCCTTCCCAGTCGTTGCGCGGCTCGTGCGGATAGACGGTGGTGGTGTCCAGCACCTTGCCGGTGGCATCGACCACCGCCACCTTGCAGCCGGTGCGGATGCCGGGGTCCAGGCCCAGCACGACACGCGGGCCGGCCGGCGCGGCCAGCAGCAAGTCACGCAGGTTCTCGGCGAAGACCTTGATGGCCACCTTTTCCGCTTCTTCGCGCAGGCGCGAGAACAGGTCGCGCTCCAGGCTGAGGCTGAGCTTGACCTTCCAGGTCCAGGCCACGGTCTTGCGGATCAGCTCGTCGCCGGCCCGCTTCGCATGCCGCCAGCCCAGATGCGCAGCGATGCGCCCTTCGGCCAGCGTCGGCTGCCCCGGCACCACCTCTTCGTCGAGCACCAGCTTGGCGTCGAGAAACTCCTGCGTGCGGCCGCGGAATACCGCCAGCGCGCGGTGCGAGGGCACGGTGCGAATCGGCTCGGCGTAGTCGAAATAGTCGCGGAACTTGGCGACGTCGGCGTTGTTCGCATCCTTGCCGTCCATCAGCCGGCTCTTGAACAAGCCCTCGGCCCACAGCCACTCGCGCAGCTTGCCCACCAGCACGGCGTCCTCGGCCCAGCGCTCGGAGAGCAGGTCGCGCACGCCGTCGAGCACCGCATGCGCATCGGCAAAACCGGCATCGGCATTGACGAAGGCGGCCGCTTCGGCGAGCGGCTCCAGCGACGGATCGCCGAACAGCTTGTCGGCCAGCGGCTCCAGCCCCGCCTCGCGGGCGATCATGCCCTTGGTGCGACGCTTGGGCTTGTAGGGCAGGTAGAGGTCTTCGAGCTCCTGCTTGGTCGGCGCGGCCTCGATGGCGGCGCGCAGCTCGGGCGTCAGCTTGCCCTGCTCCTCGATGCTCTTGAGTACCGCCGCGCGGCGCTCCTCCAGTTCGCGCAGGTAGGCCAGGCGCGCTTCCAGTTCGCGCAGCTGGGTGTCGTCGAGCCCGTCGGTGGCTTCCTTGCGGTAGCGGGCGATGAAGGGAACGGTGGCACCGCCGTCGAGCAGTTCGACGGCCGCCGCCACCTGCTGCGGCCGGGCCTTCAGCTCGGCGGCGATCTGGGCAACGATCTTTTCCAAGGAATCCGGGTGCGGGAAAAACGAAGCGGCGGAGTTTAAGCCGCCCGATGTAAGAAACCGCGGCGCTGCGAAGACCCATCCCGATGAGCCTTCGCGAGCGCGCCCACGCCCTCTTCCACCGCCTCGTGCTGCGCCGCGCGTGGACCGCCTTCGTGGTCATGGGCCTCGCCTTCCTGGGCTTCGGGGTCTGCACCGTGAGCATCGCCACCTTCCTGAAGGCGGCGCTGGACCTGGTGTTCGAGGTCGGCTGGCAGGCGCTCGAAGACGGCGCCGCGCGCCAGCTCGCAGGGCTGCTCGTCAACGGCTACCTGAGCATGGCCTTCTACGTCGTCTTCAAGGCCTGCGAGTACCGGCTCGTGCACGGCCTCAGCGACGAACGATGAATCGCATGTAAGGCCGCGGCCCGCGGCGCGACCACTGCAGCAGCGATCGCGCGCCGCTGCCCTTCACCCCAGATCCACATGGAGACTCGCATGTCCCTGAACCGTCGTTCGTTCCATCGCACCCTGATCGCCGCCGTCATCGGCACCACCGCCGCCACCGGCGCCTTCGCCGCCGAGGAAGGCGGCCTGCGCAGCGGCCACATCTTCACCAGCACCAACAGCGCTGCCGGCAACGAAGTGCTGGTCTTCGGCACCGACGACAACGGCACGCTCGCGCTGCAGTCGCGCTTCTCGACCCAGGGCCTGGGCACCAGCGCCGGCCTCGGCTCGCAGGGCGCCGTCACGCTCTCGGGCGACGGCCGCTGGCTCTTCGTCGTCAACGCCGGCAGCAACAGCATCAGCACCTTCGCCGTGCGGCCCGCGGGCCTGCGGCTCGTGTCGGTGCAGGACTCCGGCGGCCTGCGCCCCATCAGCGTGGCCGAGAACGAAGGCCTGGTCTACGTGCTCAATGCCGACGGTGCCGGCAACGTGGCCGGCTTCCGCAATCAGCAGGGCTCGCTGGTGCCGGTGGCCGGCAGCGTGCGGCCGCTGTCGGCTGCCGGCGGCACCGGGCCGGCGCAGGTGGGCATCGCGCCCGACGGCGACACCCTGCTCGTCACCGAGAAGAACACCGCCAAGTTGACGAGTTATGCCATCGCCGGCGACGGCAGCGCCGGCGCGCCCGTGGTCACCGCCTCTTCCGGCGCCACGCCCTTCGGCTTCGCGTTCGACCGCCGCGGCCGCGTCTTCGTGACCGAAGCGCCGGGCAGCTCGCTCTCCAGCTACCGCTTCGACGGCGCCACGCCCAAGCTGGTGAGCGCCTCGGTGCCCAACGGCCAAGCCGCGGCCTGCTGGGCCGCGGTGTCGCCGAACGGGCGCTTCGCCTTCACCGCCAACGCCGGCAGCGGCAACGTCAGCAGCTACGCCATCGCGCGCGACGGCTCGGTCACGCTGCTCGAAGGCGCGGCCGGCAGCACCGGCGCCAACAGCGGCCCGGTCGACATGGCGATGCCGCGCCACGGCCGCAGCCTGGCCGTGCTGGCCGGCCGCGCCGCGACGGTCGCGAACTTCAGCGTCGCCGCCGACGGCACGCTCACGCCGGCCGGTACCGCCGCCGGTCTCGCGGGCATGGCCGGCCTGGCCGCGAACTGAAGCGCCGCCGTGTAAGGTGCGCAGCAGGGTGCCGACGAATGGCGTTGCCACCCCTTGCCGGAGGACCGCCATGTCCCTGCTGCGCACCCCCTTGCTGCTGGCCGCCACCACCGCCGGCTGTGCCTTCGCGGCGCCGCCCGCCTGCCAGGTGAGCGCGGGCGCCGTGCCGCCGTTGGTGGTGGAGCTCTACACCTCCGAAGGCTGCAGTTCCTGCCCGCCGGCCGACCGCTGGCTGTCTTCGCTGAAGGGCCGCGCCGACGTGCTCACGCTCGCCTTCCACGTCGACTACTGGGACCGCCTGGGCTGGGTCGACCGCTTCGCCGCGCCCGAGATCACGGCGCGCCAGTACGCGCTGGCACGCAGCAGCGGCAGCGCTTCGGTCTACACGCCGCAGGTGGTGGCCAACGGCCGCGACTGGACCTCGTGGCCCCGGCTGCCGGCGGCCGCGGCCGCGCCCGGCCCGGTGGCGCTGACGCTGGTGCGCGAAGGCGACCGCGTGCATGCGCAGGTGGGCGCCGCAGCCGGCGGCCCGGCGCGCCTGGAAGGCTACTGGGCGGTGCTGGAAGACCGCCACGAAAGCAAGGTGCGCGCGGGCGAGAACGCCGGCGAGACGCTGCGCCACGACAGCGTGGTGCGCCTGTACAAGCCGGTGCCCGCCTGGGCCGCATCCGCCGGGGCCGAACTCGACCTCGCCGTCTCGCGCGGCGTGGCCGAACACCCGCGCCGCGTGGCCTTCGTCGTCACCGACCCCGCGACGCAGCGGCCGGTGCAGGCGGCGGCGCTGGGGCCTTGCTCATGACGTTTCGTCCGCCCATGCGCGGAGCCGGTTCGCAGCGGTCTCGTCCTGGCGGCCGGCCGCCGAACGACGCACGCTAGTTCAGGACCAGTTCGGCGATGTCGTTCCAGAGTTCCGGCGCGATCCGTCCGCGCACCTGGCGGACGACCGCACCCTGGCGGTCGAGCAGCAGACTGGTGGGGGCATTCAGGGGCAGCGCCCCCAGGTTGTCCCGGTGCGCCGGGTCGGATCTCCAGACCATCTTCATCTGGGGCTCGCGCGGACGGAAGGTGTCCAGCACCTGTTCGTAGCGCTTGAGATCGTCCATCGACCGGTCCTGGTTGACGGCCACGATCACGAAGTCCTTGCCGCGCCAGCCTTCGAGATTTCGCCGGAACTCGGGCATCTTGTCCAGGCACACGGGGCAGTCGGTCGACCAGAAGAAGACCAGCACCACCTTTCCGTGCAGGGCCTTCAGGTCGACACGTTCGCCCTGCGTCGTGCGGCCGGTGAGCGCAACCTCGGCAGGTTGTGCAGACACCGCCAGCGCGCACAACAGCGCCGACAGGCAGGCGAAGCCCCTGATGAGCGCGGTCCGCGTCATGGCCCTCAGTCGAACCGCGCCAGCCGGCCTTACACGCCGCGCAACGCCTCGCGCAGCTGCGCCCCCACCTCCGGCCGCGAAACGAACGGGTCGGTCGGGTTGCGCAGACCCATGATGTCCTCCAGCCGCGTCTGCACCGTGGCCAGGCTCTTCGGGTGGCTGAAGACGTAGAAGCGGTTTCCGTCCATCGCGTCGTAGACGAACTGCGCCACCTGCGCGGCGCTCACCTTGCCGCTGGTGACGGCCTTCTCGCTCATCGCCTTGGCGATCAGCTGGCTCTTCGTCGGCGCCGTGGCGGGCATGTCGGCCGGCCGGTTGCGTTCGCTGTGGTGGATGCCGGTGGGCACGAAGAACGGGCACAGCACGTGCGCGTGCACCTGCGTGCTGACGAGCGCCAGGTCCTGGTAGAGCGTCTCGCTCATCGACACCACCGCGTGCTTGGTGACGTTGTAGACGCCCATGTTGGGCGCGTTGAGCATGCCGGCCATGCTGGCGGTGTTGACGACATGGCCTTCGTAGGCCGGGTCGGCCGCGGCGGCCTTCAGCATCATCGGCACGAAGACGCGCACGCCGTGCGCCACGCCCATCAGGTTGACGCCGACCACCCACTCCCAGTCCTTGAGCGTGTGTTCCCAGATCAGCCCGCCGGCGCCGACGCCGGCGTTGTTGAAGACGAAGTGCGGCGCGCCGAAGCGCTCGAAGGTCGCCGCGCCCAGTGCCTCGACCTCGGCCGCCTTCGAGACGTCGAGCCTGAAGCGAAGCACCTTCGCGCCCAGGCCTTCGATCTCCTTGGCCGACAGTTCCAGCGCGTCGGGCTGCACGTCGGCCATGACGACGTTCATGCCGCGCCGCGCCGCGATGCGGCTGGCCTCGAGCCCGAAGCCCGAGGCGGCCCCGGTGATGACGGCCGTGCGGCCCTTCCAGTCCTTCATGCTGTCTGCTCCTTGATCTGGAAACCTTCGCGCGGGAAGTGCACGTGCAGCGTGCCCGCGCGTTCGTCGGTGCGGCGGATCACCACCTCGTCGGCCGAGAGGCCGACCAGCGTGCCTTCCACCGGGTCGCGGCCGTAGTCGGTGGCGGTCACGCTCACCGGCTGGCCGGGTTCGAAGCCCAGGCCGGGCAACACGCTCGCCGGCTCGTGTTCGCGGCTCGCGGCGGCCAGAGCCACCGCGTCGGCGCTCGACATCCGCGTGCTGCGGCCGTGGCCGAAGGCGGCCATGCGCTCGTACCAACGGCCCAGCGCGGCGAAGGGCGACAGGATGCCGGCCAGCGGCGCCGCCCGATGCACGAACCACAGGCAGTGGGCGACCGAGAAATCGGCCACCGACGCCACGGCGCCGAAGAGGAAGGCGCGCCCGTCGGCCAGCTGCGCTTCCAGCGTCGCCAGGTGGCGGCCCAGTTCGGCGGTGGCGTCGGCCGCGGTGCGCCGCACCAGGCCGGCGGTGAAGGGCTTGCGGTCGGCGGCGAAGGCCTTCATCGCGTCCACCGAGAGGCCGGCGAAGACATGCGCCACGCCGGCCGGCTGCATGGCATACGGGATCACGGTCCAGAAGAGCGTGCTGTCGGCCCATTGCGCCAGCGGGCCGGCAAGCGGTGCCGAGGCGGGGAAGAGCGTCGGCGAAGGCTGCCGCCTTTCGAGCACGCGCGCGATGAGCGCGGTGTCGCACCAGATGTCGGCGCCGGCCTGCAGGAAGGGCGTGCGCCGGTAGCCGCCGGTGAGCGCCAGCACGTCGGGCTTGGGCATCACCGCCGGCACCATGACCGAGCGCCAGGCCAGGCCCTTGAAGCCCAGCATCAGGCGCACCTTTTCCGAGAAGGGCGAGCCTTCGTAGTGGTGCAGCACGAGTTCGTTCATTCGCTCTCCACGGGCATCGCGCGCTCGACGATGGCGTCCAGGTCCAGCGTCGAAGGCAGCAGGCCGAAGACGTCGGCCGCGTGGTCCAGCCGGCCGCGGCAGAAGGCCTGGAACACCGCTTCGGTGGAATGGCGGCGCAGCAGCGCGGCCTGCAGCACCAGCGCCAGTTCGCGCGCCAGGCCGCGCGCGTCGGCCTCGGCGGTGCCGCCGTCCAGCGCCGCCGTCACGCGCGCCGCGGCGCGGTCGAGCGCTGGGTCGGCGCCGCGCATCGGGGCCAGTTCGTGCTC
>CAYVXO010000213.1:0-9601 GCA_964454485.1 uncultured Rubrivivax sp.
GCCGCAGCAGCTCGCGCGCGCGCACCAGCTCGCCCAGCCGCGCCATCGCGATGCCGCGCAGCGCCAGCGCCGGCGGGTCGTTGCGCAGCGCCACGTGCTTGAGCGCCGCCAGCGCGTCGCCGGCGGCCAGGGCCCGCGCCGCGGCGGAGATCAGGGCGTCCACGGCGCGAGGTTAACGGTCGCGGCAGCGAGCCCGCACAATCGCCGCCGGCCATGACCGAACCGCCCCTGCCTTCACTCGCCTTCACGCTCACGCTGGTGGAAGCCGGCGCCACCGTGGCCTTCGCGCTCTCGGGCCTGCTGGCGGCGGCGCGCAAGCGGCTGGACGCGGTGGGCGTGTGCGTGGTGGCCGGGTTGGCGGCCTTTGGCGGCGGCACGCTGCGCGACGTGCTGCTCGACCGCCGGCCCTTCTTCTGGGTCGAGCACGCGGCCTGGCTGTGGGGGCTGCTGGCGCTGTGCGTGTTCGCGATGCTGTTCATGCGCGCGCGCCACTTCGCCCCCACCGAACGCGCGATGCAGTGGCCCGACGCGGTGGGCCTGGGCCTGTTCACCGCCGGCGGCACGCAGGTGGCGCTGCAGGCCGGCATGCCGGCCATCGTGGCGGTGCTGATGGGCGTGGTGACGGCCGTCTTCGGCGGCGTGCTGCGCGACATCGTCTGCAACGAGATCCCCAGCGCCTTCAGCGACCACCGGCCCTACGCCGTGTGCTCGTTCTGCGGCGGCTGGGTGCTGGTGGCCGCGCAGGCGCTGCAGGTGCCGGGCTGGGCCGGCGTGGGGGCCGCCGCCGCGGTGGCCGCGGGCCTGCGCGGGCTGGCGCTGGCCACCGGCTGGACGCTGCCGCAGTGGTCGACCGGGGACGCCACGGGGGATTGAGGCTGCGCAGGGCGACAATCGCGGCCGATGCGCGTCGAAGACCTCCGCCACCGCCTGCACGCCCTCGGCGCCGGCCCCGGCCACGCCGAGCGCGTGCTGCGCCACTGGGCGCAGGCCAAGGCGCAGGACGCGGGCCGGCGACGCATCGAGGACTTCCTGCCGCAGTCGTTGCGCGAAGCGCTGCCCGCGCTCGAAGCCGAGCTCGCTGCGCTCGCGCGCGTGACGGCCCGGCACGACGCCGCCGACGGCTCGGCGCGCCTGCTGGTCACGCTGGCCGACGGCGCGGTGGTCGAAAGCGTGCTGCTGCCGCGCCAGGGCGTGTGCGTGTCGACGCAATTGGGCTGCGCGGTCGGCTGCGCCTTCTGCATGACCGGCCGCGACGGCCTGCTGCGCCAGCTGGGCAGCGCCGAGATGGTGGCCCAGGTGGCGCTGGCGCGCGCGCTGCAGCCGGTGCGGCGTGTGGTCTTCATGGGCATGGGCGAGCCTTCGCACAACCTGGAAGAGGTGCTGGCCGCGATCGACCTGCTGGGCACCGCCGGCGGCATCGGCCACAAGGAGCTGGTGTTCTCCACCGTCGGCGACGAGCGTGCCTTCGAGCGCCTGCCGCTCGGGCGCGTGAAGCCGGCGCTGGCCTTGTCGCTGCACACGATGGACGCCGCGAAACGCGCGCAGCTGCTGCCGCGCGCGCCGCGTTTCGAACCGGCCGACCTGCTGGCCCGCGCCCTGGCCTACTGCCGCGCCACCGGCTACCCGCTGCAGCTGCAGTGGACGCTGCTGGCCGGCGTGAACGACGGCGACGAGGAATTCGACGCCCTGGCCGCGCGGCTGCGGGGCGAGAAGGCCATCGTCAACCTGATCCCGCACAACGAAGGCCCGGGCCTGGGCTTCGCGCGGCCGGCGGCCGAACGCACGGTGGCCATCGCGCGCCGGCTCAAGCGCCTGGGCGTGCTGACGCGGCTGCGGCAATCGGCCGGGCAAGACGTGGAAGCGGGCTGCGGGCAACTGCGCGCCGCGCATGCGGGACCGCGGCCGGTGACGTTCACGCGGGCCGCCGCGACCCTTGGAGACAATCCGTCGCCATGAATCGAGTCCTTGCCGCCGGCCTGCTGGCCGCCACCTTCGCGCTGCCGAACGCTGCCCCGGCGCAGTCGCACGACCCTGCGGCGCACCACCTGCACGGCGGCGCGATGCCTCCACCGGCCGACGAGCGCCAGCCGGTGAGCTTTCCGGCGCCGCTGCGCGAACACACGCTGGCGAACATGCGCGACCATTTGCTGACGCTGACCGAGATCCAGGCCGCGCTGGCAAAGGCCGACTTCGACCGCGCCGCCGACCTGGCCGAGACGCGGCTGGGCATGTCCTCGCTCGAGGCGCATGGTGCGCACGAGGTGGCGAAGTTCATGCCGAAGGCGATGCAGGACGCCGGCACCGCGATGCACCGCAGCGCCAGCCGCTTCGCGCTGGCGGCGAAGGACGCCTCGACCAGCGGCGACCTGCGCCCGGCGCTGGCCGCGCTGTCCGAGGTGAGCAGCACCTGCGTGGCCTGCCACGCCGGCTTCAAGCTGAAGTAGTCAGCGGCTGACGACCGCGATGCCCTTCAGCTGCCCGGACACCGGCGCGGCGGCGGGCCGCGGGTAGCGTTCCGCGTCGAAGCGGTGCAGCAGCTCCGCTTCGCGCACCCGCGCCAGCAGCGCGTTGGCCGCCTTCACCGGCCCGAAACCGCGCACCGACAGCGGCAGCTTCGCCACCTGCACCGCCAGCGGCAGCCGCGCCGCGTCCAGCTGGGGCAGCAGTTCGGCCACGCGTGCCTCGAAGGCGGCGATGGCCTCGCGTTCGCCGCGCCGCTCTTCGGTGCGGCCGAACGGGTCCAGCGCGGTGCCGCGCAGCGCCTTGCCGCGCGCGAGCCACTTCATCGCCGGCAGCAGCCAGGGACCGAGGCGAATCTTCTTCGGCCGCTGGCCCTGTTCGGACTTCGAGAGCAGGGGCGGCGCCATGTGGAATTCCAGCTTCAGCTCGCCTTCGAACTGCTCGCGCAGCTGCTTCAGGAACTCGCCGTCGGTGTACAGGCGCGCCACCTCGTACTCGTCCTTGTAGGCCATCAGCTTGCCCAGCGATTCGGCGACCGCGCGCGTGAAAGGCAGCGCGGGGTCGGCCTTCAGCGCCTGCTCCACCGCGCGCGCCGCGGCCACGGTCTTCGTGAAGCGTTCGGCCCAGGCCGCGTTCTGGTACGCGGTGAGGTGCGCCACATGGCGCGCGATGGCCTCGTCCAGCGTCTCGGGCTGCGGCGCCTCGTCGGCATGGCCTTCGCGCAGGCGTTCGCAGGCCACGGGGTCGGCGGCGGCCAGGCGGCCGAGCGAGAAGGCCAGCCGGTTCGCTTCCACCGCCACGCCGTTGAGCTCGATCGCGCGCTGCAGCGCCGCCAGGCTCACCGGCACCAGCCCGCGCTGCCAGGCGTAGCCGAGCGCGATGATGTTGCTGCTGACGGTGTCGCCCAGGAAGTCCTGCGCCAGCGCCTGCGCGTCCAGCCGTTCCACGCGCTCGGCGCCGGCGGCGAAGTGCAGCTTCTCGATCAGCGCTTCGCGCTTGAGGTCGGCATCCGGGTTGCGCACCGAATCCGCGACCGGGATCTCGTGTTCGTTGACGAGCACGCGCGTGCGGCCGTGGCGCACCGTCTGCAGCGCCTCGGGCGAGGCGCCGACCACCAGGTCGCAGGCGAGCACGGCGTCGGCCTGCTGGGCGTCGATGCGCACCTGGTTCAGCCGCTCGGGCCGGTCGGCCAGGCGCACGTACGAGAGCACCGAGCCGCCCTTCTGCGCGAAGCCCATGAAGTCCAGCACGCTGGCGCTCATGCCGTCCAGGTGCGAGGCCATCGCGACCAGCGCCCCGACCGTGACCACGCCGGTGCCGCCGACGCCGGTGACCAGCAGGTCGTAGGGGCCGGTCCAGTGCCAGGCCTCGGGCAGCGGCAACGCTTCGACCAGGCCCGTGAACTTCGCCTTGTCGCGCCCCAGCACGCCCGAATGGCGCCGCGGCTTGCCGCCGGCCACGCCCACGAAACTGGGGCAGAAGCCGTTGGCGCAGGAATAGTCCTTGTTGCACGCGGTCTGGTCGATGCGCCGCTTGCGGCCGAAGGCCGTCTCGTGCGGCAGCACGGCCACGCAGTTGCTCTGCACGCCGCAGTCGCCGCAGCCTTCGCAGACGCGTTCGTTGATGAAGAGGCGCCGGTCGGGGTCGGCCAGCTCGCCCTTCTTGCGCCGGCGCCGCTTCTCGGCGGCGCAGGTCTGCTCGTAGATGAGCACGGTGACGCCCGGCGTGGCGCGCAGTTCGCGCTGCACGGCGTCGAGCTCGCCGCGGTCGTGGAAGGTGGTGCCGGCGGGGAAGCGGTGCTTCAGGTCGGCGAACTTGCCGATGCCGTCCGAGGCCACCGCGATGCGCTGCACGCCTTCGCACTCCACCTGGCGCGCGATCGCGTCGACGCTGGTGACGCCGTCCACCGGCTGGCCGCCGGTCATGGCCACGGCGTCGTTGTAGAGGATCTTGTAGGTGAGCGTGGCCTTCGCCGCCACCGCCTGCCGGATGGCGAGGTAGCCCGAGTGGTAGTAGGTGCCGTCGCCCAGGTTCTGGAAGATGTGCGGCACGCGCGTGAACATCGAGTGGCTCACCCAGTCGACGCCCTCGCCGCCCATCTGGATGAGGCCGGCGGTGCTGCGGTCCATCCACGTGGCCATGAAGTGGCAGCCGATGCCGGCCGAGGCGCGCGAGCCTTCGGGCACCTTGGTCGACGTGTTGTGCGGGCAGCCGGCGCAGTAGTAGGGCGTGCGCTTCACGCCGTCGGCGGCGTTGGAATGCAGCGGCGGCACGGTGAAGTCGCGCACGTGCCAGCGGCGGTCGAGCGTAGGGTCGACGCTTGCCAGCCAGTCGGCCACACGCTCGATCAGGCGCGAGGGGCGCAGCTCGCCCAGAGCGCTCAACAGCGGGCGGCCTTCGGCGTCGGTCTTGCCCAGCACCGCGGGGCGCGGCTCGGCGTGGTAGAGCAGCTGCTTGAGCTGCTGCTCCACCACCGGGCCCTTCTCCTCGATGACGAGGATCTGCTCCAGCCCGCTCGCGAACTCGCGCATGCGGGTCGGCTCGATCGGGTACGTGAGGCCCAGCTTGACCAGGCGCACGCCGGCGGCGGCCAGGTCGTCCTGCCCGATCTCCAGCCGCCGCAGCACTTCCAGGAAGTCGTAGTGCGCCTTGCCCGCGGTGACGATGCCCACCCGCGCCACCGGCGCCGGGATGAGCAGGCGGTCGATGCTGTTCACGCGCGCGAAGGCCGCCACCGCGGCCAGCTTGGCGTGCGCGCGCTGCTCGATGGCGAGCGAGGGCAGATCGGGCCAGCGGTAGTGCAGCCCGCCTTCGGGCGCGCGGTGGCCGGTGGCTTCGCGCACCGCGTCGGCTTCGGCCCAGGCGCCGACACGTCGATGGATCGCGTCCAGGTCCACCGTGGCCGCGCTCTCCACCACCTCCGACAGGGCCGTGAGGCCGACCCAGCCGCCGCTGAAGCGAGAGAGCGCGTAGCCGTAGAGCCCGAACTCGACCAGGTCCGAGAGGTTGGCGGGCGACAGCACCGGCATCAGCGCGGCCTGGAAGAAGGGGTCGCTCTGGTGCGGCATCGAGGACGACACGCAGCCGTGGTCGTCGCCCGCCACCACCACCACGCCGCCCCTGGGGCTGCTGCCGTAGGCGTTGCCGTGCTTGAGCGCGTCGCCGGCGCGGTCCACGCCCGGGCCCTTGCCGTACCAGAGGCCGAACACGCCGTCCACCGTGCGCTCGGGGTCGGACTCCACGCGCTGCGTGCCCAGCACCGCGGTGGCGCCCAGTTCCTCGTTCACCGCCGGCAGGAAGCGGATGCCGCGCTCGGTGAACTTCGACCCCGCCTTCCACACCGCCTGGTCGACCGCGCCGAGCGGGCTGCCGCGGTAGCCGCTGATGAAACCGTGCGTGTTCCAGCCGCGCGCGTCGTCGAGCGCGCGCTGCATCAGCATCACGCGCAGCAGGGCCTGGGTGCCGGTGAGGTAGACGGTGCCGCGTTCGGCCCACAGGGCGTCGGCGAGCTGGACCTCGGGGCGGGCAAGGGTAGCGGTCATCTCGACACCTCGGGTCGGGCTCCGGCGAAGTCGGCAAGCGTAGGCCCGGCGGCGGAGAATGTGCTGCCAAAGACCCCCCGGACTTCACCCGTTTGCGAACGGATTCTTCCGCGCAAGCGCGCCGGCCGAGCAAACTCTGCTTCCCGCCCGCCGCTGGTTCCCCGGCCGATGCCCGAAGAGCGCACCCTGCTCGTCACCGACGTCGTCGACAGCACGCGCATCGCGCAGCGGCTGGGCGACGAGGCGGCGGCGCGCCTGTGGGCGGCGCACGACCGCGCGGCGCGCGACCTGCTGCCGGCCTGGCGCGGGCGCGAGATCGACAAGACCGACGGCCTGCTGCTGCTGTTCGACCGCGCCGCCGACGCACTGCACTACGCGCTGGCATACCACCGCGCGCTGGGCGCGCTGCCGGTGCCGCTGCAGGCGCGCGCCGGCCTGCACGCGGGCGCGGTGGTGCTGCGCGAGAACCCGCGCGCCGACGTCGAGCGCGGCGCCAAGCCGCTCGAGGTGGACGGCCTGGCCAAGCCGATGGCCGCGCGCGTGATGGCGCTCGCGCAGGGCGGCCAGACGCTGCTCACCGCCGCCGCGCGGCAGGCGCTGGGGCCGACCGCGCTGCGCGTGCAGTCGCACGGCCACTGGCGGCTCAAGGGGGTGGAGGAGCCGGTCGAGATCTTCGAGGCCGGCGAGGACTCGGCGCCCTTCGCGCCGCCGCCCGACGGCGAGAAGGCCGTGCGCGTGGTGCGCCTGCACCAGGCCTGGTGGCCGCTCACGCAGGTGGCGAACAACCTGCCGCAGCCGCTCAACACCTTCGTCGGCCGGCAGGAGGAACTGCGCGCGCTGCACGAACGGCTGGCCGGCGCGCGCCTGGTCACGGTCACCGGCACCGGCGGCCTGGGCAAGACGCGGCTGGCGCTGCAGGCCGCCGCGCGCGCGATGGCCGACTTCGCCGACGGCGCCTGGCTGGTGGAGCTGGCCGCGGTGGCCGAAGGCGAAGGCGTGGTGCAGGCCGTGGCCTCCGCGCTGCGGGTGAAGGAAGTGCCGGGCCAGGCGCTGGCCGAGGCGCTGGCCGCGCACCTGCGCCCGCGCCAGCTGCTGCTGGTGCTGGACAACTGCGAGCACCTGCTGCCGGCCTGCGCGGCGCTCGTGCAGCGGCTGCTGGCAGCGGCGCCGCGGCTGGTCGTGCTGGCCACCAGCCGCGAACGGCTGCGCGTGGCGGGCGAGGCGCTGCTGCCGCTGGCCCCGCTGCCGGTGCCCGAAGGGGCCACGGCCGACGTACCGGCACTCGCGGGCTCGGACGCCGTGCGCCTGTTCGTCGAGCGCGCGCGCGCGGTGCAGCCCGGCTTCGCGCTCGACGCGCGCAACGCCGCCGCGGTGGCCGCGGTGTGCAGCCGCCTCGACGGCATCCCGCTGGCGCTGGAACTGGCCGCGGCCCGCCTGCGCGCGCTCCCGGTGGAGGCGGTCGCCGCGCGCCTGGCCGACCGCTTCCGCCTGCTCAGCAGCGGCGAGCGCACCGCGCTGCCGCGCCAGCAGACGCTGCGCGCGATGGTCGACTGGAGCCACGACCTGCTGTCGGACACCGAACGCACGCTGCTGCGCCGCCTGGGCGTGTTCGCCGGCGGCTGGACGCTGCCGACGGCCGAAGCCGTGGTCGCCGACGACGCGCTGCCGGCCGCGGCGGTGGAAGACGCGCTGGCCCAGCTGGTCGACAAGTCGCTCGTCGTCGCCGAGCCCGGCGCCGGGCGCTACCGGCTGCTGGAGACGATCCGCGCCTACGCGCTCGAACGGCTGCAGGCGGCCGGCGAGACGGCGGCGCTGCGCGAGCGCCACCTGGCGGAGTTCCTCGCCCTGGCGCGCGAGGCCGGGCCGCAGCTGTGGGGCGCGCAGCAGGGCGAATGGGTGCGGCGCCTGGACCGCGAGCGCGAGAACCTGCTGGCCGCGCACGCGTTCTGCGGCGAAGGCGAGACGAACGCGGCCGCCGGCCTGCGCCTGCTGACGCATCTGCAGCTGTACTGGCTGCCCGCCGGCCTGCTGGAGACCGGCCTGCGCCTGACCGAGCAGGCGCTGCAACGGCCGGTCGCCGAATCGGCCGGGCCCGAACGCTGCGCGGCCCACTACGCCGCCGCGCAGCTGTCCTACTTCCGCAACCGGTACGAGGCTTCGCTCGACCACGCGCTGCGCAGCCTGGCGCTGGCGCGCCGCATCGGCGCAAGCGAACGCGAGATCGACGCCCTCTTGATGGCCGGCTACGCGAGCGGCGAGCTCGGCCACCACGAGGCCGCGGCCGGCCACTACGCACCGGCGATCGCGCTCGCGCGCGAGACCGGCGACCGCGCCCGCCTGGGCTACGCGCTCAACGCGCAGGCCGGCCACCTGTGGCCAGGGCGCGCCGCCGAGGCGCTGCCGCTGTACGAGGAAGCGAGCGCGCTGGCGCGCGAGGTGGACGACCGCGACGCACTGGCGGTCACGCAGCAGAACGTGGCCCGTGCGCTGCTGGCCCTGGGGCGTGCCGCCGAAGCCCGCGCGCCGCTGCACGAGGCGGTGGCGACGGCCGAGGCGATCGGCAGCTCGCAGGGGCAGCTCTACGCCATCGACGCCTGCATCGTGCTGGCGGCGGCGCTCGCGGACTGGCCGCGTGTCGCGCGGCTGGCCGGTGCCATCGAGGCCGAACGGGCCCGCCTGGTCGTGGCGCGCAGCAGCGAGGACGACCGTTTCGTGCAGGTGCCCCTGGCCGCGGCGCAGGCCGAACTCGGGCCCGCGGCTTGGTCGGCCGCCGCCGCGCAGGGCCGCGAGTCGGGCTTCGCCGCCGAAGTGGCCGCGACGCGGCAATGGCTGGCCGCGCCACTGGGCTAGATTGAGCACCCCCGACCGCGACCAAGAGCCCATGACCGAACCCGTCGAACTGGACCGCTTCAGCCTCGCCATCCTGGCCGAGCTGCTGCGCGATTCGCGCCAGACGCTGCAGCAGATCGCCGAGCGCGTGGGCCTGTCGCCCAGCCCCTGCTGGAAGCGCATCAAGGAGATGGAAGCCGCGGGCGTGATCCGCGGCTACACCGCGGTGATCGACCCCGCCAAGGTGGGCCTGGGCCTGCGCGTGATCGTCGAGGCCCACCTCGGCCAGCACAGCGAGCAGAACGTGCGCCAGTTCGAGAAGACGGTGGCCGCGAGCGCGCCCATCGTGCACTGCTACAGCACCACCGGCGAGTCCGACTACGTGATGGACGTGCTGATGCCCGACATCAAGCGCTACGAGCAGTTCCTGCACGAGACGCTGTTCAGGCTGCCCGGCGTGACCAAGCTGCGCTCGGCCATCGTGCTCAAGGAGCTGAAGTCGGAGATGCGGCTGCCGGCGCCGGAAGCGGCGGCGCCGGCGCGCCCGACGCGCCGGCGACCCGGCCGGAGCGGCTGAAGGCGCCGGCTCAACCCGGCACGGCCGCGCAGACCGGCTGCCGCCGCACCCAGCCCGAGACGAAGGCCGAGACCTGGCGCAGCGGCCCGCCGCGCACGCGGCCGGCCCAGGGGCCTCCCCAGGCCGCGATGCGCGCCGCCCCGCCGCTGGCCGCGGCGGCGAGCTGCCCGAGCACGATGGTGCCGTCGGCCAC
>CAYVXO010000214.1:0-9583 GCA_964454485.1 uncultured Rubrivivax sp.
GGTCGATGTCCTTCTGCACTTCCTTCTCGGTGAACTTGCGGCCGATCAGGCGCTTCACCGCGTAGAGGGTGTTCTTCGGGTTCGTCACCGCCTGGCGCTTGGCGCTGGCGCCGACGAGGATCTCGCCGTCTTCCTGGTAGGCGATGATGGAAGGCGTCGTGCGCGCGCCTTCGCTGTTCTCGATCACCTTCGTGGTGTTGCCTTCCATGATGGCCACGCACGAGTTGGTGGTGCCGAGGTCGATGCCGATGATCTTGCCCATGTCTGTCGTCCTGATCGGTAGTTCCGGGTTGTCTTCGAGTTGTGGATAACTTGCGGGCTTTCAAGCCCGCCGCGGGCTCACTTGGGCGCCGCCACCGTGACCAGTGCCGGCCGCAGCACGCGGTCGGCGATGAGGTAGCCCTTCTGCAGCACGGCCACCACGGTGTTGGCCTCCTGCTCGGCCGGCACCACGCTGATGGCCTGGTGCTGGTGGGGGTCGAACCTGGTGCCGGCCGGCGGCGCCACCTGCACGACCTTGTTGCGCTCCAGCGCGCCGGTCAGCTGGCGCAGCGTGGCGTGCACGCCTTCGAGCATCTGCTCCGGCGTGGCGGCGGGGATCGCGACCGCCGCCTCCAGGCTGTCCTTCACGGGCAGCAGGCTTTCGGCGAAGGCCTCGACGGCGAACTTGCGCGCCTTGGCGATCTCCTCTTCCGAGCGGCGGCGGATATTCTCGGCCTCGGCCTTGGCGCGCAGGTAGGCGTCGGAGACCTCGGCGTGGCGCGCCTGCAGTTCGGCCAGCTGGGCTTCCAGCGTGGGCGGGGTGGCGTCGGGCGCCGGGCCGGCGGCCGCTCCGGTGGCGGCGGCGCCCTCGGTCGGGGGCGTTTCGGTGTTCGGGTTCATGGGGTTCTGAAGAAAGGGCTGCGGGGGGAGTGGGGGCGGCCGGCAGGATTTCAAGACCCTGGCGGCGACTCGTCTTCCAGGTCGTCCACGCTGGCGCTCCAGCGCTGCCAGTCGGCCAGGTGGCGGCGGTCGCGCTTGGTCGGCCGGCCCTGTTCCAGGCTGGCGGCCGGCTCCGGCGCCAGCCGGCGCGCGGCGGCGGCGCGTTCGCGCTCGGCCACGCTCTCCGGCGTCTCGCGGTAGAGCGTCTGGGCCACCGCGGCCGGGCCGCGCACGGCCGAGAGCAGCAGCACGTCGACCTCGCGCACCACCACGCCCTGGCGCAGCCGGATGCGGTCGCCGGGATGCAGCTCGCGGGCGGGCTTGGCGGCGGCGCCGTTCACCTGCACGCGGCCCTTGTCGGCCTCCTCGGCGGCCAGGGCGCGGGTCTTGAAGAAGCGGGCGGCCCAGAGCCACTTGTCCAGGCGCACGCGCGAAGCATCGTTCATGGTTCGGTTGCCAGGGGCAGGCGGACGACCGCGTCCAGGCCGTCGACGCGGCCGCCCGAGCGGCGATTGTCCAGCGAGATCTCGCCGCCGAGCGACTGCACGATCTCGCGGCAGATGGCGAGCCCCAGGCCGCTGCCGCCCGAACGGCCGCCGGCCGCGAAGGGCTGGAACAGGCGCTCGCGCAGCGCGTCGTCGATGCCTGGGCCCTGGTCGGCCACCGTGAGCGCGGCGGTGCGCGCGTCGGCCACCAGCGCCACCGTGAGCCGGCTGCCCGGCGGCGCGTGGCGCACCGCGTTGTGCAGCAGGTTGCGCGTGAGCTCGCGCAGCATCCACTCGTGGGCGCGCACCGGCGCCGGGGCGAGCGCGATCTCGAAGTCCAGCCGCGCTTGCCCGATCAGCGCCGACAGGTCCAGCGCCACCGCGCGCGCCACGCCGGCCCAGTCGACCACCGGCACGTCGCGCTGCTGGCGCAGCTGCTCCACCTTGGCCAGCGCCAGCATCTGGTTGGCCAGCGCGGTGGCGCCGTCGACCGTGTGGCCGATCTCGGCCAGCGCCAGCCCGGGTGCGACGTCGCCGCGCGCCGCCGACTGCACCTGCGCCTTCAGCACCGCCAGCGGCGTGCGCAGCTGGTGCGAGGCGTCGCGCACGAAGCGCTTCTGGTGTTCCAGCAGGCTGCCCAGGCGCGACATCACGCCGTTGATGGCCTCGACCACCGGCCGCAGTTCCTGCGGCGCGGCGCCGCCGTCCAGCGGCGAGAGATCGTCCTCGGCACGCTGCTCCAGGCGCGCCGAGAGATCGCGCACCGGCCGCGTGGCGCGCTGGACCACGAAGACGACGACGAGCGCGATCACCGCCAGCAGCGCCGCCTGCCGCCACAGCGTGGCCACCAGGAGCTGCTGGGCGAGCGCGCGCCGCAGCTCCAGCGTCTCGGCCACCTGCACCGTGGCCATGCCTTGCCCGCGCGGGCCGGTCACCGGCTCCAGCAGCACCGCCACCCGCACCGGCGCGCCGCGGAAATGGTCGTCGTAGAAGTCGACCAGCGCGGCATAGGGCCCGTGCACGGGCAGCGTGCCCTTCCAGGTGGGCAGGTCCTCGAAGCCGGCCACCATCTCGCCGGCGAAGCCGGTCACCTTGAAGTAGATGCGGCTGCGGTTGTCGGCCTCGAAGGCTTCGAGCGCCGAATAGGGCAGGGTGGCCACCACGTGCGGCTCGCCCGGGCCTTCCGACAGGTCCAGCAGCTCGCCGATCGCCTTCGCGCTGGCGAGCAGGGTGCGGTCGTAGGCGGTGTCGGCCGCCTTCAGCGCCTGGCGGTACAGGCTCGCGGTGTTGAAGGCCACCAGCGCCAGCACCGGCAGCAGGATGCCCACCAGCAGCCGTGTGCGCAGCGACCAGTTGGTCAATTCAGTCGCCTTCCTTCAGCAGGTAGCCCAGGCCGCGCAGCGTGACGAGCGCGGCGCCGGTGCCGGCCAGCTTCTTGCGAAGGCGATAGGCCACCACCTCGACCGCCTCCGGCTGCACGTCGGACTCGCCCGGGAACACCAGCTCGAGCAGCCTTTCCTTGGCGACCGCGTGGCGCGGGCGCGCAAGCAGGGCGCGCAGCAGCGCCGCTTCGCGTGTGGTGAGCTCCATCGCCTGGCCGCGGTGGTAGATGGCGCCGCTGTCGGCGTCGGCCGCGAGGCCGCAGAACTCGGCCGGCCGCGCCGGCGCGTGGCGGCGGGCCAGCGCGCGCACGCGCGCTTCCAGCTCGTCCAGGTCGAAGGGCTTGGCCAGGTAGTCGTCGGCGCCGGTGTTCAGGCCCAGCACACGGTCGCCGACGGTGCCGCGCGCGGTGACGATGATGACCGGCGTCTCCAGCCCTTCGGCGCGCGCCGCGGCCAGCACCTCCAGGCCGTCGGCGCCGGGCAGGTTCAGGTCCAGCAGCACCACGTCGGGCAGGGCCGCGCGCCAGCGGTCGAGTGCGCGCGCGCCGTCGTCGCACAGCACCACCTGCATGCCGCGCCGCTCCAGCGTGCGCTGCAGCGTGGTCTGCAGGGCCGGGTTGTCCTCGACGATCAGCAGTTTCATCGGCCGGCGATCATAGGCTCATGGTTTCCCCGGGGGCCGCTGACAGCCGATCGACAGCCCGGTGCGGAAACATGCCGTGGTTCACCCCGCAAAGGAGACCCGCATGCGTCGCGACACCTTCCTCAAGACCCTGGCCGCACTGGCCGCCGCCGGTGCGCTGCCGGCCGCGCGCGCCAACGCCAACCTGAAGATGATGATTCCCGCCAACCCCGGCGGCGGCTGGGACACCACCGGCCGCGCGCTCGGCAAGGCGCTGCAGGAAGCCGGCGCTGCCACCGTGGGCTACGACAACAAGGGCGGCGCCGCCGGCGCGATCGGCCTGGCGCAGTTCGCCAACGCCACCAAGGGCGACCCGAACGCGTTGATGGTCATGGGCGCGGTGATGGTGGGCGGCATCATCACCGGCAAGCCGCCGGTGAGCCTGGACAAGGTGACGCCGCTGGCACGCCTGACGAGCGAATACAACGTCTTCGTGCTGCCGGCCGGTTCGCCGCTGAAGACGATGAAGGACGTCGTCGAGCAGATGAAGAAGGACCCCGGCAGCGTCAAGTGGGGCGGCGGCTCGCGCGGGTCCACCGAGCACATCGCCGCCGCGATGCTGGCGCGCGAGGTGGGTGTCGACCCGGCGAAGATCAACTACGTCGCCTTCCGCGGGGGCGGCGAGGCCACCGCGGCCATCCTGGGCGGCAACGTCACGGTGGGCGGCAGCGGCTACAGCGAGTTCGCCGAGTACATCACCGCCGGCAAGATGAAGGCGATCGCGGTCACCTCGGAGCAGCGGCTCAAGGGCATCGACGTGCCGACCATGAAGGAGCAGGGCTACAACGTGGTCATCGGCAACTGGCGCGGCGTCTACGGCGCGGCCGGCATCACGCCCGAGCAGCGCAAGGCGCTGATCGACCTCATCGTGAAGGCCACCAGGACCAAGTCCTGGGCCGAGGCGCTGGAGAAGAACGGCTGGACGCCGGCGCTGATGACGGGCGACGTCTTCGGCAAGTTCGTCGACGACGAGTTCGCCTCGCTGCGCGCGGTGATGGCCAAGAGCGGGATGATCTGACCATGGCGCGCCCGCTGCCCGAGACGCTGATCGGCGTCGGTACGCTGGTCGCCGCGGCCGGGCTCATGGCGGGCGCGACGCAGATCCCTTCGGAGGCCGGCTACGGCGGCGTCGGCCCGAACTTCCTGCCCTGGGTGGTGGGCGCGCTGCTGGCCGCCTGCGGTGCCTTCCTGTTGTGGGAGGCGCGGACCGGCGGCTTCCGCCAGCGCCAGGAGCCTTCGGGCTCGGAGCACGGCGACTGGGGCGGCTTCGTGTGGGTGAGCGGCGGGCTGCTGCTCAACGCCGCGCTCATCACCACGCTGGGCTTCATCCTCAGCTGCGCGCTGTGCTTCGTGTTCGCGGTGCGCGGCTTCCAGCGCGCCGAGGGCCGCCCCGACCTGAGCCTGCGCGCCTGGCTGCGCGACCTGGCGATCGGCATCGCGATCAGCGGGCCGGTGTTCTGGATGTTCACGCAGCTGCTGGCGATCAACCTGCCGGGGCTCACCTCCACCGGC
Source organism: uncultured Rubrivivax sp. (assembly GCA_964454485.1). Lineage (GTDB taxonomy): Bacteria > Pseudomonadota > Gammaproteobacteria > Burkholderiales > Burkholderiaceae_C > Rubrivivax. The sequence goes on from CAYVXO010000214.1 coordinate 4,983, forward strand.
TGGATCTGACATGGACATCTGGAATCAGCTGCTGCAGGGCTTCCTGACCGCGGGCACGCCGATCAACCTGGCGTGGGCGCTGCTGGGCTGCACGATCGGCACCGCCATCGGCGTGCTGCCGGGCATCGGGCCGGCCACCGCGGTGGCGATGCTGCTGCCGATCACGCTGAAGGTGGAGCCCACCGCCAGCATGATCTTCTTCGCCGGCATCTACTACGGCGCCATGTACGGCGGTTCGACGACGTCGATCCTGCTCAACACGCCGGGCGAGGCGGCCTCGATGGTCACCGCGATGGAAGGCAACCGCATGGCCAAGAACGGCCGCGCGGGCGCCGCGCTGGCGACCGCCGCGATCGGCTCCTTCGTCGCCGGCACCATCGCCACCGTGCTGGTGACGCTGTTCGCGCCGGTGGTCGCGAACTACGCCGTGCGCCTGGGCCCGCCCGAATACTTCCTGCTCATGGTGCTGGCCTTCGTGACCGTGAGCGCGGTGCTCGGCCAGAGCACGCTGCGCGGGCTCACCGCGCTCGGCGTCGGGCTGGCGATGGGCCTGGTGGGCCTGGACCAGATCTCGGGCCAGGCGCGCTACACCGGCGGTGTGCCCGAGCTGATGGACGGGCTGGAGGTGGTGCTGATCGCGGTCGGCCTGTTCGCGGTGGGGGAGTCGCTCTACGCCGTGCTCTACGAGGGCCGGGTCGCGGAGACCCAGAACGCGATGAGCAAGGTCCACATGACGCGCGAGGAATGGCGCCGCTCGTGGCCGGCCTGGCTGCGCGCCACCGCGATCGGCTTCCCGTTCGGCTGCATCCCGGCCGGCGGCAGCGAGATCCCCACCTTCCTGAGCTACGCCACCGAGCGCAAGCTCAGCAAGCATTCCGCGGAGTTCGGCACCAAGGGCGCGATCGAGGGCGTCGCCGGACCGGAGGCGGCGAACAACGCGGCCATCACCGCCACGCTGGTGCCGCTGCTCACGCTGGGCATCCCGACCTCCAACACCACCGCGATCCTGCTCGGCGCGTTCCAGAACTACGGCATCCAGCCCGGCCCGCAGCTGTTCGACAAGAACGCGGCGCTGGTGTGGGCGCTGATCGCCAGCCTGTACATCGGCAACGTGATGCTGCTGGTGCTGAACCTGCCGCTGGTCGGGCTGTGGGTGAAGCTGCTGAAGCTGCCCAAGTCCTACCTCTACGCCGGCATCCTGATCTTCGCCACCGTGGGCGTGTACGGCATGCGGCAGAGCGCGTTCGACCTCTTCCTGCTCTACGCCATCGGCCTGCTGGGGGTGGTGATGCGGCGCTTCGACTTCCCGACCGCGCCGGTGGTGGTCGGCATGATCCTGGGCCCGCTCGCCGAGGCGCAGATGCGCAACGCGCTCTCGATCGGCGAAGGCCACTGGAACGTGTTCGTGCAGCGGCCGGTGTCGATCGCGCTGCTCTCGCTGGTGGTGGCGGTGCTGGTGCTGCCGCGCCTGGCGCGGCTGTGGCAGCGGCGCGTGGCGGCGGCCCGCGCCGGGGCGGCCTGAAGGACGCCGCTCAGACGGTGGCGCCGAGCTCGCGCGCGCGCTGCTGCTGCGCCTGCAGCGCGGCCGCGTCGGGCGTCGCCTTCGTGTCCCAGCCGGCCAGGTGGCGCTCGGCCACCGCGACGAGCGCGCGGATCCAGTCCGGCCGGTCGTTCAGGCAGGGGATGTAGCCGAAGCGTTCGCCGCCGGCGGCCAGGAAGGCTTCACGCGCCTCCTGGTCGATCTCCTCCAGCGTCTCCAGGCAGTCGGTGGCGAAGCCGGGGCACATGACGTCGACGCTCTTCACGCCTTCGCTGGCCAGCCGCACCAGCGTGGGCTCGGTGTAGGGCTCCAGCCACTTGGCCTTGCCGAAGCGGCTCTGGAAGGTGACGAGCAGCTTCTCGCGCGGCAGCGCCAGCCGTTCGCCGAGCAGGCGCGCGGTCTTCAGGCACTGGCAGTGGTAGGGGTCGCCCAGGTGCAGCGTGCGCTCGGGCATGCCGTGGAAGCTGAGCAGCAGCCGCTCGCCGCGGCCGTGGCGCTGCCAGTGGTCCAGCACCTGGCCGGCGAGCGCCTCGATGTAGCCGGGCTCGTCGTGGTATTCGTTGACGAAGCGAAGCTCCGGCAGGCGGCGCGCGCCCTGGCCCCACTGGAACACCGCGTCGGCCACGCTGGCGGTGGTGGCGCCCGCGTACTGCGGGTACAGCGGCAGCACCAGCACCCGCGTCACGCCTTCGGCGCGCAGGCGGTCCATCACCGAGCCGATCGACGGGTTGCCGTAGCGCATGGCCGGCAGCACCAGCAGGCGGTGGCCGCGCTCGCCCAGGTAACCCTGCAGCAGCGCGGCCTGGCGCGCCGTCCACACCGCCAGCGGCGAGCCTTCGGGGGTCCAGATGCTGGCGTACTTGGCGGCCGACTTGGCCGGCCGCGTGCGCAGGATGACGCCGTGCAGGATCGGCCACCACACGAGGCGCGGGATCTCTACGACGCGCGGGTCGCCGAGGAATTCGGCCAGGTAGCGGCGCAGCGCCGCCGGCGTGGGCTCGTCGGGCGTGCCCAGGTTGGCCAGCAGCACCGCGGTGCGGGTCTCGCTGCCGTGGCGCCAGGGCGGTTCGGGGCGGGGCGGCTGGCTCATCGCCCGGCCACCCGCTCGATCTGGCGCCGCAGCGCCTGCAGGTCGACCGGCTTGGCCCAGCAGGTGTCGAAGCCGGCGGCGCGCGCCGGCATCTGCACTTCCACCGGGTCGTCGGCGGTGCACAGCACGGCCGGCACCGCGGCCAGGCCGGGCAGCGCGCGCAGGCGCGGCAGCAGTTCGTAGCCGGTGGCGTCGGGCAGGTGGAGGTCGATCACCAGCAGCTCGGGCGCGAAGGCCGCCGCCACGACCAGGGCCTCGGCGCCGGTTTCCGCGCACGCCACCTCGATGCCGCCGGCGCGGCAGACTTCCTCGAACAGCATCGCGTTGACGCGGTCGTCGTCGACATAGAGCACGCGCATCGGCCGGCCTCTTCAGCCGCCGGGGCTGAGGTCGAGCGAAGGCTGGGTGTCGCCGAATCGCAGCACGTCGAACCAGACGCAGGCCGAGCTGGGGTCGCGCGGCGAGCCGCCCAGGCCGATGGTGCCGCTGCCGTGCAGCGTGCAGCTGCCGCGGCGCAGGCTCACGATCTCGCCGTCGCCGAACTGCACGTAGGTGCCGTTGTAGCTGAGGTCGGTGAGCTGGAAGCTGCCGCCGTGCCAGTCGACCCTCGCGTGCGAGCGCGAGACGCGCGAGTCGTCGACGCAGAAGTTGGCCTGCGGGCTGCGGCCCACCACCACCGGCATCTGCTGGCTGGCGAAGACGCGGTTGAGGTCGATCCAGACCAGGCGCAGGCCGTCGGGTTCGCTCACTTCCTTGCCGCTGACCTCGCCGAACTGCGTGGGCGCGACGTCGGCCACGCGGCGGCCGCCGGCCACGTGCACCACCACCGGCTCGACGCGGCCGCGCAGCACCAGCCGGTCCAGGCTGCGGAAGCGCGAGCGGTGCTCGGCCGGCAGGCCGGCCAGCACCTCGCCGGTGACGAGCGTCTCGTTGTCGCCGGCGTGGTCCAGCAGGCGGGCGGCCACGTTGACGGCGTCGCCGTAGCAGTCGCCCGCCATCTCGACCACCTCGCCGCGCGCCAGCGCCACCTGCAGGCGCAGCACGCGCAGGCCTGCCGAGGCGCCGCGCTCGCTGCCGCGCGAGACGATGCCGTCCAGCACGTCGTGCATCTGGCCGGCGGAGTTGACCGCCGGCGTGGGGGTCTGGAACACCGCCATCAGGCCATCGCCCAGCGTCTTCACGACATGGCCGCCGGCTTCGCTGACGACCCGAGTGAGTGCACCGATGCAGTGCGTGACGACCGAGGTCGCCTCGGCGTTGCCCAGGGTCTCGAACAGCGCCGTGCTGCCGCGCAGGTCGGCGAACAGCACGGTGAGGTCGGAGATCTGGGTCATCGCGTTCCCAGTGTACCGGCCGACCTACGGAATCAGAGATTGTCCAGGTAGGTGCGCAGCTTGTCCGAACGGCTGGGGTGCTTGAGCTTGCGGATCGCCTTCGCCTCGATCTGGCGGATGCGCTCGCGCGTGACGTCGAACTGCTTGCCCACTTCCTCCAGCGTGTGGTCGGTGGACATCTCGATGCCGAAGCGCATGCGCAGCACCTTGGCCTCGCGCGGGGTGAGGCTGTCGAGGATGTCCTTCACCACGTCGCGCAGGCCGGCCTGCATGGCGGCGTCCACCGGGGCCACGTTGTTGGTGTCCTCGATGAAGTCACCCAGGTGCGAATCGTCGTCGTCGCCGATCGGCGTTTCCATGGAGATCGGCTCCTTGGCGATCTTCATGATCTTGCGGATCTTGTCCTCGGGGATCTCCATCTTCTCGGCCAGCGTCGGCGCGTCGGGTTCGTAGCCGAACTCCTGCAGGTGCTGGCGCGAGATGCGGTTCATCTTGTTGATGGTCTCGATCATGTGCACCGGGATGCGGATGGTGCGCGCCTGGTCGGCGATCGAGCGCGTGATGGCCTGGCGGATCCACCACGTGGCGTAGGTCGAGAACTTGTAGCCGCGGCGGTATTCGAACTTGTCGACCGCCT
>CAYVXO010000215.1:0-9540 GCA_964454485.1 uncultured Rubrivivax sp.
CCTCTCTGTCCGCGCCGCCGCCGGAGGGCGAACCGGCGCCGCCGCCGATCGCCGAGGTCGACGCCGCGCGCGCCGCGCTGCAGGCTTCGGTGGCGCAGCGCGAGGCCGCGCACCGCGACCTGCAGCACGGCGAATCCACCTTGCGCGCGATGCTGGAGATGCTGCCCGACGCGGTGGTCCTGTCCGATGCCGAGCGCCGCATCCGCTACGTCAACGCCGCCTTCACGCGCATGTTCGGCTACGCCGCCGCCGACGCGGTGGGCCGCGACACCGAGTTCCTGTACCGCGACCGCGCTGCCTTCGAAGCCGCGGCGCGCAGCCTGGCGCAGGCGTCGGGCAGCACCCCGGTGCGCTACGAGATGCCGGCGCGGCGCCGCGACGGCAGCGAGTTCTGGGCCGAATCGATGGTGATCCGCGTGCCCGCCGGCCGCGGCGAACCCGCCGGCCTGCTGGGCGTGCACCGCGACGTCACCGAACGCCGCGCCACCGAGGAGCAGCTGCGCCGCTCGCGCGCCCAGCTGACCGCCTTCATCCAGCAGGCGCCGCACGGCATCGCGCTGCTCGACCGCCAGATGAACTACCTGGCGGCCAGCCGCATGTGGGTGCGCCAGTACGCGCGCGGCGTCGAAGACCTCACGGGCCTGAACCACTACGAAACGGTGCCCGACCTGCCCGAGGCCTGGAAGGAAGCGAACCGGCGCGCGCTCGCGGGCGAGCCGCAACGCATCGAGCACGACCACTGGCGGCGTGCCGACGGCAGCGAATACTGGCTGCGCCGCGTGGTGCAGCCTTGGGTCGACGAGAGCGGGGCGGTCGCCGGCATCATCGTCTCCAGCGAGGACATGACCGAGCAGGAGCATGCCGCGCGCGAGGTGCGCGAGGCGCGCGACCGCTTCGCCGCCGTCTTCGAGACGGCACCGATCGCGATGGTGGTGGGCTCGCTCGACGACACCCGGTTCATCGAGGTGAACGCGTCCTTCGAGCAGCTCAGCGGCTGGCATCGCGACGAGGTCAAGGGCCGCAACAGCCTGGAGCTGGCGCTGTGGCCCGAAGACGGCTTTCGCCAGCGCGCCTACGAACTGCTCAATGCCGAGGGCCGCGTGCCGGTGACCGAGGCCCGGATGCACCGCAAGGGCGGCGGCGAGATCGAGGTTTCGTTCTCCTCCTGCCGGGTGGAGATCGCCGGCCGTCCGCACTACGTGGCGATGTTCATCGACGTCACGCCGCAGCAGAACGCGCGCCGCGCGCTGGAACGCCACCAGCAGGAGCTGGCCCGGCTGGTCGAGCAGCGCACCGCCGAACTGCAGGCGGCGAACGCTTCGCTCGCCGAACGCGCCGCCGCCATCGCCGACCTCTACGACAGCGCGCCTTGCGGCTACCACTCGCTCTCGCCCGAGGGCCTGGTCACCGCCGTCAATGCCACCGAGCTGGCCCTGCTGGGCTACACGCGCGAGGAGTTCGTCGGCCAGCCCATCGCGCGCTTCATGACGGCGCAGAGCGCGGCCGCCTTCCGCGCCAACTACGACCACTTCCGTGCCGTCGGCCGGGTGACCGACCTCGAGTACGACGTGGTGCGCAAGGACGGCAGCGTGCTGCCGGTGCTCGTCAGCGCCGTGATGGTGCGCGACGCCGAGGGCCGCCATGTGTCGAACCGTGCGGTCCTGGTCGACAACAGCGAGCGCAAGGCGCGCGAGCGCCAGATCGCCGCCCTGCAGGCCGAACTGGAGCAGCGCGCCGAGCAGGCCGAGGCCGCGAACCGCGCCAAGAGCGCCTTCCTGGCCAACATGAGCCACGAGATCCGCACGCCGATGAACGCCATCCTCGGCCTCACGCACCTGCTGGCGCGCGACAGCCGCGACGCGCTGCAGCGCACCCGGCTGGCCAAGGTGGACGGCGCGGCGCGCCACCTGCTGCAGGTCATCAACGACATCCTGGACCTCTCGAAGATCGAGGCCGGCAAGATGACGCTGGAGTCGATCGAGTTCTCCAGCGACGAACTCGTGCGGCGCGCTTTCGAGATGGTGGCCGAGCGCGCGCGCGAGAAGGACCTGGAACTGGTGCTCGACACCGACGACCTGCCTTCGCGACTGCGCGGCGACCCGACGCGGCTGTCGCAGGCGCTCATCAATCTGCTGTCCAACGCCGTCAAGTTCACCGACCGCGGCTGGGTGCGGCTGCGCGCCGAGCGGCTGCAGGAGCAGGAGGGCCGCGTGCTCGTGCGCTTCGAGGTGGCCGACAGCGGCGCCGGCATCGCGCCGGAGGCGCAGGCGCACCTGTTCAGCGCCTTCGAGCAGGCCGACAGCTCGACCACCCGGCGCCATGGCGGCACCGGCCTGGGCCTGGCGCTGACGCGCCACCTGGCCACCATGATGGGCGGCGAGGCGGGGCTGGACAGCCGCGTCGGCGAAGGCAGCCGCTTCTGGTTCACCGCCTGGCTCGACCGCGTGACCGGAGGCGAGCCGGCGCGCCCGGTCTCGCTGAAGGACCGGCGCGTGCTGCTGGTCGACGACCTGCCGGAAGCGCGCCAGGTGCTGGCCGACCGCCTGACCTCGATGGGCCTGGAGGTCGACGCGCATGCCGACCCGTCGGCGGCGCTCGAGCACGTGGCGCGCGAGATGAGCGCCGGCCGCCCCTACGACCTGATGGTGCTGGACTGGCGCATGGGCCCGCCCGACGGCACCGAGACGCTGGAACGCCTGCGCCGCCTGCTGGGCGCGGCGCTGCCGCCGGCACTGCTGGTGACCGCGCACGACGAGGACGCGATGTGGGAGCGCGCGCGCGAAGCCGGCTTCGACGCCGTGCTGGTCAAGCCGATCACGCCTTCGGCCCTGCACGACACGCTGGTGCGGCTGGCCGGCGGGGCCGGCGCCGCCGTCGCGATGGCGGCGCCGCTGCCCGGCGAAGGCGAGACCCTGCTGCGCCAGCGCCACTCCGGCGCGCGCGTGCTGCTGGTGGAAGACAACCCGGTCAACCAGGAAGTGGCGGGCGAGCTGCTGCGCAGCGTGGGGCTGGTCGTCGAGTGTGCGGTCGACGGCGCGCAGGCGGTGCGGATGGCGCTCGAAGACCGCTACGACGTGGTGCTGATGGACGTGCAGATGCCGGTGATGGACGGCCTGGCGGCGACACGCGAGCTGCGCGCGCGCGGCCTGGCCACGCTGCCGATCGTCGCGATGACGGCCAACGCCTTCGGCGAGGACCGCGCGGCCTGCCTGGAAGCGGGCATGAACGACCACGTGGCCAAGCCGGTCGACCCCGAGCAGCTGTTCGCCACGCTGCTGCACTGGTTGCCGGGGCCGCCGCCGCCGCCCCGCAGCACGCGCCCGGCACCGTTGCCGCCGCTGTCGCTGCAGGACCGGCTGACCGCGGTCGAAGGGCTTGACGTGGGCCGCGCGCTGCGCCAGGTCGGCGGCGACCCGGTGCTGCTGCGGCGCGCGCTGCAGCGCTTCGTCGAAACCTGGGACGGCCGGCCGGTGAAGACGAAGGCGCAGCGCGGGGCGCTGATGGAAGCCTGCGCCGCGCTCGGCGCCACGCAGGTGGAGCAGGCGCTGCGCGAAGGCGAGGCCGGCGTCGCCGAAGCGCTGCAGGCGCTGCTGGCGCGGCTGAAGCGGGAGCTGGCGGACTGATCGCGGCGGCCGCGGCGGCGCCTCAGTGCGAGGTGCCTTCCGAGCGCGTGATCTTGTTCCAGACGTTGTACTTGCCCACCGGCTTGCTCATCGGCAGGCGCTTCACTTCCTTGAAGGTGGCGGCGTCGTAGACGATCAGGGCGCCGTCGTTCTCGTACAGGCTGGCCAGCGCGTAGCGGCCGTCCTTCGTGAACTCGATGTGCGCCAGCGTGCGGCCGGGCTCGCGCACCTGCGCCACCGGCTCCAGCGTGCGCTTGTCGATGATGGTGAGCGTGTCCCTGGCCGTCGGGCTCATCATCGAGTCGGTCCAGGCGTAGGGCGTGTTCTCGTGGCTGCGCAGGAAGAAGCCCGGGCCCGGCGTGGGCACGGTCTTCACCGGCTTCCAGCTCTTCATGTCGACGACGTCGATCGTGCCGCCCTTCAGGTTGGGGCTGGCGAGCACGGTGCTGCCGCCGTACGCGAAGGTGATGCCGGAACCCAGGTGCGGCATGCCGGCGATGGCGAGGTCGGCGATCTTGCGGCGCACGTCCAGGTTCACGACCTGTGCCGTGCCCGTTCCATCGGCTTTCGGCCGCGTGGCGCCCAGCACGTTGCGGTAGTCCTGGTCGAAGAAGAAGTCGTCCAGCGGCTCTTCCAGCGGCGTGCGGCGCGGGTTCAGGTAGCCGGGCCTGGCGATGGCCTCGCCCATCTTGTAGTCGTGCACCAGCCCGTCGTGGATGGGCTCGGCCTTCGGGTCGTACGAGATCTCCCACAACTCCGGAATGTCCTTCAGCGCGACGACGAAGCTCTTCCTCGGCGTGGCATCGTAGACCGCCGAGACGCGCGAGGTGCTCCTGCCGTCCAGCGTGGCGGCGGCGAAAGTCTTCACCAGCTTCAGGTCGGCGTCGAACAAGGCCAGCGTGTGCGGCAGGTAGTTGGCCGCCATCACCCAGCGGCCGTCGCCGCTGACGGCGACGTTGCGCGTGTTGAGGCCGGCGCGCACCTCGGCCACCACGGTCAGGTTCCAGAGGTCGTACTTGGTGATCCAGCCGTCGCGCGAGCCGAAGAAGACGTAGCGCCCGTCGGGGCTGAACTTCGGCCCGCCGTGCAGCGCGAAGCGGCTGGCGAAGCGGTGGATGACCTCGAAGCGGTCGCCGTCGACGAGCGAGACATGGTGGTCGCCGCCTTCGACGACGACGAACAGGTTCATCGGGTCGGCGGTCCACTGCGGCTTCGCCGGCAGCTTCGCCGCGCCCGGCGTCTCGGTGCGCGAGGCGCGGATGTCGGCTTCGCCGAACGTGGGCGCCGGCACCAGCGGCGTGTAGATGTACTGCACGAGGCCGGCGATCTGCTCGCGCGTGAGCTTGTCGGCGAAGCCCGCCATCTGCGTCGCGACGCGGCCCTGGGCGATCACCTTCTCCGCTTCCGGCCGGCGCAGCCGCTCCAGGCTTTCGGGCAGCAGCGCCGGGCCCATGAGGCCGGTGCGCTGCGCGCCGTGGCAGGCGGCGCAGTGCTGCTGGTAGAGCGCCTCGTTCGCCTGCGCGGCCATCGCCGCGAGCAGTGCGGCGGCGAGCAGGGTGCGTTTCATGCGGCCTCCGCCACCGTGGGCTGCACGAGGCCGATCTCGTCGTCGGAGAGGTAGCAGCCGGGATCTTCGGCCCAGGCGTTGCCGGTGGTCTGCTGGGCGCGCACGCGCGTGTTGCCGTTGCAGATGTCGCGCACGGCGCAGCCGGCGCAGCGGCCCTGCAGCGGGCGGGGACTGGCCTTCAGGCCGGCCATCAGCGGGTCGGAGGTGTCCTGCCAGATCGTGCTGAACGGCCGCTCTCGCACGTTGCCCAGGTCGTGGTGCCACCACATCGTGTCGGGGTGCACGTGGCCCAGGTTGTCGATGTTGGCCACGTTCACGCCGGAAGCGTTGCCGCCCCAGGCGACCAGGTGCTCGCGCAGCGGCGCGGTCCAGCGCGGCAGGCGCGCGGCGGCCCATTGCAGCAGGTAGGGGCCGTCGGCGTCGTTGTTGCCGCTCACGTACTCCTCGGCCAGCCCGCGCCGCGCGGCGTCCCAGGCGTGGTCGAACAGCCGGTCCAGCGCGGCGCGCGTGGCGGCGTGGCGCGCGTCCTTGCCGCGGTGCACGTTGCCGCGGCCGGCGTAGTTCAGGTGCGAGAAGTAGAACTTCCCGATGCCCTCTTCGCGCATCAGCGCCAGCAGGGCCGGGAAGTCGTGCGCGTTGAGCGCCGTCATCGTGTAGCGCAGGCCGAGCTTCACGCCGCGCGCGTGCAGGCGGCGCAGCGCGGCCAGGCTGCGGTCGAAGGCGCCTTGCAGGCGGCGGAACCTGTCGTGGGTGGCGGCCAGGCCGTCCAGGCTGATGCCCACGTAGTCGAAGCCGGCGGCGGCCACGCGGTCGGCCATCGGTTCGTCGATCAGCGTGCCGTTGGTCGACAGCCCGGTGTAGAAGCCCAGCGCCTTCGCGCGTGCCGCGATCTCGAACAGGTCGGGCCGCAGCAGCGGTTCGCCGCCGGAAAGCACCAGCGCCGGCACGCCGAAGGCCTTCAGGTCGTCCAGCACCGCGAAGGCCTCCTGCGTGCCGAGTTCGCCCGCGTATTCGTGGTCGGCGCTGAAGGCGTAGCAGTGCTTGCAGGTGAGGTTGCAGCGCCGGATCAGGTTCCAGATGACCACCGGCCCGGGCGGCACGCGGCGCCGCGCCGGCGCCATGCGGCCGCTGCGCTCGGCCTCGGCCAGCAGTTGCATGAAATGCGAGATGCGGAACATCAGTCTTCCCTCAGGCGCAGGCCGGTCTTCTTCAGGATGGCGGTGGAGTACAGGATCTCGTGCCCGCGGCAGGCGTCGCCCAGCAGGGTGGCGATGGCCGCGGCCTGCTGTTCCACCGCCTCGCGCGTGCGGCCATGCAGCATCGCGAACAGGTTGTAGGGCCAGCCGGGCGCGTGGCGCGGGCGGCGGTAGCAGTGGCTCACGCCGGCCAGGGCGCCGACGCGTTCGCCCAGCGTGTCCACGAGGGCGTCGTCCACGTCCCACACGCTCATGCCGTTGGCGCCGTAGCCCAGCCGGTAGTGGTTGGGCACCGCGCCGATGCGCCGGATCAGGCCTTCGGCCTGCATCGCGGCCAGCCGCTCGCGCACCACCTCGCCGCTCACGCCGAGCATGGCGCCGACCGCCTCGTAGGGCCGGGCCACCAGCGGCAGCCCGCCCTGGGTGGCGGCGACGAGTCGGCGGTCGAATTCAGACAGCATGGGAATTGCCCTGGTCGGCACGTGCGTCGAGCTTCAGCTCGACCGCGTACTCGCGTTCCTTCGGGAAGGCCAGCACGTCCAGCCCGGTCTGGTCCTCGATGCGTTCGAGCACCAGGCGCGCGGCCTGCGGCGACTCGGCGGCGACCACGAACCACATGTTCAGCCGGTGTTCGCGGCGGTAGTTGTGCGCCACCTCGGGCCAGGCGTTGACCTGGGCGGCGACGGTGTCGAACTTCGACTCTGGCACCGCCATCGCCGCCAGCACGAACTGGCCGCCGGCACGCTCGATCTGGAACAGCGGCCCGAAGCGCGTGAGCACGCCCTGCGCCAGCAGGCGGCGCAGGCGTTCGATGACCTCGTCCTCGCCCAGCCCCAGCTCGGCGGCGACGGCGGCGAACGGCCGGTCCACGAGCGGAAAACCTTCCTGCAGGTGGTTGACCAGGCGCGCGTCGGTGTCGTCGAGCCAGGTGCTGCGTTCAGGCTGCATGGCAAAGCTCCTCGGGGGCTGCAAAGCGGCGCGGGCCGGTCTGCTTGAAGCGGCGGCGCGAGAACAGCACGTCGTGCCCCGCCGCCGCCAGGCCGCTGCGCCGGCGCACGCCTTCCAGCGCCTGCCGCACCGATTCGCGGTCGCGGCCGTGCAGCATGCAGAACAGGTTGTAGGGCCAGCCGCGCGCGCGCTCGCGCCGGTAGGCCAGCGTGACCGCGCTCTCGCGCGCAAGTCGTTCGCCGCAGGCGTCGACCGCGTCGTCGGGCACGTCGAACACCGCCATCGCGTTGGCCGCGAAACCCAGCTCGTGGTGGCGCACCACGGCACCGAAGCGCTTGAGCGTGCCCTCGGCGAGCCAGCGTTCGAGGGTGGCGGTGACCTCTTCGGGCGCGGTGCCCAGCGTGCCGGCCCACGCGTCGTACGGCCGCTCGACGAGCGGCAGCCCGCGTTCGGCCAGCGCGGCCAGCGGCCAGTCGCTGCGCGCCAGCGGGGCCGGCGCCTCGCCGCGCGTGCCGGTGGGGCTGGCGGCGAGCGCGCCGCGCAGGTCGAAGCCGAGGTCGATGCGGTAGGCGCGCCGCATCGGCAGCCGCAGCGTGGCGCAGCCGGTGGCGGTTTCGAGCTCGTCGAGCACGCGCGCGGCGGCCGCGGCGTCGGCGGCGCCGACCACGAACCACAGGTTCCAGGCGTGCTCGCGCTCGTAGTTGTGGTTGACGCCGGGGTGGGCGCTGACGATGGCGGCCACCGCTTCGAGCCGCTCGCGCGGCACCGCCATCGCGGCCAGCAGGCCGGCGCCGCCGGCCCCGGCGGCGAACACGCCGCCCACGCGCGAGAGCGTGCCGTCGGCGGCCCACGCGCGGTAGCGCGCCAGCACGCCGGCCGCCGGCAGCCCATGCGCCTGCGCGATGCGCGCGAAGGGCTCGGCTTCGAGCGGGAAGCCGCGCTGCCAGTCGTTGAGCAGGGCCAGGTCGTCCACGGCGTTCACAAGCCCATGCGCCCCGCGCGCGCGGTGAAGAAGATGCCGCTCGGCGCGTCCACCGCCAGCGTGGCCAGGGTCTGCAGGCTTTCGGTGTCGACGACGACGACGCGGTCGTCGTCGCGGCAGCTGATCCACACCGCCTCGCCGCGCGGCGTGAACTCCAGGTGCAGCACGGCGCGGCCGGGCGCCAGCGTGGCGGCGACGCGGTTCGTCTGGGTGTCGATCACCTGCACGCGGCTGTAGTCGGGCACCGCGAAGTTGACCCACACCTGGCGGCCGTCGGGGCGCGCCATCACGAACACCGGCTGGCCGGCGACCGGGATGCGGCCGACCTCGGCCCAGGATTGCGTGTCGACCACCAGCACCTCGTGGCGGCCGATGGCGGGCAGGTAGGCGTTGCGGCCGGCGACCGCCCAGCCGCGCAGGTGCGGCATCTTGTAGACCGGCAGCGGCTGCTCGCCGCGGCCGTAGCCGGCCAGCACGCGCTGCACCTTCGGCGTCTGCGCCCACAGGTCGATGTGCGCGAGGCCGTCCTCGCCGAACAGGCCGGCCAGATAGTGGCGCCCGTCGGGCGTGACGAGCGCGTCGTAGGGCTGGTGGCCGATGCCTTCGAAGCGCGTGATGCGCGGCACCGCGGGGTCGGCCAGGTCGGCGATCCAGATCTGGTCGGCGTCGAACAGGCTGTAGGCGAAGCGGCTGCCGGGCAGGTCGACCAGACCCACCACGCGCGAGCGCTTGCCGTTCACTTCGGCCGGCAGGTCGGCGACGAGCGCGAGCGTCCTGGCGTCGAACACCTTCACGCCGCCAGGCGTATAGTTCTGCGCCGCGACGAGGCGGCCGTCCTGCGAGATGGCGCCGCCGATCGAGTTGCCGGCCTGCTGCACGCGCGCTTCGACGCGGCGCGAGAGCAGGTTGACCTTGCTGAGCGCGCCGTCGCGGCCGAAGACGTAGGCCGTGGCGCCGTCGCGCGCGAAGACGACCGAGGCGTGCGAGAGATCGCCCAGGCCGGTGATCTCGCCCAGCACGGTGCGCGCGCTGGTGTCCACCACCGTGAGCGCGCCGCGCTCGCGCTGCACGACGACGCCGAGGTCGCCGCTGCCGCGCGGCGGCGCCACGGCGCAGCCGCTCGCGAGGGCAGCCAACGAGGCCAGCGCCAGCAGAGCTTCGCGCCGGTTGTTCATCGCTTGAGTTCCGGAAACCCCACCGCCAGCTGCGAGGCGATCCAGTCGG
>CAYVXO010000216.1:0-9509 GCA_964454485.1 uncultured Rubrivivax sp.
CGCCGGAGACGAGCTTCGAGGACATCATCCGCCAGTACATCGCCGACCAGGCCTCGAACCCGGCGGCATTGAGGGGAATGCAGTGAACCAGATCGATCTGAAAGGCCGCGTCGCGGTCGTCACCGGCGGCGCGCAGGGCATCGGCCTGGCCATCGCGCAGCGGCTGCAGGCCAGCGGTGCGCGCCTGGTGCTGTGGGACATCGATGCCGCCAAGCTGCGCGAGGCCTGTGCCGCGCTGCCGGGCGCCGTGGGCGAGGTGGTCGAGCTCACCGACGACGCGGCGGTGGGCGCGGCGACGAACCGGGCGGGCGCGGTCGACATCCTGGTCAACAACGCCGGCATCACCGGCGGCAACGCGACGACCTGGGAACTGGACCCGGCGGTCTGGCGCCGCGTGATCGAGGTCAACCTCGTCGCGCCCTACCTGACCTGCCGCCACCTGGCGCCGCGCATGGCCGAACGCGGCTGGGGGCGCATCGTCAACATCGCCTCGGTGGCGGGCAAGGAAGGCAACCCGAACGCCAGCCACTACAGCGCCAGCAAGGCAGGGCTGATCGCGCTCACCAAGTCGCTGGCGAAGGAGCTGGCGACGAAGAACGTGCTGGTGAACGCGGTGACGCCGGCGGTGGCCAAGACGGCCATGTTCGACCAGATGACCGAGCAGCACATCGCCTACATGCTGGGCAAGATCCCGATGGGGCGCTTCCTGATGCCCGACGAGATCGCGGCCATGGTGGCCTGGCTGTGCAGCGAGGACTGCAGCTTCTCCACCGGCGCCGTGTTCGACATCACCGGCGGCCGCGCCACCTACTGATGCGTCAGTAGAGCGTCGAAGCCTGGCGCGCCGGCAGCGCCGCGTCGTAGGCGCCGCCGTCGAAGGGCTCGGCCGAGAGCGCCTGCAGGATCTGCCCCGGCGTGGGCAGCGTGCCCGGCGCGACGTGGCGCGCCGGGTCCCACAGGGCCGAACGCTGGATCGCCCGCGCGCACTGGAAGAACACGCTCGCCACCTCGACCACCAGCACCGAGGCCGGCGCCTTGCCGTCGACCGCGAACGCTTCGCACAGCGCGGGCAGGGCGCTGATGCGCGCGCGCCCGTTCACGCGCAACGCCTCGCCGGCGCCGGGCACCAGGAACAGCAGCGCCACGCGCGGGTCGCGCGCGATGTTCTTCAGGCTGTCGATGCGCTGGTTGCCGCGCCGGTCCGGCAGCAGCAGCGTGCGTTCGTCGGCCACGTGCACGAAGCCGGGCGCGTCGCCGCGCGGCGAGGTGTCCAGGCCCGCTTCGCCCACCGTGGCCAGCACCGCGAAGGGCGAGGCCTCGATCCAGCGCCGGTACAGCGGGTGCACGTGGTCGGCCACCTTGGCGATCGACGCCGCGCTGGGTCGGGCCGCATACACGCGGCGCAGCGCGGCTTCGTCGCGCAGGTCATGCGCCTCGTCGCGCGCCAGGGCGAGCAGCGTGGCGGCGTCCATCAGCCGATCCGTCCGATCAGAAGATATTCCATGAGCGCCTTCTGCACGTGCAGCCGGTTCTCGGCCTCGTCCCAGACCACCGACTGCGGCCCGTCGATGACCTCGGCGGCGACCTCCTCGCCGCGGTGTGCCGGCAGGCAGTGCATGAACAGCGCGTCCTTCTGCGCCAGCTGCATCATCTGCTCGTCGATGCACCAGTCGGCGAAGGCCTTCTGGCGCGCCGCGTTCTCGGCCTCGAAGCCCATGCTGGTCCAGACGTCGGTGGTGACCAGGTGGGCGCCTTCGCAGGCGGCGGCCGGGCTGCGGAAGAACCTGACGCACTTCGGGTTGTGCACGCCGGCCACCTGGGGGTCGATCTCGTAGCCGCTGGGCGTGCTCACGTGCAGCGTGAAGCCCAGGATGTCGGCCGCCTGCAGCCAGGTGTTGGCCATGTTGTTGCCGTCGCCGACCCAGGCCACCACCTTGCCGGCGATGCTGCCGCGGTGCTCGATGAAGGTGAAGATGTCGGCCAGGATCTGGCAGGGGTGGTACTCGTTGGTGAGCCCGTTGATGACCGGCACCCGCGAGTGGGCGGCGAAGCGCTCGATCTTCGCCTGCTCGAAGGTGCGGATCATCACGATGTCGACCATGCGGCTGATGACACGCGCCGCGTCCTCCACCGGCTCGTCGCGGCCGAACTGGCTGTCGCTGGCGGTGAGGTTCACCACCGAGCCGCCCATCTGGTACATGCCGGCCTCGAAGCTCACGCGGGTGCGCGTGCTGGCCTTCTCGAAGATCAGCGCCAGCGTGCGGTCGACCAGCGGCTGGTAGCGCTCGTAGTTCTTGAAGCGCGACTTGATGATGCGCGCGCGGTCGAAGAGGTAGGCGTATTCCTCGGCGCGGAAGTCCTTGAACTGCAGGTAGTGCTTCATCAGCGAATGCCCGGGCTTCATGGCGTTTCGGCGAGGAACCGCTTCACCAGCGGCACCAGGATGGCGGCGATCTGGCGCGCTTCGTCGGCGCTGAGGATGAGCGCCGGCAGCAGCCGGATCACGCGGTCGGCGGTGACGCTGATCATCAGGCCCGCCTCGGCGGCGCGCTGCAGCAGCACGCCGCAGGGGCGGTCGAGCTCGATGCCGATCATCAGGCCCTGGCCGCGGAACTCGACCACGCCCTTCTCGCCCTTCAGGCCGCTCTCCAGCGCCTCGCGCAGCAGCGCGCCCACGGCGGCGGCGTTCTCGAGCAGGCGCTCTTCCTCGACGATCTTCAGCGTCTCGACGCCGGCGCGCATGGCCAGCGGGTTGCCGCCGAAGGTGGTGCCGTGGTTGCCGGGGCCCAGCACGTCCTTGGCCTTGGGGCCGACGACGATGGCGCCGATCGGCACGCCCGAGCCCAGGCCCTTGGCCAGCGGCATCACGTCGGGCACGATGCCGGCCCACTGGTGGGCGAACCACTTGCCGGTGCGGCCCAGGCCGCACTGCACCTCGTCCAGCATCAGCAGCCAGCCGCGTTCATCACACAGCTGGCGCAGGCCGCGCAGGTACTCGGCGCGCGTCTGGTTGATGCCGCCTTCGCCCTGGATCACCTCCAGGAACACGGCGACGACGTTCGGGTTCGTGCGCGCCACTTCCTGCACCGCGCCCAGGTCGTTCAGCGGCACGCGCACGAAGCCTTCGACCAGCGGCTCGAAGCCCTTCTGCACCTTCGGGTTGCCGGTGGCCGAGAGGGTGGCGATGCTGCGGCCGTGGAAGGCCTTCTCGTAGACGATGATCTCCGGCCGCGTGATGCCGCGGTCGTGGCCGTACTTGCGCGCGATCTTGATCGCGCCTTCGTTCGCTTCCAGCCCGCTGTTGCAGAAGAACGCGGCCGACAGGCCCGAGATGGCACACAGTTTCGCGGCCAGCTGTTCCTGCAGCGGCACTTCGTAGTAGTTGCTGCAGTGGATCATCTTCGCCACCTGGTCCTGCAGTGCCGGCACCAGCTTCGGGTGGCCGTGGCCCAGGGTGTTGACGGCGATGCCGCCCAGGCCGTCCAGGTAGCGTCGGCCTTCCGTGTCCCAGACCCAGCAGCCGCGGCCATGGGTCAGCGCCAGCGGCAGTCGGCCGTACGTGTTCATCACGTGCGGCATGGGGGAGACGACGGCGGGCTCGGGGGCGTTCATGCGGGCATCCTTTTCGTGAACGGCGCAGGGAAGAAAGCCGGCGCGCCACCCTCAGGATCGCGCGCCGGCCGCCGAATTCATTTTACGCGGCGCCCCGCGCGTGCTGCGCTGCAGCAGATTGCGGGCACAATCCGCGGCAGCCGATGACCCTACCACCGCCACGCCAGGTCTTCATCCAGGGCACGACCAGGGACGGCAAGCCCTTTCGCCCCAGCGACTGGGCCGAGCGGCTGGCCGGCGCGATGTCCAGCTTCCGGCCCGGCGGCGCAGCCGCCCGGCCGGGGGCGCACATCGGCTATTCGCCCTTTTGCGTGCCGCGCATCATCGACGGCGTGAAGGGTGTGCTGGTGAACGAGGCCTTGAAGGACATCGAGCCGATGGCCTGGGACTTCGTCATCAACTTCGCGCGCGACAACGAGCTGCGCACGCGCGACCTGGCCCCGGGCGAGGCGGGCTGAAAACAAGAAGGGCCTGCAATGCAGGCCCGCTCTTGTGGTCTGGCGAAGCCGTTACGCGAGCGCCAGCGCCTTCACCTTGGCGGCCAGGCGGCTCTTCAGGCGCGCGGCCTTGTTCTTGTGGAAGATGCCCTTGTCGGCCACCGAGTCGATGACGCTCTGCGCCGACTTGAAGGTCTCGCTCGCCTTCGCCTTGTCGCCGCCGGCCACCGCCTTGGCGACGTTCTTCACCACGGTGCGAAAGCGCGAACGCAGCGCCGAGTTGGCAGCGTTGAGCTTGCCGTCCTGGCGCGCACGCTTGCGCCCCGAGGCGAGACGGACGGTCTTCTTCTTGGCTTTGGACGAGGTGGCCATGGCGTTCTAGAGCTGGGGGCTTTTCTGCAAAGTCCGCAAGTCTAGCACAGCGGCAGGCGGCGGAGAGCGGTTGCCTATAATCCCGGGCCACGTGAACCTGCTGCGGGCCGCCTCCACCGTCTCCCTGCTGACCCTGGCGTCCCGCGTCACCGGACTCGTGCGCGAGATGCTGGTGGCCGGCTTCTTCGGCGCCAGTGCCGCCACCGACGCGTTCAACGTCGCCTTCCGCATCCCGAACCTGTTCCGGCGCCTGTTCGCCGAGGGCGCCTTCTCGCAGGCCTTCGTGCCGCTGCTGGCGGCCACGCGCGAACGCGACGGCGACGCGGCCACCCACGCGCTGGTCGACGCCGTCGCCACCGTGCTGGCCTGGGTGCTGCTGGCCACCTGCGCGCTGGGCGTGGTCGGCGCGCCGGTGCTGGTGTGGGTGATGGCCGCCGGCCTGGAACGGCTGGACCTGGCGGTGCTGATGACGCGCTGGATGTTCCCCTACATCGGCTTCATGTCGATGGTGGCGCTGGCGGCCGGCATCCTGAACACCTGGCGACGCTTCGCGGTGCCGGCGGCCACGCCGGTGCTGCTGAACCTCTCGGTCATCGGCGCAGCGTGGTGGGGCACGCCCTGGCTGAAGGCGCATGGCTTCGAATCCGTGCTGGCGCTCGCCTTCGGCGTCATGGCCGGCGGCGTGCTGCAGGCGGCGGTGCAACTGCCGGCGCTCGCCCGGGTCGGGTTGCTGCCGCGCCTGGGCTTCACGCCCGCCGGCCTGCGCCGCGCCTGGCACCACCCGGGCGTGCACGAGGTGCTGGGCCGCATGGCGCCGGCGCTGCTGGGGGTTTCGGTTGCGCAGCTGTCGCTGCTCATCAACACCCAGATCGCCTCCCAGATCGGCACCGGCGCCGTCTCCTGGCTCACCTACGCCGACCGCCTGATGGAGTTCCCCACCGCGCTGCTGGGGGTGGCGCTGGGCGTGGTGCTGCTGCCGCAACTCTCGGCCGCGCAGGGCCGCGACGACGCCGAGCGCTATTCGGCGCTGCTGGACTGGGGCCTGCGCCTGGTGCTGCTGCTGGCGCTGCCCTGCGCGGTGTCGCTCGTCGTGTTCCCGATGCCGATGATCGCCGTGCTGTTCCACCACGGTGCCTTCACCGCCCACGACGTGCAGCAGTCGACGCGCGCGCTCATGGGCTACGGTGTCGGCCTGATGGGGCTCGTCGGCGTGAAGGTGCTCGCGCCGGGCTTCTTCGCCCGTGCCGACACGAAGACGCCGGTGAAGATCGCCATCGGCGTGCTGGCCGCGACGCAGGCGATGAACGCCGTGCTGGTGCCCTTCATCGGCCATGCCGGGCTGGCGCTGTCGATCGGCCTGGGCGCCTGGCTCAACGCCGGCCTGCTGCTGGCCGGCCTGCTGCGGCGCGGCGTCTACCGGCCGGCGCCCGGATGGAGCGCGTTCGCGCTGCGCGTGGTGCTGGCCTGCGCCGTGCTGGGCGCGGCGCTGGCCTGGGCCGCCCAGGGCATCGACTGGATCGGCCTGCAGGCGCACCCCGGCCAGCGGGCGGCCGCGATCGCCGGCGTGCTGGCCGGCGTCGCGGCGCTCTATTTCGCGGTCCTGGCGGCCAGCGGGCTGGACCTGCGGCAGTTCGCGCGCCGCGCCTGACCTACACTGAAGGCCATGGCGGGTTCCCTGCACTTCGAGGCGCCGACCGCGCTGGAGTACTTCTCGGCGCTGGTGGCCGACGACACCAGCTTCTCGGTCATCGAGGCCGCCGTCGCGGTGGCGCAGGACGCCGACCCGCGCCTGGACCCGCAGCAGACGCTGGCCGAGATCGACACCTTGGCCGACCGGCTGAAGAAGCGCCTGCACGCCGACGTCGCCCCGATGCAGAAGCTGCGCCTGCTCAACCGCTACTTCTTCCACGAGCTGGGCTTCGCCGGCAACGTCAACGACTACTACGACCCGCGCAACAGCTACCTGCCCGAGGTGCTGAAGACGCGCCGCGGCATCCCCATCACGCTGGCGCTGGTCTACATCGAGATCGCCACCCAGATCGGCCTCACCGCGCACGGCGTCTCGTTCCCGGGCCACTTCCTGGTGAAGCTGCGCATGCCGCGCGGCGAGGTCGTGATCGACCCCTTCAGCGGCCATTCGCTGTCGCGCGAGGAACTCGACGAGCGGCTCGCTCCCTACCGCCGCCAGCGCGGGCTGGTGGGCGAGTTCGAGGCGCCGCTCGGGCTGTTCCTGCAGTCGGCGCCGCCGCGCGACGTGATCGCGCGGCTGCTGCGCAACCTGAAGGAGATCCATCGCACGGCGGCCGACTGGCCGCGCCTGGTGGCGGTGCTCGACCGCCTGGTGGTGCTGCTGCCCCAGGGCTGGGAGGAAAGGCGCGACCGGGCGCTGGCGCTCGCCTCCATGGGCCGCACCGAGGCCGCCGCGGCCGACCTGGCCACGTACCTGGAACACCGCCCGCAGGCGGAGGACGCCCCGGCGCTGCGCCTGCGCCTGGCCGAGCTGCGCGAGCGGCCGCCGCTGCATTGAGCCCGATGCGACAGATCCCGCTCGCCATCGGCCTGGACCCGCTGCCGACCTTCGACAGCTTCCTGCCCGGCACCAACAGCCCGGCGCTGGACCACCTGCGCCGGCTGGCCATGCCCTCGGCGCCGGTCTATCTGTGGGGCCCCTCCGGCAGCGGCAAGACGCACCTGCTGCGCTCGCTGGCGCACGCCGTGCAGCACAACGGCCAGCGCCTGGGCTGGTTCGGTGCCGGCGACCCCGTGCCCTGGGCGCTGGCGCCCGGCTGGTCGCTGGTCGTCATCGACCGCTGCGACGAGCTCTCCGCCGCCGAGCAGCAGGCCGCCTTCGCGCTCTTCGTCGAGGCCGCGGCCGAAGGCGTGCAGGTCGCCGCCGCCGGGCGGCTGCCGCCGGTGGACCTGCCGCTGCGCGACGACCTGCGTACCCGCCTCGGCTGGGGCCACGTGTTCGCGATGCACCCGCTGTCGGAGAGCGAGACGCGCGCCGCGCTGCGCCGCGAAGGCGACCGCCGCGGCGTGTTCCTTTCCGACGAGGTGATGAACCACCTGCTGACGCGCTTCCCGCGCGACCTCAAGCACCTGATGGCCTTGCTCGACCGGCTGGACGAATACGCGCTGGCGCGATCGCGCGCGGTGACGGTGCCGCTGGTGCGGGCCATGCTGGCCGAGGAAGCCGAGGACGCCGCGCTGGCCACCGGCGGGCGCTCGACGTGAGGCTGGCGCTGTTCGACCTCGACGGCACGCTGCTGCCGATCGATTCCGACCACTCGTTCGGCGAGTTCGTCGTCGCCGCCGGCCTGGCCGAAGGCGAGAGCTACCGGCGCCGCAACGACGCCTTCTACGCCGACTACCAGGCCGGCCGGCTGGACATCGGCGCCTACGTCGAGTTCTGCACCGCGCCCTGGCGCGCACTGGACGGCGCCGCGCAGGCGGCGCTGCAGGCACGCTTCGTCGACGAGGTCATCCGCCCGGCGCTGAAGCCGGCCGCCTTCGAACTCGTCGAACGCCACCGCCGCGCCGGCGACCTGCTGGCCATCGTCACCGCCACCAACGACTTCATCACGCGGCCGATCGCCGACTGCTTCGGCGTCGCCACCCTCATCGCGACCGAACTCGAGCGCGACGCCGCCGGCCGCGCCACCGGCGCCATCCGCGGCCGGCCTGCCTTCCGCGAAGGCAAGATCGAACGCGTGGTGCAATGGCTGGCGGGCGTTGGCCGCACGCTGGCCGACTTCGAGCGCAGCACCTTCTACAGCGACTCCACCAACGACCTGCCGCTGCTCGAGCACGTGAGCCACCCGGTGGCCACCAACCCCGGCCATGCGTTGCGCGAACTGGCGCTGGCGCGCGGCTGGCCGATCCTGAACCTCTTCGAATGATCAAGAAGCTCATCAAGCGTCTGCTCGGCAAGGAAGCGCCGGCCCCGGCCGCCGCCCCGGCCACCCCGGCCGTGCCCGCCATCCCGATCGGCCGGCGCGAGGAGATCGGCGCCGACCGCCACGGCATCGACCCCAAGCTGCTGGACGACAACGCCGTGCGCGTCGTGAAGACGCTCAAGGACGCCGGCCACCAGGCCTACATCGTCGGCGGCGCGGTGCGCGACCTGCTGGTGGGGCTGCGCCCGAAGGACTTCGACGTCGCCACCGACGCCACGCCCGAGCAGGTGAAGGCGCTCTTCAGGCGCGCCTTCATCATCGGCCGCCGCTTCCGTCTGGTGCACGTGATCTTCGGCCGCGGCCGCGAGCACGAGGTGATCGAGGTCTCCACCTTCCGCGCCTACCTCGACGCGAGCGCGGCCGAGCAGGTGGACGGCAACGAGAAGACCGCCAAGGGCCAGATCGCCGACAAGCAGCACGTGGTCGACGCCAGCGGCCGCGTGCTGCGCGACAACGTCTGGGGCCCGCAGGTGGAAGACGCGGCGCGGCGCGACTTCACCATCAACGCGATGTACTACGACCCGACGACGCAGACCGTCGTCGATTACCACGGCGGCTTCGCCGACGCGCGCGGGCGGCTGCTGCGCATGATCGGCGACCCCGAGACGCGCTACCGCGAGGACCCGGTGCGCATCGTGCGCATCGTGCGCTTCGCCGCCAAGCTGGGCTTCGCGCTCGACCCCGCGACCGAGGCGCCCATCCAGCGCATGGTGCCGCTGCTGGCCAACGTGCCCGCTTCGCGCCTGTTCGACGAGATGGTCAAGCTGCTGCAGACCGGCCACGCGGTGAAGAGCGTGGAGGAACTGAAGAAGCACCGCCTGGACCGCGGCGTGTTCCCGGTGCTGGAGGCGGCGCTCGCCGGCTCGAAGACGAACCCGGTGCGCGAAGCCTTCGTGCGCGGCGCGCTCGAGAACACCGACCGCCGCGTCGCCGAAGGGCGCAGCGTGGTGCCCAGCTTCCTGCTGGCCTGCATGCTCTGGCACGACGTGCAGGAGCGCTGGAGCGCCCTGCGCGCCGCCGGCGAGTCGCCGTTCCCGGCGCTGCAGCAGGCCATCGACGCCGTGTTCGACGCCCGCATCGGCGACATCTCCGGCCGCGGCAAGCTGGCCGCCGACATGCGCGAGATCTGGCT
>CAYVXO010000217.1:0-9383 GCA_964454485.1 uncultured Rubrivivax sp.
GTCCACCATTGAAAGGCCCCGCGATGACGAGCCCTGTCCTCCCTCCGATCGCCGCCACCCCGAGCCCGGCGCCGACCCCGGGTCCGCAGAGCAGCCCGCCGGCCGGCAGCGACGACGCACCCTTCGCGCGCGAACTGCAGCAGGCACGCCAGGGCCACGAAGCGCCCAAGGACACCCCGCCAGCGCGCCCGGCGGCCGCCGGCGAGCACCCGCGCACCCCGCGCGAGGCGGCCAAGGGCGAGACCACGACCCAGCGCGACCAGCGGCTGGCGCGCGCGGTCGACGCTTCGCGCCTGCTCGCCGACGCCGACCCGGCCGCCGCCACCGACGGCAAGGACACCGAGGCCCGGACCGACGACAGCGCGCTCGCGGGCGACGCGTCATCGCTGCTCGCCGGCCTGCTGGGCCAGGCCGCAGCGCGCAACGAGACCCCCGCGTCGCGCGGCGAAGCGCGCAAGGGGGCCGACGCCGCCACGGCGATCGACGCTGCCGCCGGCGGCGAGGGCAGACGCCCCGCGGGGCGCGAAGCGGCCGCCGACCCGTTGCGCGGCGCGGCCGACGCGGCGTCGTCGGCGCTGCGCGCCACGGCCGACGCCGAACCGGCGACGAAGTCGCGCAAGGCCGGCTCCGAGTCCGATTTCGCCATGCAGGCGCTCGCGCAGGCGGTGCCGGTGGCTTCCGCGCCGGCACCGTCGGCCGCGCCCGGCGCCGACGTGCGCGACGCCCATGTCGCCGCGCCGCTGGGCAGCCCGGAATTCGCGCCCGCGGTCGGCGCGCAGGTGAGCCTGCTGGTGCGTGAAGGCGTGCAGGAAGCGCGCCTGCAGTTGAACCCGGCCGAGATGGGCCCGGTGACGGTGCAGATCCAGATCGACGGCTCGAGCGCGCAGGTCACGATGTCGGCCGAACAGGCGCCCACGCGCCAGGCGCTCGAGCAGGCGCTGCCGGCGCTGGCCGGCGCGCTGCGCGAGAGCGGACTCACGCTCACCGGCGGCGGCGTGTTCGAGCAGTCGCGCCAGCAGAACCAGGGCGAGCCGTCCTCCAAGGGCGGCCGGCCGGGCGACCGCGACGACGACGGCCCCATCGGGTCGGTGGCGGGCGCCGCCGGCGCCGCGCAGCGCTGGGCGCCGCGCGGCGTGGTCGACGTCTACGCCTGAGCGCGCGGGCCCCGGCTTACCAGGAGATCGCCTTCACGATCCCGGTGGTGGTGGGGTCGGTGGAGAGCTGCTTGGCGTTGGTGCCGGTGCCGCCCACGGCCGGCGCCGTGAGGAAGGCCGCCATGTCGATCTGGAAGGTCTTGTGGACGCCGCCGTCAAGCAGGTAGCCGTAGGCCTGCAGGTTGCTGAGGTTCTTCACCACCGCCACCGCGTGCGGGTCGCGCGCGTAGCTGTAGCCGGTGAGGCCGCGCACGAAGCGCCAGTCGCTCAGGCCCTGCCAGGTGCCGCCCGCCGACGGGTCCTGGATGCGGCCCACCGCCACGTCCGACGAGTAGCCGGCCATGAACAGCGCCAGGTGGGTGTCGCTGTCGACCGCCGAGCCGCTGATGGTGGGGGTGCCCAGGCTCAGCGCCACCGAACCGCCGGTGCCCGGCACGAAGGTGCTGCGGCCGCCCGTGCCGGCGTCGGTCTTGACCACCGTCTTCAGGTTGATCAGCGCGACGTCGGGGCTGTCCTCGTTGGTGACGATGCCCACCTGGTAGCCGCTGTCGACCGAGCCGCCGTCGGGCTCGTACATGTTCGGGAAGGCGTTGCTGAACGGCGTGCCGTCGAAGTAGTACGAGGTGCCGCCGACCAGGTCGACCAGCTGCACGCCGGGAGCGTAGTTGGCCGCGAACAACGTGTTGTGCGGGATGTCGCCGCCCAGGTTCTCCGCCAGTTGGGCCGGCGCGCTGTAGGTGTACTTGGTGCCCAGCGTGCGCGTCGCGCGGTCGAAGAAGAGGTAGCCGTCGGCGGTGGCCAGCCAGACGCCGTCGCGGCCGGTGTCGGGAATGGCACCGGCGATGTAGGCGCTGCCGCCCGAGAAGCCGACCGGGCTGGTCGCCGTGAGCGGCAGGTTGGCTTCGTACTCGACCGCGCCGGTGTCGGCGTTGATGAGCGCGACGTGCTTGCTGCCGTATGCGTAGACCAGCAGCTGCGGGTGGTCGGCGCCGACCAGCGGCACGACGCCGCCGATCTCGAGCCCGCCGAAGTTGGTGGCCACGAGGCTGGAGAACACCTTCACCGTCGGCGAAGCCGCCGTCGGGTCGGTGATGTCCACCGCCACCACGCCTTGCGAGCGCGCGGCCAGGAAGAGCCACTGCTTGCCGCCGTAGGCCAGGGTGGAGATCGCGCCCGAGCTGCCGGAAGACAGGCCCGTGCCCTGGGTGGCGGTGCTGTTGGTGATGCCGGTGCGCACGGCGGTCACCGCGGGCGCGATCTCGGTCGGCGTGATGCCGGCGTCGACCACCGCCTTGCCGGTGGTGCTGTAGCTGGCCACGCAGGCCAGGAAGTCGGAGGTGCCGGCGGTGCGGCTGAGCAGGCTGCCGCCGCTGATGGGGATCGGCACGCCGTTCTTCTTGCCGTCGAACACGCCGTCGGACAGGTCGTCGGAGATGGCGCGGAACAGGCTGCCGCGCGCGCTGGCCGGCAGCAGCTTGTCGCAGGCGTCCAGCGAACCCAGCACGACGCCGGTGGTGAACTCGCTCGTGCCCAGCGATGGCTTGTCGAATTTGGGCACCAGCGAGGCGATCTTGTCGGACGGCACGCCGTAGGTCTTGCCGACCAGCGTGTAGGCGTCGCCGAGCGCGTCGCTGAGCGCCTTGCCGCTGCCCATGAGCGAACGGGCGCGCGCGGCCACCATGTCGGTGAGCGGGGTGACGGCGACGTCGCTGGTGCTGCCGCCGGCGAGCGACGGGATCACCGCCAGCAGATCTGAGGTCTTGGTGACCGTGGCGCCGTCGGTCTCGCTCACGTAGGTGCCGCCGGCGGCGACGATCGCCACCGCGCCGGTCCAGCTGGTGCGCAGCGTGATGCGGTAGCTGCCGTCGGCGCCGGTGGTGCCGGTGCCGAGCGCGTCGCCCAGGGTGCCGTCGTCCTTGAGCTGGTAGGCGGTGACGGTGGAACCGGCGACCGGCCCCTTGACGACGAAGCCGCTGACCGTGGTCTCGCTGCCGTCGCCGCCGCCTCCGCCGCCACCGCCGCCCGTGTTGCCGCCGGTGGTGGTGCCGGCGCCCGGTGTCGCGTCGAGGAAGCAGCCCGCCAGCGGCAGGACCAGGGCCATGCCCAGGGTGGCCATGGCGGCGCGCGCGGTGGCGCGCAATTGGGGTCGGTGGACAGAAGCTTGGTGATGCATGCGGGATCCCTCGGTGTGCTGACGGTGAAACCTGACGCGGCCCGGGTCGCGACCGGGTCCGCACAAGACCTCGTCATCGTAGGCAGCGCATTTGCGCGAGACACCCTCGGAACGCGGGGATCGGCGCCCGCAGTGCTAGGGGGGGCGCGGGCTTCTTAAGGCCCGGAATCGGGCCGCTTATCGCGGCTTTCGGCCCTCAGGTGCTTCGCACAATGGCCGACAGGCCCGAAGGGCGCCCGACAGGGCACCGCGCGGCCGATCGAAGCGCCACCAAGGAGAGTCCATGTCCACCGCCGCCGCTGTCGCCGAAGCCGGCGCTCCGAAGAAGGGCAAGAAGAAGCTGATCATCATCGTCGCCGCCGTCGTGGTGCTGGCGCTGGTGGGGGTGGGCGCCGCCCTGATGCTGAAGAAGAAGTCGTCCGCCGAGGACGGCGAGGACGGCGAGTCCGAGGCGCCGCCGCCCAAGGTGGCCGTCAAGCACGACCCGAAGGCGGTGCCGACCTTCGTGCCGCTGGACCCCTTCACCGTGAACCTGGCCGACCGCGACGCCGAGCGCTACGCGCAGGTGGGCATCACGCTGGAGGTGGCCGACGCCCATGTGGCCGACCAGCTCAAGCAGTACATGCCGGCGGTGCGCAACAACATCCTGCTCGCGCTGGCCGACAAGACCTCGGCCCAGCTGATGGAGCGCGACGGCAAGACCAAGCTCGCCGCCCAGGTGCAGCGCGAGACCGCGCGCGCGCTCGGCATCGAGGTCGACGACGACGAGGACGAGCCGGAGGAAACCAAGCCCAAGGCCAAGAAGAAGAAAAAGAAGAAGCAGCACGCCGAATCGCCCGTGACCGCGGTGCACTTCTCCAACTTCATCATCCAGTAGCCCGCGTTCCCTTCTCGCGATGAACCAGCAGATCCTCTCGCAGGACGAAGTCGACGCGCTGCTCCAGGGCATCACCGGCGAGAGCCAGAAGCTCGAGCAGGAGGAGACCCCGAGCTCGGGCATCCGCGACTACGACCTCGCCGCGCAGGAGCGCATCGTCCGCGGCCGCATGCCGACGATGGAGGTCATCAACGAGCGCTTCGCGCGCAACATCCGCATCGGCCTGTTCAACTTCATCCGCAAGAGCCCCGAGGTGTCGATCGGCGGCATCAAGGTGCAGAAGTTCAGCGCCTTCCTGCGCGAGATCGTCGTCCCGACGAACTTCAACATCGTCTCGGTCAAGCCGCTGCGCGGCAACGGGCTGATCGTCTGCGACCCGAACGTGGTGTTCGCCGTCATCGACGCGCTCTTCGGCGGCCAGGGCAAGTACCACACGCGCATCGAGGGGCGCGACTTCTCGCCCACCGAGCTGCGCGTGATCCTGCGCCTGGTCGAGACCATCATCGTCGAGTACCGCAAGGCCTGGCACGGCATCTACCCGCTGGAGCTGGACTACCAGCGCTCGGAGATGCAGCCGCAGTTCGCCAACATCGCCACGCCCAGCGAGATCGTGGTGGCAACCTCGTTCACGCTCGAGATCGGCGACACCAGCGGCACCATCCACTTCTGCATCCCCTACTCGACGCTGGAGCCGATCCGCGACGTCCTGTACTCGACCATGCAGGGCGACTCCAACGAACCCGATCGCCGCTGGGTGAACCTGCTGAAGAACCAGATCCAGGCCGCCGAGGTGGAGCTGGTGGCCGAGCTGGCGCACGCCGACGCCACCGTCGAGCAGCTGCTCGCCTTCAAGCCGGGCGACTTCATCGAGCTCGACCTGGAGAAGAGCATCCATGCCAAGGTGGTCGGCGTGCCGGTGTTCGAGTGCCACTACGGCACCAGCAGCGGCAAGTACGCCTTGAAAGTCGAACGCATGTTGACCGGGTCGAACATGACCTGGCTGGGAGAAAGCCATGTCAGCTGAGAACAGCAACGCCGCCGAGCAGGACGCGATGGCGGCCGAGTGGGCCGCGGCGCTCGCCGAATCCAAGTCGGGCGGCGCGGTCGAGGCCGCCACCGAGGTGCAGCCCGAGCAGGTGGCGCCGGCCTCGTTTACGAGCTTCGCGCCGACCACGGCGACGAACGCCGGCAACGACATCAACATGATCCTGGACATCCCGGTGCAGCTCACCGTGGAGCTGGGCCGCACGCGCATTCCGATCAAGCACATCCTGCAGCTCGCCCAGGGCTCGGTGGTGGAGCTCGACGCGCTGGCCGGCGAACCGATGGACGTGCTGGTCAACGGCTACCTGATCGCGCAGGGCGAGGTGGTGGTGGTGAACGACAAGTTCGGCATCCGCCTGACCGACATCGTCACGCCCAGCGAACGCATGCGCCGCCTCTCCCGCACCTGAGCAACACCCGAGATGACGCCGGGTCTGGGTTCGCTGTTCTGGTTCGCGGCCGTCGTGGCCGCGATTCCGATCGTGCTGTGGCTGCTCAAGCGCACGCCGGCCGGCGGCGCGGCCGCCGGCGGCATGCGCACGGTGGCGGTGCTGCCGCTGTCGACCTCGCAGCGCATCGTCACGGTGGAGGTGGGCGCGGGCGACAGCCGCTGCTGGCTGGTGCTGGGTGTCACGCCGGGCAGCATCAGCACGCTGCACACGATGCTGCCGCAGGAAGAGGCCGCGCCGCCGCTGCCCGCGCCCAGCACCGCCTTCGCGCAGCTGCTCTCGCGCCTGCGCCGGGACGGCGATGCGCGCTAGCCGTTTCGTCGCGCTGGCGGCGCTGCTGGCCGCCGTGCCCGCCTTCGCGCAGAACAACACCCTGCCGCTGCTGGTGGGCCAGGGCGCCGGCGGCACCAGCTATTCGGTGCCGGTGCAGACGCTGCTGTTCTTCACCGCGCTCAGCTTCCTGCCGGCGGTGATGCTGCTGATGACCGGCTTCACGCGCATCGTCATCGTGCTGTCGCTGCTTCGCCAGGCGCTGGGCACGCAGGCCGCGCCGCCGAACCAGGTGATCGTGGGGCTGTCGCTCTTCCTCACCTTCTTCGTCATGAGCCCGACGCTGGACCGTGTGTACCAGCAGGCGTACCAGCCCTTTGCGGCCAACCAGATCGCCTTCGACGAGGCGCTCTCGCGCGGCGAGGGCCCGATGCGCGAGTTCATGCTCAAGCAGACGCGCCAGAGCGACGTGATGCTGTTCGCGAAGCTCGCCAAGCTGCCGGCCGACGTGAAGAGCGAGAACGTGCCGCTGCGCGTGCTGGTACCGGCCTTCGTGACGAGCGAGCTGAAGAGCGCGTTCCAGATCGGCTTCATGATCTTCGTGCCCTTCCTCATCATCGACATGATCGTCGCCAGCGTGCTGATGAGCCTGGGGATGATGATGCTCTCGCCCGTGCTCGTCGCCCTGCCCTTCAAGCTGATGCTGTTCGTGCTGGCCGACGGCTGGAATCTGCTGCTGGGTTCGCTGGCGGCCTCCTTCGCGACCTGAAGATCCCCCCATGGAAGCAAGCCAAGTCCTCACCGCCGGCCAGCAGGGCCTGTACCTGCTGCTGATGGTCTCCGCCCCGGTGCTGCTCACGGTGCTGGTCGTCGGCCTGCTGGTGAGCGTGTTCCAGGCCGCCACCCAGATCAACGAGGCCACGCTGTCCTTCGTGCCCAAGGTCCTGGCCGCGGTGGCGGTGCTGGGCTTCGCCGGCCCGTGGATGCTGACGACGCTGGTGGAATACATCCAGCACACGCTGCAGGCCATTCCTTCCGCCGTCGGATGACGCGGTGATTTCCTTCACCGAGGCGCAGATCCTCGGCTGGATCACGCCGCTGATCTGGCCCTTCCTGCGCGTGCTGGCGCTGTTCGTCGCGCTGCCCGTGCTGGGCACGCGCCAGGTGCCGCTGCGCGTGCGGCTGGGGCTTTCGGCGCTGATCGCCTTCGCCGCCCAGCCTTCGCTGCCGGCCGTGGCCCCGGTGGCGCTGGACACGCCGCTGGCCTTCATGCTGGTGGTGCAGCAGATGCTGGTGGGCGTGGCGATCGGCTTCGCGGTGCGGGTCGCCTTCGGGGCGCTGGAATTCGCCGGTGAGGTGATCGGCCTTCAGATGGGCCTGAACTTCGCCGGCTTCTTCGACCCCATCACCGCCGGCACCGCGACCGCCACCAGCCGCTTCTTCGGCACCACGATCGCGTGGCTGTTCATCGTGATCAACGGCCACCTGATGGTGATCGCGGCGCTGATCCAGAGCTTCCAGGCCTTCCCGGTGGGCCCGGACCCGTTCGGCTTCGTGCTCAAGGTCCAGCCCTGGCGCTGGGGCGGCGAGCTCTTCGCCACCGGTCTGTGGATCGCGCTGCCGCTGGTGGCGATGCTGCTGTTCGTGAACCTGGTGCTGGGCGCCATCTCGCGCGTGGCCAGCCAGATCAACATCTTCGCCGTCGGCTTCCCGGTGACGCTGGGCGTGGGGCTGCTGGGCATCCTGCTCACGCTGCCGGCGATGCAGGGGCCGTTCACGATGGCGCTGGAAAGGCTGCTCTCGGCCTTCCAGTGAGAGCGCTCAGCCGCGCTCGATGCGGGCGTAGGCGGAATGGTTGTGAATCGACTCGAAGTTCTCGACGTCCACCGCATAGCGGCCGACGCGCGCATCGGCATTGAGCCGCAGCGCCACGTCGCGCACCAGGTCCTCGACGAACTTCGGGTTCTCGTAGGCGCGCTCGGTCACCCACTTCTCGTCGCTGCGCTTGAGCATCGGCCACAGCTCGCTCGAGGCGCTGTCCTCGGCGAAACGCACCAGCTCGTGCCATTCGATCGAGGCCTTCAGCTCGACGCGGATCGTCACCATCGAACGCTGGTTGTGCGCGCCGTAGTCGGAGATCTCCTTCGAGCAGGGGCACAGGCTCTTCACCGGCACGCCCACCTCGGCCCAGACCACCGTGCTGCCGGCGCGCGTCTCGGCGATCCAGCGCGCCTGGTAGTCCAGCAGGCTGGGCACGCCGGAGACCGGCGCGCGCTTGCGCAGGAAGAAGGTGAAGGCGGCCTCGGTGCGGCCTTCCGCCGCGTGCAGCTTGGCCAGCATCTGGGCGTGGCGGTCGCGCAGGGTCGGCGCGTCGAGCGGTTCGTCCAGCGTGGCACCGGCGTCCAGCCAGGCCACGAAGCGCGACATGTGGGTGCCCTTCTGCTCCGCCGGCAGCGCCACGTCCAGCGTCCAGTTGGCGGCCGTGGTCTGCACCGCCCCGGCGACGCGGATCTGCACCGGGTAGCGCACGTCCTTCACGCCCACGCGCTGGATCGCCACGTGGCGGTCGTCGCGCGCGCTCTGCGTGTCGGGGATGTGGAGGGCGTCGGTGAGGTTGGTCATGGAAGGCGCAAGCATGACATCAAAGTCCGCCCCGCACGGGCAGGCGGGTGAATCGCAGCGTTCGAAGCGGCAGAACGGCCGCGCCGCTCACGCGACGGCCAGCGCCGGCCGCGCGCCGCCGAAGCGCTGGCGCACCGACTGCTCGATGCCGGCCGCGTCGAGCCCGTTCATCGACAGCAGCTTGGCGGGGTCGCCGTGCTCGATGAACTGGTCGGGCAGGCCCAGGTGCAGCACCGGCATCGTGACGCCGTGGGCCGAGAGCAGTTCGGCCACCGCGCTGCCGGCGCCGCCGGCGATGCAGCCTTCCTCGACCGTGACGAGCGCGTCGTGGCTGCGCGCGAGATCCAGCACCAGCGCCTCGTCCAGCGGCTTGGCGAATCGCATGTCGGCCACGCTGGCGTCCAGCGCCTCGGCCGCCTTCAGCGCCGGGTGCAGCACGGTGCCGAAGGCGAGCAGCGCGACGCGCGTGCCGTGCCGCCTGAGCACGCCCTTGCCCCAGGGCCATTCGACGAGCGCGGGGTCGATCGCCGCGCCCACGCCGGCGCCGCGCGGGTAGCGCACCGCCACCGGGTGGTTCTGGCGGAACGCGGTGGTCAGCGCCTGGCGGCATTCGTTCTCGTCGCTCGGCGTGAGCATGCTGCAGTTGGGGACGCAGCGCACGTAGGCGATGTCGTAGGCGCCGGCGTGGGTGGCGCCGTCGGCGCCCACCAGCCCGGCGCGGTCGAGCGCGAACACCACCGGCAGGTTCTGCAGCGCCACGTCGTGGATCAGCTGGTCGTAGGCGCGCTGCAGGA
>CAYVXO010000218.1:0-9227 GCA_964454485.1 uncultured Rubrivivax sp.
CTCTTCGAGCGCCGGGGCGAGCGCGGCGCGCAGCGCCTCGCCGTCGGCGGCCCACTGGCGCGCGCGGGCGGCGGCTTCGGGGTCGCCGTCGACCAGGGCCTGCGCGCGCGCCTGCGCTTCGGGGTCGGACTCGAGCTCGCGGTCCAGCCAGGCCGAGAGCAGTTCTTCGCGGTCTTCCAGCGGCATCGAGGAGTTGCTCATGCTCAGCTCACGCGGCGCAGCGCGGCCGTGCCGCCGCGCGCGCCGCCTTCGAGGAACTGGCGCAGCGTGGCGCGCGCGCGGCACACGCGCGACATCACGGTGCCCACCGGGATGTGCATCACCTCGGCCACCTCGGCATAGGTGAGCTGCTCCACGCACACCAGCAGCAGCGCCTCGCGCTGGTCGGGGCCCAGGCGGCGCAGCGCGGCCACCAGGTCCAGCCGCAGGCCGACGTCGGTGCCGGGGTCACCGCCCTGCAGGTCCTGCGCACGCGCGAGTTCCTCGGGGTCGGTGATGGTGAGGCGGCTCTCGCGCCGCCGCGTGTCCAGGTGCGCGTTGTGGGCGATCGACAGCAGCCAGACCAGCATGTCGCGCGTCTGGTCAAACTGGTGCCAGTGCGAGAGCGCGCGTTCGAGCGTGTTCTGCACCAGGTCGTCGGCCTGCCCGGGGTCGAACACCAGCGAACGCGCATAGCGCCGCAGGCGCGGGATCGCGTCCAGCAACTGGCGGCGAAAGGCGGCGGGCGCTTCCATGGGCAGACCCATTATGCGGAGCGCGGCGCGCGAGCGCGCCCCCGGGTCTTGTGCCTTCAGCGCATGGCGCCGAAGCGCGCCCGGCACCATTGCCAGCAGCGCGCCGGCCACGGGGCCAGGGCCTCGGTGCGCGGCGATTCGGCGGCCGGCCGGGGCCGTTCCAGCAAGCGCAGCGGTGGCGGCTGGCGGGTCGACGTCTGCGGGTTTACCTGCACACGCCGACTGTAGACGGCGGCATTCGCGCCAACAACCGACGCCAGTGCAAGTAGAGTCTGCAGAACTGCAGAAGACGGGGGTCCCGCATGGCCGACATGGACTGGAGCGACCTGCGTTACGCGCTGGCCATCGGCCAGCTCGGCTCGGTGGCCGCGGCGGCGCGCCAGCTGGGCGTCAACGCCACCACCGTGCAGCGGCGGCTGGACGCGCTGGAAGAGCGCCTGGGCGCGCGCCTGTTCGAGCGCTCGCGCGGCGGCTACGCGCCCACCGAGGCGGGCGCGGTGGTGATCGAGCAGGCGCGCCGCATGGCCGACCAGGCCGACGAGATCGAACGCCGCGTGCTCGGCCGCGACCGCGAGCTCACCGGCCCGCTGCGCGTGGCGAGCGCCTTCGTGGTGATGGAGTACCTGCTGCCGCAGCCGCTGGCCGACTTCGCGCGCGCCTGCCCGGGCGTCGAGGTGGAGGTGGTCGAGAACGCCTTCCTGGCCGACCTCTCGCGCCGCAGCACCGACAGCGCCGGCACGCGGGCGCGCCAGGAGGCCGACGTCGCGCTGCGTCTGTCGGCCAGCGTGGCCGAGCACCTGGTGGGGCGCCGCCTGGGCATCGTCGAATGCCGCGTCTACGCGCTGCGCGGCGCGCCTGGGTTGCCGCAAGGGCCGCAGCCGCTGGCGACCCTGGTGCGCGACGCGCCCTGGGTCGCCTTCGAGCGCGACGCCACCAGCCGCGTCTACGACCGCTGGATGCGCAGCCACCTGGCCGGCGCGCAGGTGCGCCTGCGCGTGGACATCTTCAACGCGATGGTCGCGATGCTGCGCACCGGCATCGGCGTCGGCCTGCTGCCCACGTTCATGGAAGAGCGCCACCCCGAGCTGGTGGCGGTGTCGGACCCCGTGCCCGAACTGGCGCAGCCGGTGTGGATGCTGACCCACCCCGATCTGCGCGAGACGGCGCGCGTGCGCGCCTTCATGCAGCAGGTGGGCGACGCGGTGGCGCAGGCGCTGGCGAAGCGCTGAAGGCGGGCCGGCCGCTCAGGCCAGCGCCAGCTCCATCGTCAGCCCGCGCTCGCCGACGACCAGCCGCGAAGGCTCCACGTCGAGCCACTGCGACAGCGTGGCGTAGGCGGCGCGCCGCACCGGCACGATGGCCGTGCCGCCGGCTTCGCGCGCGCGGTGGGTGGCGTCGGCCACCAGCACCGCCAGCACGGCGAACTGCTCGAAGGCCGACTGGCGGTCGGCCAGCGGCGCTTCGCGCCAGGCGTCCAGGCCGGCGAGCGCGCGTCGCATCTGCGCTTCCACCCGCTCGAGCGCTTCGCTGCGCGGGTGCAGGTCGTGCAGCGCGGCCACGTTGACCAGCATGAAGTAGGCGACCGCGAGCCCGGCGTCGTCGTCCGGCGCGCCGCGCTGCACGCGGCTGCGGAAGTGGTTCAGGCAATGCTCGTAGCGCGCGATCGCCTCCTGGCGCGCGCGCGGCATCACCTGCGCGCGCGAGAGGATCGACGGTGCGATCGGCGCCGCGGCGCGCGCCACGCGCTGCGGCGGCACCGAAGCTTCGGCCGGGCCGAAGCCCAGGCGCAGCACGAGGCCGATGCGGCGGGCCAGCGACTGGACGGCGAGCTCGGGGGTCGGGGTCATCGGACTTCCTGGAGAAGAGACCGCAGTGTCCCCGGCCGCCGGCTGCAGTTCGTGACTTGTTCACGGCCCTTGTTTCCGTCGGTTCCACAGCGCCAGGCACCTGCCGGGCCGGCGCGCTGCAAGCGGTTACCAAAGAGCCGCTCGGCGCTTGATTCCGAACGCCGCGGCCTCAAGTCCCCAGTATGGACGCCCCGAACCCGCTGCTCGTGAAGTGCCCGCATTGCGCGGCCACCAACCGCCTGCCGGCCGCCCGCCTGGGCGAAGCGCCGGTGTGCGGCCGCTGCGGCCAGCCGCTGCTGGACGGCAGCCCGCTGGCCCTGACCGACGCCGACTTCGACGCCGCCGTGCAGGCCAGCCCGCTGCCCGTGCTGGTGGACTTCTGGGCGCCCTGGTGCGGCCCCTGCCGGATGATGGCGCCCGCCTTCGAGCAGGCCGGGAAGGCGCTCGCCGGCCGCGCGCTGCTGGTCAAGGTGAACAGCGACGAGAACCCGCGCCTTTCGGCGCGCTTCGGCATCCGCAGCATCCCCACGCTCGTGCGGCTGGAAGGCGGGCGCGAGACCGCGCGCCAGTCGGGCGCGGTGCCGGCCAACGCCATCGTGGCCTTCGCACAAGCCTGATGCCGCGAAGCGCGGGCGGTGGCTAGCATGGCCGCATGACCCGCCGCCCCCGCATCACGCTCTACCAGGACTGGCTGGCCGCCCAGCGCGGCCTGCGCTTCGACGACTACGGCGCGCTCTGGCGCTGGTCGGTGAGCGACCTGCCGGCGTTCTGGTCCTCCATCTGGGAGTACTTCGCGATCGAGTCGCCGACGCCGTACCGCGCGGTGCTGGCCGAGCAGAAGATGCCGGGCGCGAAGTGGTTCGAAGGCGCGCAGGTGAACCTGGCGCGCCAGGTGTTCCGCCACGCCGACGCCGCCCACGCGGCCGGGCTGCCGGCGATCGTGTTCGCCGACGAGGCGCTGCTCGCGCGCGGCCAGACGCAGCAGATCGCGTGGCCCGAATTGCGCCGCCAGGTCGCGAACTTCGCCGCCGCGCTGCGGCGCATGGGCGTGCAGCCGGGCGACCGCGTGTGCGCGGTGATGGCCAACACGCCGCAGACCGCGGCCGTGTTCCTGGCCGTGGCCAGCGTGGGCGCGATCTGGAGCATCTGCTCGCCCGACATGGGGCCGGTGGCGGTGCTCGACCGCTTCCGCCAGATCGAACCCAAGGTGCTCGTCGCCTGCGACGGCTACACCTGGGGCGGCCACACCTATGACCGCCGCGCCCATGTCGACGAACTGCTGGCCGCGCTGCCCAGCGTGCAGCACGTGGTGCGCGGCGCGTCGGTCGACGCCCTGCTCGCCGAAGACGGCGGCGCCGGCTTCGAGCCGCGCTGGCTGCCCTTCGACCACCCGCTGTGGATCGTCTACTCCAGCGGCACCACCGGGCTGCCCAAGCCCATCGTGCACGGGCACGGCGGCGTGCTGGTGGAGTTCCTCAAGGGCACGCTGCACAACGACATCGGTCCCTCGGTCGAGACCGGCGACCGCTTCCACTGGTTCAGCACCACCGGCTGGATCATGTGGAACGCGCAGATCGCGGGCCTGCTGGCCGGCACCACCCTCTGCATCTTCGACGGCAGCCCCGGCGGCGCGCCGAAGGCGCCCGACTGGACCGTGCTCTGGCGCTTCGCCGGCCTGGCGCGCGCCACCTTCTTCGGCGCCGGCGCCGCCTTCTACGCCAGCTGCCTGAAGGCCGACGTGAAGCCGATGGAGGTGGCCGACCTCTCTTCGGTGCGCGTGATCGGCAGCACCGGCTCACCGCTGTCGGAGGAATGCCACGACTGGATCTGGCAGCGTTGCCCGAAGGTGGACGGGCGCGACATCTGGATCGACGCCATCAGCGGCGGCACCGACTTCGCCGGCGCCTTCGTCGGCGGCAACGTCACGCTGCCGCAGGAGCGCGGTGTCATGCAGTGCCGCTGGCTCGGCGCGGCGGTGGAAGCGTGGAGCGAGGACGGCCGGCCGCTCGAGGACGAGGTGGGCGAACTGGTCTGCACGAAGCCCATCCCTTCGATGCCGCTCTTCTTCTGGAACGACGCCGAAGACCGCCGCTACCGCGAAAGCTACTTCGACATGTTCCCTGGCGTCTGGCGCCACGGCGACTGGATCCGCATCACGAAGTCCGGCGGCGCCGTCATCTACGGCCGCAGCGACGCCACCATCAACCGCCACGGCATCCGCATGGGCACCGCCGAGCTGTACCGGGCGGTGGAGGCGCTGCCCGAGGTGCTGGACAGCCTGGTCGTGGACCTCGAATACCTGGGCCGCGAAAGCTGGATGGCGCTGTTCGTGGTGCTGCGCGAAGGGCTGGCGCTCGACGAGGCGCTCACCAAGCGCCTCAAGGCCGCGGTGCGTGCCGCGCTCTCGCCGCGCCATGTGCCCGACGAGGTGTTCCAGGTGCCGGCGGTGCCGCGCACGCTGTCCGGCAAGAAGATGGAGCTGCCGCTGAAGAAGCTGCTGCTGGGCGCGCCGGCCGCGAAGGTGCTCAACCGCGACGCGATGGCCAACGCCGACTGCGTGGACTGGTATCTCGACTTCGCGGCGCGCCGGCAAGGCCACGCTTGAGGGGCCGACGCGCGCGGACCCGCTTCCTATACTGGCCGGAGAGGGGGCGTGACGCCCCGGAGGGCTGTCGCGTGATCACACCGAAGGCGATCGGTCGCCGCACGTTCATGGGCTGGGGATTCGGCGGCTCGCTGGTGCTGACCGGCAGCCCGCTGCTGCTGGGGTCCTGCGGTGGCGGCGGTGGCTCCGACGACGCCGGCAGCGGCAACAGCGGCGGCGGCGGCGACGGCAGCAGCGCGCCCTTGCCCGGGGCCGACATCGCGCGCATCGACCAGCCCGCGACGGTGTCGGTCTCGGTGCAGTCGCGCCGCGTGCAGTGGGTGCCCGGCAAGGACCCGGCCGCCGCCAATGCCTGGGTCTACGCGGCCGACGGCGTCACCGCCTCGGGCGGCGTGCTGGCCAACCACCTGGGGCCGACGATCGACGTGCGGCGCGGCACGCCCTGCACCATCAGCTGGACCAACCAGATTCCCGCCGCCGCGTCCGACCCTTTGCTGCTGGCCGACCCGCCGATGCGCACGCCGCTCGTGCCTTCCGTCTGCGGCGCGGTGGTGCGGCAGTCGCCGGTGGGCGTGGTGACGCACCTGCATGGGGCGCGCGTCGAAGGCGGCTCCGACGGCTGGCCGCTCGCGCCGCTGGGCTTCGCCGGCAACCCCTACGGCTGGCCGACCACGCGCGACTTCCGCTACCCGAACGCGCAGCGCGCCGCGATGCTCTGGTACCACGACCACGCGATGGACCGCACGGGCGTGAACGTGCACGCCGGGCTGGCCGGCCTGTACTTCGTGCGCGACGCGGCCGACGACGCGCTGCTCGCGCTCGCCGGCGGTGCCGCGCAGGAACTGCCGCTGGTGCTGCAGGACCGCATCCTGGCGCCCGACGGGACGACGATCGACTTCGCCTCCGGCATCGTCGGCACCGGGGACGACGGCGCCAACAGCCGCCCCGAATTCCTGGGCGACACGATGTTCGTCAACGGCCACCCGGCTGGCACGGCCTCGCTGCAGCGGCGCGTGTGGCGGCTGCGCGTGCTCAACGGGTCGAACACCCGCACGGTGGCGCTCGCGCTGGTCGACCCCGACGCCATCGACGACACGGCGCGGCGCATCTGGTACACGGCGCTGCTGCGCGTGGTCGGGGCCGACGGCGGGCTGCTCGGCCGCAGCGTCGCGCTGAACGACACCGACGCCGTCGTGATCGCGCCGGCCCAGCGGCGCGACCTGCTGCTGGACCTGTCGGCGCTGCCGGCGTCGGTGCAGCGGCTGCGGCTGGTCAACCTGGCGCTGCGGCCCTACGCCGAGGTGGCACCGCCGCACCTGGTGGAAGGCCTGTTCTCGAGCGTCTCGTCCAGCGTGCTGCTGCCCAGCGGCGAATTCTTCAGCCCGCTGGACCTCACGCTGTACGGCGCGCTCAACGCGCCGCTGGCCTCGGTGCTGGACATCGCGCCGGTGGCCGCTGCCGCCGGCGCACCGGCGGCGCCCGCGGCGGCGGCCATCGACGCCGTGCTGGCCGGCGCGGCGAGCGACGACGACTTCGTCTGGAACGGGAGCGCGCTCGGCGCGCCGGCGGGCGCGACCTTCGGGCCCAACCGGCTGGTGCTGCTGGTGACCAACACGCAGGGCACGCAGCCGGCGGACGTCGTCAACGGCGTCACCGACTGGAACGATCTGCAGCTGTTCGAGCTCGGCGCCGGCGGCAGCGACTGGTCGCTGCCCTTCGCGGTGGACCTGGCCACGGCCAGCAACCCGGCGGCCGGCGCCCCGGCGGCTGCGCAGCAGGGCTATGCGCTGCTGCGCCAGCGCTTCTTCGCCGCCGCGCGCAACCCGGACATCACCGCCGCCAAGGCCTACCCGGCCCTGCATGCGCCGGCCATCGTCGCGCGTGCCGGCACCTGGGAACGCTGGTACGTCGCCAACGTGGGCAACTCGTTCCCGCTCGCCGGCAACGACCCCGGCCCGGAGATGCACCCCTTCCACATCCACGGCGTGCAGATGGTGGTGACGCGGCGCTGGCAGCTGGAAGGCGACGCCGCGGGCGCGCGTTTCGTCGAGCTGGCCAGCGCGGCCGCCGACCTGGACCGCATCGCGCGCCAGGACACGGTGATCGTGTCCTCGGGCCTGCTGCTGGAACTGCTGGTCTTCTACCCGCCCGCGATCGCGGGCGACTTCCC
The DNA here is from genome assembly GCA_964454485.1 of uncultured Rubrivivax sp. Taxonomy (GTDB): domain Bacteria; phylum Pseudomonadota; class Gammaproteobacteria; order Burkholderiales; family Burkholderiaceae_C; genus Rubrivivax. Next base: position 7,357 of record CAYVXO010000218.1, read on the forward strand.
GTTCCACTGCCACCTGCTCGAGCACGAGGACATGTGCATGATGTCCCACGTGCACGTCATGCCGGCGTAGCGTCGCCTTCGATGTCCACCACGTGCCACCAGCGCTGGGAGAAGAACGGCCGCCGGTAGCCCGCCAGCCGCGACTGCAGCATGTCGGTGTAGAGCCGGTGCACGTGGTGCCGGTACGGCATCCACGCCACCGCGATGCGCTTGGCCGCCAGGAACAGGCGCTCGCGCTCGGGGCCGTCGGGCGCGTGCTGCAGCAGCTTGTAGAGGCGGTCGAACTCCGGCAACTCGAAGCGCGAGAGGTTGGCGCCGCCCTTGCCGGGCCCGTACAGGCGCTGCAGCGCGCCCAGCCCGTCGGGCTGCGAGGCCGAGCTCGCCACGCCCCAGAGCATGAAGTTGCCGGCCTGCGCGGCCTTCAGGTTCTCCGGCCACTGCGCGACCGGGAACTCGGTGCGCAGGCCGACCGCCTTCATGTTCTTCGCCCACAGGTCGTCCAGCTGGCGCTGCAGGCCTTCGGAGATGGTGCGCCTCACCAGCACCAGCGGGCTGCCGTCGGGCAGCTCGCGGAAGCCGTCGCCGTCGCGGTCGGCGTAGCCGTAGAGGTCGAGCAGCGCCTTCGCGCGCGCCGGGTCGAAGTCGCCCATCTCGCTCTTGAAGGCGGCGTCGAAGCCGGTGGTGTGCGGCACGCAGGGCGACTGCGCGGGGATCGCCTGGCCGCGGCGCACGGTGGTGATCTCGCGCTGCACGTCGGTGGCCAGCGCGATGGCGCGCCGGAGCGCCACCTTCTCCGGCGTGTAGCCGCCGACCACCGGGTGCTCCATGTTGAACACCGTCATCGTGCTCTCGGGCCCGACCACGCGCACGCCGCGGATGCCGCGCCTGGCCAGGTTGGGCGCCACCTTGCCGCCGGGCATCGCGATGTTGACGAACTCCTCCGGCACGCGCTCGCAGAAGTCGGCCTCGTCGTTCAGGAAGGACAGCCAGCGCGGCTGCGGCTGCTCGATGATGGCGATCTCCACCTCGTCCAGCATCGGCAGCCGGCGCCCCTTGAAGCGCGCCAGCATCGCCTGGCCTTCGGCGTCGCCGGGGGCGGGCTCGGCCTCGTCCTCGTAGAAGCGCTCGCGGTAGCCGGGGTTGCGTTCGAGCACGATGCGCGAGCTGCGGCGCCAGCTCTTGAGCCTGAAGGGCCCGGTGCCCACCGGGTGGGCGGCGACCTGCTCGCCGTAGAACTGCACCACCTCGCGCGCCATCGCGCCGTACAGGTCGCAGGCGGCCAGGTCCTCGATCATGCGCGGCCGCGCGTTGGCGAGCCGGAACTGCAGCGTGTAGCGGTCGAGCGCGCGCAGGCCCTCGATCTCGCGGTCGTAGTCGAAGGGCGTGCGCGCCTTCAGCGCCTGCTCGCGCAGTTCGCCCAGGCCCAGGATCTGCATCTCCTCGACGCTGCTCCACGAAGGGCTCTTGTTGGCCGGGTCGGCGAAGCGCTTGAAGCTGAACACGTAGTCGGCCGCCACCAGTTCGCGCCGCCGGCCCTGGAAGGCGGGGTCGTCGGCGAAGAAGATGCCGGGTTGCAGCCGCACCGTCCAGACGCGGTAGTCGTCTTCCACCTGCGGCATCGCGGCGGCGGTGAGCGGGCGGATCTTCGCCGGCCGCGCCAGGTGGTCGTAGAGGTAGGGCGCCTCGAAGATGTGCGGCGTGACGGTGCGCGAATAGAGGTCGGAGATGCGCGCCGGGTCGAAGCCCGTCTCGGCGACGCGGAACGCGTAGCGCAGCCGCTTCAGCGCCGGTGCGGGTGCGGGTGCGGGTGCCGGTGCGGGTGCGGCCGCGGGCGCGGCGGCCCAGCCCGGCGCGGCCAGCGACAGCAGGCC
>CAYVXO010000219.1:0-9200 GCA_964454485.1 uncultured Rubrivivax sp.
ACATGCGCGCGCTGGTCGAGGGCGGCGAGGTCATCGAGAGCCTGCGCGACCGCATCCTCGGCCGCGTCGCCGCGGTGGAGGTGCTGCATCCCGAGACGCAGGAGGTGCTGCTGGCCGCCGGCGCGATGCTCGACGAGGATGCGATGGACGCGGCCGAGGCCGCCGGCGTCGACGAGATCAAGGTGCGCACGCCGCTCACCTGCAACACGCGCTTCGGCCTGTGCAGCAAGTGCTACGGCCGCGACCTCGGCCGCGGCGGCCTGGTCAACGTCGGCGAGGCGGTGGGCGTGATCGCCGCGCAGTCGATCGGCGAGCCGGGCACGCAGCTGACGATGCGCACCTTCCACATCGGCGGTGCGGCGTCGCGCGCGGCGGTGGCCTCGAGCGTGGAAGCGAAGTCCGACGGCATCATCAACTTCAACGCCACGATGCGCTACGTGACCAGCGCCAAGGGCGAACTGGTGGTGATCTCGCGTTCGGGCGAGATCATCATCACCGACCCGCACGGCCGCGAGCGCGAGCGCCACAAGCTGCCCTACGGCGCGGTGCTCAACATCAAGCCCGACCAGACCGTGAAGGCCGGTACCGTGCTGGCGAACTGGGATCCGCTGACGCGGCCTATCATCACCGAATTCGCGGGCCGGGCGAAGTTCGAGAACGTCGAGGAAGGCGTCACCGTCGCCAAGCAGGTGGACGAGGTGACCGGCCTGTCGACGCTGGTGGTGATCGACCCGAAGCGCCGCGGCGCCGCCAAGGTGGTGCGCCCGCAGGTGAAGCTGCTCGACGCCGCCGGTGTCGAGGTGAAGATCCCGGGCACCGACCACGCGGTGACGATCGGCTTCCCGGTCGGCGCGCTGATCCAGGTGCGCGACGGCCAGGACCTGGCGCCGGGCGAGGTGCTGGCGCGCATCCCGATGGAAGGCCAGAAGACGCGCGACATCACCGGCGGTCTGCCGCGGGTGGCCGAGCTCTTCGAAGCCCGCAGCCCGAAGGACGTCGGCACGCTGGCCGAGATCACCGGCACCATCAGCTTCGGCAAGGAGACGAAGGGCAAGGTGCGCCTGCAGATCACCGACCCCGACGGCAAGGTGTACGAGGAGCTGGTGCCCAAGGAGAAGAACATCCTGGTGCACGAAGGCCAGGTGGTGAACCGCGGCGAGCTGATCGTCGACGGCGCGGCGGACCCGCAGGACATCCTGCGCCTGCTGGGCATCGAGGAGCTGGCGCGCTACATCGTCGACGAGGTGCAGGACGTCTACCGCCTGCAGGGCGTGAAGATCAACGACAAGCACATCGAGGTGATCGTCCGCCAGATGCTGCGTCGCGTGCAGATCACCAACGCCGGCGACAGCAAGTACATCAACGGCGAACAGGTCGAGCGCTCGGAGCTGCTGGACACCAACGACGCGTTGCGCGCCGAGGGCAAGATCCCGGCGACACATGCCGACGTGCTGCTGGGCATCACCAAGGCCAGCCTGTCGACCGACTCGTTCATCAGCGCCGCCTCCTTCCAGGAGACCACGCGCGTGCTGACCGAGGCGGCGATCATGGGCAAGCGCGACGAGCTGCGTGGCCTGAAGGAGAACGTGATCGTCGGCCGCCTGATCCCGGCGGGCACCGGCATGGCCTTCCATGCCGCCCGCAAGGCGAAGGAGGCGATGGACGAGAACGAGCGCCGCGCGATCGCGATGCAGGAAGCCGAGGAGCTGGCCGCGGTGCAGATGGCCAACGTCGACGCGGCGGCCGCCGCGGCGGCGCCGGGGGGCGACATCGCCGAATGACGCCGGCGCGCATCCGCGTCACGCAAAGGGCGGCTTCGGCCGCCCTTTTTCTTTCAGGCGTCCTGCAGGTAGGCCGCGAGGCCGGCCAGCGTGCGCAGCTTCGGCACGTCGGCTTCGGGGATCGCCAGGCCGGTCCTTTCGTGCAGGCCGATCACGAAGTTCATGAAGTCCATGGAGTCGAGGTCGAGCGCGTCGCGCAGGTCCTCGTCGGCACGCACGCGCGACAGGTCGGCCTCGGGGGCGATGCGGGCCAGCACCTCGGCGGCCAGCTGGCGGGTCTGCTGCTCGTTCATCACGGCTCCTGCAATCGGTCCGGGGCCTGCAAGGCGGCGTCGAGGGCCTCCAGCAGGCGCGCGCCCTGGTGGCCGTCGCTCACGCGGTGGTCGGCCGCCAGGCTGGCGTTCACGAGCGGCCGGGCGACGACCTGGCCGTCCACGACCCACGGCCTGTCGGCGATGCGGCCGAACCCGACCAGCGCCACCTGCGGCGGGTAGATCACGCCTTGCACGGTCTCGGCACCCCGCTCGCCGAGGCTGGTGACGGTGACGGTGGCGTCGGTGAGTTCGGAACTTCGCAAGCCGCCGCTGCGCGCACGGGCGACGAGGTCGCGCAGCGCGTCCATCAGCACCGGCAGGGCCAGACGGTCGGCGTCGTGGATCGCGGGCGCGATCAGCCCGCCGCCGCGCAAGGCGATCGCCCAGCCCAGGTGGACGCCCGCGCCCGGCACGAAGCAGCCGTCCTGGTACCAGCCGTTGAAGCCCGGCACGGCGGCGAGCGCGCGCGCGGCGGCCTTGAGCAGCAGCACCGCGGGCAGCAGCCGCCCGGGCGGCGGCCGTTCGCGGTTGTAGGCCTCCAGCCAGCGCGCGGCGGCGGTGAAGTCGATCGTGCTGCCCAGGTAGTAGTGCGGGATCTCGCGCTTCGAACGGCCCATCGCGGCGGCGATGGCCTGCCGCATCTGCGCGGGGTCGAAGCCGGCGCGCGGCGCGGCCGGCGGCGGCGCTGCCGCGGCACGCTCGACGTCGGCCAGCGTCACGGCGCCTTCGGGGCCGCTGCCGGACAGGCCGTCGATCGCGAGACCGCGCTCGGCGGCCCGGCGCCGAGCGGCCGGGCTGGCCCGGGCGTGCGCCGGGGTCCGGGCGGGCGGAGGCGGGGGCAACGGCGACGCCGAGGGCGATGGCGTTGGCCGTGGCGGTGGCGGTGGCGGCGTGGCGGCGCCTTCGCCGCGCACATGGGCCAGGACCGCGCCGACCGGCATTTCGATCCCCAGCGCGGCCAGGTCCCCGATCACGCCGTCGAGAAAGATCTCGACGTCGATCGCGCCCTTCTGCGTCTCGACCACGCAGACCACGTCGCCCGGCTTCACGCGCTGCCCGGGCTGCACGTTCCACTGCACGACCTTGCCGGTCTCCATGTCGGCGCCGAGCGCCGGCATCAGGAAGTCGGAGCGCGCGGCGCCGTTCATCGCGGCTTCACGAGCGCGCGCGCCGCGTCGGCGATCTGCCCCGGCTGCGGCAGCGCCGCCTCCTCCAGGTGCGCCGCATAGGGCATCGGCACCTCGCGGCTGCACACGCGCGCCACCGGTGCGTCCAGCTCGTACAGCGCGCGCTCGGCCAGCCGGGCGCCGACCTCGGCGGCGAGCGAGCCGCTCTTCCAGCCCTCGTCGACGACCAGGCAGCGGTGCGTGCGCGCCACCGACGCGAAGACGGTGGCTTCGTCCAGCGGCCGCAGCACGCGCAGGTCGATGACCTCGGCCTCGACGCCGTCGGCGGCCAGCGCCTGCGCCGCCGCCAGTGCCTTCGGCAGGCTGTTGCCGTAGGTGACGATGCTCAGGTCGCGCCCGGGCCGGCGCACGCGCGCGCGGGCGATGTCCACCGCCGTGACGCCCGGATCGAGATCGCCTTCGGCGTTGTAGAGCACGATGTGCTCGAAGATCAGCACCGGGTTCGGGTCGGCCAGCGCGGCGGCCAGCATGAAGCGCGCGTCCTCCACCGTGCCCGGCGCCAGCACCTTGAGCCCCGGGATGTGGGCGTACCAGCCCTCCAGGCTGTGCGAGTGCTGCGCCGCCAGCTGGCGACCGCCGCCGGTGGCCATGCGGATGACCAGCGGCACCGCGAACTGGCCGCCCGACATGTGCGGGATCGTCGCCGCGTTGTTCAGGATCTGGTCCAGCGCCAGCAGGCTGAAGTTGCAGGTCATGATCTCGACGATGGGCCGCAGCCCCGCCAGCGCGGCGCCGATGCCGGCGCCGACGAAGCCGTTCTCGGCCAGCGGCGTGTCGCGGATGCGCAGCGGCCCGAACTCCTCCAGCAGACTCTTGGTGACGCCGTAGCAGCCGCCGTAGCGGCCGACGTCCTCGCCCATCACGAAGCAGCGCGCGTCGGCGGCCAGTGCGTGGCGCAGCGCCTGGCGGCAGGCCTCGCGGTAGGTCAGGCGCAGCGGGGCGTTCATGGCGCGGCCTCCTCCTGCGGGACGCGGTCCATCAAGGCGAAGCGCTCCAGGTCCTCGACCGGCTCGAGGTGCCCGGCCTGCGCGAAAGCCACGGCGTCGGCGATCTCGGCGTCGACCTCGGCTTCGATGCGCGCGGCCTCCTCGGCGCTCAGCTCGTGCTGCGCCTGCATCCACGCGCGCAGCCGCTCGATCGGGTCGCGCGGGCGCCAGGCCTCGACCTCGTCCCGGGTGCGGTAGGCCTGGCTGTCGAACATCGAGTGGGCGCGGAAGCGGTAGGTCCGGCATTCGACGAAGGCCGGGCCTTCGCCGGCGCGGATCGCCTCCACCGCGCGGCGCGCCACCGCCTGCACCGCCACCGGGTCCATGCCGTCCACGCTTTCGGCGCGCATGCGGTAGGCGCGCGCCTTGCGCCAGACCTCGGGCTCGGCCTCCGCCTCGGCCAGCGGCACGCCCATCGCGTAGAGGTTGTTCTCGCACACGAACAGCACCGGCAGCTTCCACAGCGCGGCCAGGTTCAGCGACTCGTGGAAGGCCCCTTCGGTGACCGCGCCCTCGCCGAAGAAGCAGGCCGTCACCGCGCCCGGCCGCAGCTGCTGGTCGGCCAGGGCGATGCCGGCGGCCAGCGGCAGCCCGCCGCCGACGATGGCATTGCCGCCGAAGAAGCGGCGCCTCGCGTCGAACACGTGCATCGACCCGCCGCGGCCACGGCAGCAGCCTTCCACCCTGCCCAGCATCTCGGCCATCAGCGGCCGCATCGGCACGCCGCGCGCCAAGGCCTGGCCGTGCTCGCGGTAGGTGGCGACGACGGCGTCGCGCGGCTCGAGGGCGCGCATCACGCCCACCGCGATGGCCTCCTCGCCGTCGTACAGGTGCATGAAGCCGCGGATCTGCTGCGCCTGGTAGAGCTCGACGCACTTGGCCTCGAAGCGGCGGATGCGCAGCATGTCCTTCAGCAGCGACTGCAGGTGCGCGCGGTCGAGGCGGATCTTCTCGCTCATGGCAACCCCTTGGCCTTCTCCTCGTCGCCTTCCAGCGTGGACAGGTCGCCTTCGGGCAGGCCGAGTTCGCGCGCCTTCAGCAGGCGGCGCATGATCTTGCCGCTGCGCGTCCTGGGCAGGCTGGCGCGGAACTCGATGCTCTTCGGCGCCACCGCCGCCCCCAGGCGCTTGCGCGCATGGCCCAGCAGTTCGCGCAGCAAGGCCTCGCCCGGCTCGTGCCCCGGCTTGAGCGCCACGAAGGCCTTGACGACCTCGCCCACCGTCGGGTCGGGCAGTCCGATGACGCCGGCCTCGGCCACCGCCGGGTGTTCGAGCAGCGCGCTTTCCACCTCGAACGGGCCGATCAGGTGGCCGGCCGACTTGATGACGTCGTCGGCGCGGCCGACGAACCAGTAGTAGCCCTCGGCGTCGCGGCGTGCCAGGTCGCCGGTGAGGTACCAGCCGCCGGCGAAGCACTTGCGGTAGCGCTCTTCCTCGTTCAGGTAGCCGCGCATCATCGACGGCCAGGGCGCGCGCAGCGCCAGTTCGCCGTCGACGCCGGGCGCGTCGACCGTCTCGACGCCGCCGCCTTCGAGCCGGCGCACGATGGCGGCCGTGATGCCGGGCAGCGGGCGGCCCATCGAGCCGGGCTTGACGTCTTCGCCCGCATAGTTGGCGACCATGATGCCGCCCGTCTCGGTCTGCCACCAGTTGTCGTGGAAGGGCATGCCGAAGGCTTCGACGCCCCAGACCACCGCTTCCGGGTTGAGCGGCTCGCCCACGCTGGCCATGAAGCGCAGCGCGGAGAGGTCGCGGCCCTTCAGCGCTGCCGTGCCCAGCCGCATCATCATGCGGATCGCGGTCGGCGCGGTGTACCAGACGCTGACGCGCTCGCGTTCGAGCACCGAATACCAGGCTTCGGCGTCGAACTCGCTTTCGACGACCACGCTGGTGACGCCGGCCACCAGCGGTGCGATCACGCCGTAGCTGGTGCCGGTGACCCAGCCGGCGTCGGCAGTGCACCAGAAGACGTCTTCGTCGTGCAGGTCGAGCGCGTAGCGCGCCGTCACCAGGTGCGCCAGCACCGCCTGGTGCACGTGCAACGCGCCCTTCGGGCGGCCGGTGGTGCCGCTGGTGAAGTGCAGCAGGCTGGTCGATTCGGGGTCGGTGGGGCCGATGGCGTAGCGGTCGGACGCGGCGTCGACCAGGTCGCCCCAGCGGTGCACGCCGGGGTCCGGCGGCGGCGGCGTGTCGCCGACGACGATGACGTGTTCCAGCTGCGGCAGCCGTTCGCGCAGCGGGCGCAGCTTGCGTTCGTAGAGCTCGGCGGTGGTGACGAACAGGCGCGCGCCGCCGATCTGCGCGCGGGTCGCGATCGGCTCCGGCCCGAAGGCCGAGAACAGCGGCGAGACGACGCAGCGCGCCTTCAGCGCGCCCAGCATCGCGACGTGCAGTTCGGGCACGCGGCCCAGCAGCAGGAAGACGCGGTCGCCCGGCCGCAGCCCCAGCCCTTCGAGCGCGTTCGCGAAGCGGCTGGTGGCGTGCGCGAGCTCGGCGTAGCTCAGCTCGCGCCGCGCGCCGCTCTTGCCCAGCCAGCGCAGCGCCACGCGCGCGCCGCGGCCCGGCGGCAGGTGGCGGTCGAGCGCCTCGTGGGCGATGTTCAGGCCCGCGCCGCCGGGCAGGCCGTCGAGCTGGCGTGCCGCGGCCGCCCAGTCGAAGGCGGTGCAGGTGGCGGCGTAGCCGTCCAGGTTCGGGCGCGGTCGGCCGGCGGCCGGTGGCAGCTTGACGATTCGGGCCGACGTGGTTTCGAGCACCATGGCGCCACTTTCCGCAGGAACCTGGACCGTGCCCATCGTCCGCGCGCGGCCGGGTCCTGTCTTGCGTCAGCGCAAGCCGGCTGCTTGTGTCGGGACTAAGGTTGTCGCAGATCCGCGCTCCGCGGTCCGCTGCCAACAGCCAGACGAGGTGAGTCCATGACACGCAAAGCCCGCACCGCACCGGCCGCGACGCCGGTAACCGCGGCAGCCCCGCAAGCGACCGAGGGATTCGGCCTGCCCCTGAAGGCGGCCGGTGACTTCGCCGGGCTCGCGGCCGAATGGCAGCGGCTGTTCACGCGCGCCTGGGCCGACGTCGGCCGCCAGGCCGATGTCGAAGCCACCGAGGTCGGCGAAGTGCAGTGGCCGGCTCAGGCGTGGCTGCTGCAGATGGAACTGATGTCGGCGCAGGCCTCGCGCATGGCGCGCTTCTTCGAGGAGGCACTCGCCGCCGGGCTGGACCTGCAGACACGCTGGGTGAAGCAGTTCGAGGCGCTCGGCCTCAACGGCCTGCAGGCCTGGTGGCAGGCCGAAGGCCCGACTTCGGCTGTCGGCAACTTCGGTCAATGGGCGCAGTGGCAGCAGCAGGTGCTGTCGGCGCTGCGCCACGACGTCGAAGACGCGAAACCGCGCGCCTGATCCCGCCCGGGCGGCTTCAAGCGCCGGTCCAGCGCGCCGGCGTGGCGATCTCCAGGCCTTGCAGCCGGGCGCGTCGGGCCAGCGCCAGCAGGGCGCGGTCGCGGCTCAGGAGCCAGCGGCAGCGGCGGTGCAGGGCAAGGTCGACGAAGGCTTGGTCGGCGGCGTCGCGGCAGCGCAGCCGGGACGGCGGCGGCGCCTCGCAGGCAACCGCGTGGCGGTCGAAGATGGCCAGGACCCGCGCCGGGTCGGGCTGCCAGGCGGCAAGTTGCGGGCGCTGCAGCACCAGCGCCAGTTCGGTGCGCATGGATTCGCAAGCCAGCCAGCGCAGGCGGCCCGTGGACACCTCGGCGCCCAGGGCGGCCACGCCGGCGTCGGCGAACACCAGCCAGTCCAGCACCACGTTGGTGTCCAGGACGGCGGCGGGGGGTGATTCGGGGTCCGTCACGGGGCGCCTTGCGCTCAGGGTCGGCCCGAATATAATGGAAGGCTTTTCGGTGACTTTGCCGGGGTAAGCCGTGCGCGTTCAGTGCGCTGAACGCAGGTTCGCGGTGCTTGCCCCACCTGGCCCGGGTCCCGTCAAGAAAGATCCAGCGTAACTTCAAACGGGAACAAGTTACCCCATGCCCACCATCAACCAGCTCGTGCGCCTCGGCCGCCAGGCCGAAGTCACGAAGTCCAAGTCGCCGGCGATGCAGAACTCGCCGCAGCGCCGCGGCGTGTGCACGCGCGTGTACACCACCACCCCGAAGAAGCCGAACTCGGCGCTTCGCAAGGTGGCCAAGGTGCGCCTGACCAACGGCTTCGAGGTCATCTCCTACATCGGCGGCGAAGGCCACAACCTGCAGGAGCACAGCGTGGTGCTCGTGCGCGGCGGCCGCGTCAAGGACCTGCCGGGCGTGCGCTACCACATCGTGCGCGGCTCGCTCGACCTGCAAGGGGTCAAGGACCGCAAGCAGTCGCGTTCCAAGTACGGCGCCAAGCGCCCCAAGAAGGCTTAAACCGAAGCCATTTCCGGCCTCCGGGCCGAGTAAGCGAAGGGTCCCGATGGCCCTTCAGGGCGGCGCGAAAGCCGCCAGCTGAAACCGAAGAAGGAAGAGTCCCATGCCACGTCGTCGCGAAGTCCCCAAGCGCGAGATCCTGCCCGACCCGAAGTTCGGCAACGTCGAGCTGTCCAAGTTCATGAACGTCATCATGGAGTCGGGCAAGAAGGCGGTCGCCGAGCGCATCATCTACGGCGCCCTCGACCAGGTCGAGAAGAAGGCCGGCAAGGATCCGCTCGAGATCTTCATGACCGCGCTGAACAACGTGAAGCCGATGGTCGAGGTCAAGTCCCGCCGCGTCGGCGGTGCGAACTACCAGGTTCCCGTGGAAGTTCGTCCCGTGCGCCGGCAGGCCCTGGCCATGCGTTGGCTGAAGGAATCGGCGCGCAAGCGCGGCGAGAAGTCGATGGCCGCCCGCCTGGCCAACGAACTGCTCGAAGCGGCCGAAGGCCGCGGCGGCGCGATGAAGAAGCGCGACGAAGTGCACCGCATGGCCGAGGC
>CAYVXO010000220.1:0-9113 GCA_964454485.1 uncultured Rubrivivax sp.
TGGGCATCAAGGCCGTGGTGGCCAAGAGCTTCGAGCGCATCCACCGCAGCAACCTCATCGGCATGGGCGTGCTGCCGCTGCAGTTCAAGGCCGGCGACTCGTGGGAGAGCCTGGGCGTGAAGGGCGACGAGACGGTCGACGTGGTGCTGGGCGCGGAAGTGAAGCCACTGTCCGACGCCAAGCTCGTCATCACCTCCGCCGACGGCAGCAAGCGCGAAGTGCCGGTCACGCTGCGCATCGACACCGCGATCGAGGTGGAGTACTACAAGCACGGCGGCATCCTGCCGTTCGTGCTCAGGCAGCTGCTGGCCGCTTAAGCGGCCGCGTCCGGCGGCGCACGCAGGTCGACCACGACCGTGTGCGCCGCCCGGTCCTGGATGGCCTGGCGGTTCGGGTCCCACAGCAGCTGTGTGAACCCGAGCCCGCCGGTGGCCATGCCGGCGGCGTAGCCGCCGTAGCGCTTCAAGCAACGCATCACCGTCATCGGCTTGCCGGTGAGTTCCGCCACCTGCAGCTTGAAGAGCTTCTTGCCGATCGTCTGCCCGGGCCAGAACGCGGGCAGCAGCGAGAAGTAGACGACGCCCCAGCCGAAGCTGGCACCGACGGCGTCGACGAGGCGTTCCACCTCGTCGCGCACCGAGCCCGCCTGGGGCTTCTGGTTCTTCGCCAGCGAGACCAGGACCGCTTCCAGCAGCTTGATGCGCTCGGCGTCGGGCAGGCCCTTGCCGATCTCATGCAGCGAGGCGGCGGCGTCCTTCTCGTCTTCGGCGTCCTTGGCCTCCTTCACCGCTGCGGCCACCGCGGCCGGCGGCCTTTCGGCATTGCGTTCGCGCCAGCCCAGCCACACCTCCCGCGCAGCCAGCAGCGCGAACAGCGCCACCAAGGTCCAGCCGGCGGCGCGCCGCGCGCGCGAACCGCCGCTGCCCGCGCTGCGCAGCTGCAGTGCCACCAGCAGCAGTCCCAGGCCAAGCCACAGGTTGCTGAGCGAGGACAGCACGGCCACAACGGCCAGGTCGACCGCCATCGCCGCGGCGCGCCGCGCGGGCGGGGCCAGCGGGCGGCCGACGAGGGCCGGGGCCACGTTCAGAGCCTCCGGTGTGAGGCGCAGCGGCTTCGTCAGGGCTGGCAACATGGGTTCGGGCCTGACGCCGGGTCGAGCGGGCGCAGCAACGGCCTTTCGATGGCGGCTGGCGGGTGCGCAGCCCGCTCAGGCTTCGTCCCGCACCGGATTGCGCAGCACGCCGATGCCTTCGATCTCGATCTCGATCGTGTCGCCGTCGCGCATGAAGACCGGCGGCTTGCGTGCGTAGCCCACGCCGGCGGGCGTGCCCATCGCGATCACGTCGCCGGGCTCCAGCGTCATCGCCTCGCTCAGGTGGACGATGGCCTGCGCCACCGAGGTGATCATGAGCGAGGTGTTGGCGTCCTGCATGACCTGGCCGTTCAGGCGCGACTGGATGCGCAGGCCGCTGGCGCCGGGCGGTAGTTCGTCCGGCGTCACCACCCAGGGGCCGAGCGGGCCGGTGGCGTCGAAGTTCTTGCCGATGGTCCACTGCGTGCTCTTGCGCTGGTAGTCGCGCACCGAGCCGTCGTTGAAGACGGTGTAGCCGCCGACGCATTCGAGCGCGTCTTCCAGCGTGCGGTGGCGCGCGCGACGACCCACCACCACGGCGAGTTCGGCTTCGAAGTCCAGTTTGTCGCTGCAGCGCGGGCGCTGCAGCGGCGCGCCCGGGTCCAGCAGCGAGGTGCTGCCGCGCAGGAAGAAGGCCGGGTACTCGGGCGCGACGTTGCCGCCTTCGGCCGCATGGTCGCGGTAGTTGAGGCCCAGGCACACCACCTTGCCCGGTCGCGCCAGCGGCTGGCGCAGCACCAGGCCGGCCAGCGGCAATGCGGGGCGCGCAGCGGCCTGCTGCCGCAGCGCCTGCCGATCGGCAGCGGAGAAGGCCAGCCAGGCGGCGAAGTCGAGCGGCCCGCCCGGGGCGGCCGCGGTGAGGTCGCGCACCTGGTCGCCTTCGAGGCTGCCGAGATGGGGGCCGGTGGGGGTGTCGAAACGAAGCAGTCTCATCGTTCAGCGGTTCCTTGCCATGTGAAGTTCGACGAGCCGCACTACATCAGCACGATGTCGTACTGCTCCGGGTTCATCGTCGGCTCCGCCGAGAGCGAGATCGGCTTGCCGATGAACTCGGAGAGACCCGCCAGGTGCACGCTCTCCTCGTCGAGCAGCATCTCGACGACGGCGGCCGAGGCCACGACGCGGAACTCCTTCGGGCTGAACTGGCGCGCCTCGCGCAGGATCTCGCGCAGGATGTCGTAGCACACGCTGCGCGCGGTCTTCACCTGGCCGCGGCCGGCGCAGGTGGGGCAGGGTTCGCACAGCATGTGCGCCAGGCTCTCGCGCGTGCGCTTGCGCGTCATCTCCACCAGCCCGAGCTGGGTGAAGCCGCTCACGGTGGTGCGCGTGCGGTCGCGCGCCAGCTGCTTGCGCAGCTCGGCCAGCACGGCCTGCTGGTGGTCCTCGCGCGCCATGTCGATGAAGTCGGCGATGATGATGCCGCCCAGGTTGCGCAGCCGCAGCTGGCGCGCGATGGCGCCCGCCGCCTCCAGGTTGGTCTTGAAGATCGTGTCTTCGAAGTTGCGCGCGCCGACGTAGCCGCCGGTGTTGACGTCGATCGTCGTCAGCGCCTCGGTCTGGTCGATGATGAGGTAGCCGCCGCTCTTCAGGTCGACCCGGCGCGCCAGCGCGCGCACGATCTCCTCCTCGATGCCGAAGAGGTCGAAGATCGGCCGCTCGCCCTTGTAGTGCTCCAGCTTGGCCACCGCGCCCGGCGTGTACTCCGCGCCGAAGGCCTTGAGGATGTCGTACTGCATCTTCGAGTCGATGCGGATCGCGCCGGTGGCGTCGTGCGCCAGGTCGCGCAGCACGCGCTCGACCAGGCTCAGGTCCTGGTACAGCAGCGTGCCCGGCGGCGAGGCGAAACCGCGCTCGCGCACCGCGGCCCAGGTCTTGCGCAGGTAGGCGATGTCGTCGGCGAGCTCGTCGTCGGTGGCGTCTTCGGCGTTGGTGCGCAGGATGAAGCCGCCGGTGGCGCCGCCGTCGGGCAGCGCGGCCAGGCGCGTCATGCGCGCGCGCAGCTGCTCGCGCAGCTCGGGCGAGCCGATCTTCTGCGAGATGCCGATGTGATCGTCCTGCGGCAGGAACACCAGCAGCCGCCCGGCGATGCTGATCTGCGTCGACAGGCGCGCACCCTTGGTGCCGATCGCGTCCTTGATCACCTGCACCATCAGGGTCTGGCCCTCGAACACCAGGCGCTCGATGGGCACCTGCTGCGCGTTCTCGCCGCGCGCCGGCGCGCCGGCGGCGTGCACGTCGGCCACGTGCAGGAAGGCGGCGCGCTCCAGGCCGATGTCGACGAAGGCCGACTGCATGCCCGGCAGCACACGCGCCACGCGGCCCATGTAGATGTTGCCGACCAGCCCGCGCTCGAGCGCGCGCTCGATGTGCAGCTCCTGCACCGCGCCGTTCTCGACGATGGCCACGCGCGTTTCCTGCGGTGCCCAGTTGATCAGGATGTCCTGCATGGAGGTTAGGCTCAGCAGTTCACGCCGGCCTGGCGAAGGAGTTGCGCCGTCTCGTAGAGAGGCAAACCCATGATACCGGAGTAGCTTCCGTCGATGCGGCTGATCCAGGCCGCGATGCCGCTCTGGATGGCGTAGGCGCCGGCCTTGCCGAAGGGCTCGCCGCTCTCGACGTAGCGTGCTATCGCGGCGGCGGGAATGGCGTCGAGGTGCACGCGCGAGACGTTCACCGCCATCCACTCGCGCCGCCCCGCGGCGACGGCCACCGCGGTGATGACGCGGTGCGTGCGTCCGGCGAGCGCCGTGAGCGTCGCCACCGCATGTGCAGCATCGCGCGGCTTGCCGAGGATCTGCCGGCCCAGCGCCACGGTGGTGTCGGAGCAGAGGATGGGCGCGCTCTCGCGCTTCAGCGCGGCGAGGCGCGCGCGCGCCGCCTGCAGCTTGGCGCGCGTGACGCGTTCGCAGTAGTCGGCCGGCAGTTCGCCTGCGACTTCCGCTTCGAGCGCCTCGGCGTCCTCGTGCGGCTGCGGCAGCAGCAGCTCGTGGCGCACGCCGATCTGGGCGAGCAGCTGGGCCCGGCGCGGACTCTGCGAGGCGAGGTAGATCCAATCGTGCTTCATTCGCGGTGATAAGGATGGTTCACCATCACCGTCCAGGCGCGGTACAGCGCCTCGGCCAGCAGCACGCGCACGAAGGCGTGCGGCAGCGTCAGGTCGGACAGGCGCAGCGTCTCGTCGGCGGTGGCACTCACTTCCGGCGCCAGCCCGTCGGGGCCGCCGATCACGAAGGCGACGTCGCGGCCGTCGCCGCGCCAGAAGCGCAGGCGCTCGGCCAGCTGGGCGGTCGTGAGCCGCGCGCCGCGTTCGTCCAGCACGACGCGGCGGGCGCCCTTCGGGAGCGCCGCCTCGATGCGCTGGGCTTCGGCGGCCATGCACTGGGCGGCCGTCCTGCCGCCGCTGCGCGCTTCGGTCTTCAGCGCCTTCAGCTCCAGCCGCATCTCGGGCGGGAAGCGCTTGGCGAAGTCGTCCCAGGCGCTTTCCGCCCAGGCGGGCTGGCGCTGGCCGACCGCCACCACCAGCAGCTTCATCGGCTCAGCGCGCGGCCTTGCGGGCGGGCGCCTTCTTCTTGGCAGTCTTCTTCGGCGGCGCCTTCTTCGCGGCGGGTTTCTTCGCGGGTGCGACCTTCTTCGCGGGCGCTGCCTTCTTGGCTGCCGGGGTCTTCTTCGCCGGCGCCGCCTTCCTTGCCGGCGCCGCTTCGGCCGCCTTCGGCAAGGCGGTCTTGGTCTCGCCCAGCTTCATCTTGACCGACTTGCCGCCCCAGATCTCCTCCAGGTGGTAGTGGTCGCGCACCGCGGGCTGCATGATGTGCGCCACCGCGGCGCCGCAGTCGACGATGATCCATTCGCCGTTGTCCTCGCCCTCGGTAGACAGCACCTGCATGCCGCGCGACTTGACGGTCTCGCGGACGCTGGAGGCCAGCGCCTTGGTCTGCCGGTTGCTGGTGCCCGAGGCGATGATCACGCGCTCGAACAGCGGCGAGAGTTGCTCGGTGTTGAAGACGGCGATGTTCTGCCCCTTCACGTCTTCCAGGCCATCGACGATGGCGCGTTGCAGCTTGCGGATGTCCATTCAGCTCCTGTACAGCCGGTGCGATTCAATATAGCGCGCCACCGGCGGCGGCACCAGTGAAGCAATGTCCTCGCCGGCGGCCGCGCGCCGGCGCACGTCGGTCGCCGAGAGGTCCAGCGGCGGCAGCGGCAGCTCGCGGTGCGGGCAGCGTTGCACCTCGGCGTCGGGCGCCGCCGGCGCGCCCGGCCGCCCGGCCACCGCCAGCACCACCAGCGCCAGCAGGTCGCGCCAGCCGTGCCAGGTGTGCAGGCCGGCGTACTGGTCCTGGCCGATGACGAGGAACCACTCGGCGCCCGGCTCGCGTGCGCGCAGTTCGCGCACCGTGTCCAGCATGTAGCTCGGGCCGGCGCGTTCCAGCTCCACGCGCTCCAGCACCATGCGCGGCTCGCCCTCGATCGCCAGCCGCACCATCGCCTCGCGGTGCTCGGGCGCGCTGATCGCGCGCGCCTTCTGCCAGGGCTGGCCGGCGGGGATCCAGCGCACTTCGTCGAGCGCCAGGCCGTCGCGGGCGGCGCGCGCCAGCGCCAGGTGGGCGCGCGTCACGGGGTCGAAGGTGCCGCCGAAGAGGCCGATGCGCTTCAACGCGGGGTCACTCGGCGAGCCAGTCGCGCGGGCGCAGGAAGTCGGTGTAGAGCTTCGCTTCCGGCGTGCCCGGCGCGGGCTTCCAGTCGTAGCGCCACTTCACCACTGGCGGCATCGACATCAGGATGCTTTCGGTGCGGCCGCCGCTCTGCAGGCCGAACAGCGTGCCGCGGTCGAACACGAGGTTGAACTCGACGTAGCGGCCGCGCCGGTAGGCCTGGAAGTCGCGTTCGCGTTCGCCGTACGGCAGGGCACGGCGGCGCTGCACGATCGGTCGGTAGGCTTCGATGAAGGCGTCGCCCACCGAGCGGATCATCGCGAAGCCGGCGTCGAATCCGCCCTCGGCGAAGTCGTCGAAGAAGACGCCGCCCACGCCGCGCGGCTCGCCGCGGTGCTTGAGGAAGAAGTACTCGTCGCACCACTGCTTGAAGCGCGGGTACTTGTCGGCGCCGAAGGGCGCCAGCGCGTCGGCGCAGGTGCGGTGGAAGTGGCGCGCGTCGTCCTCGAAGCCGTAGTAGGGCGTGAGGTCCATGCCGCCGCCGAACCAGACTACCGGCTCCTTGCCTTCGGGCAGCGCCGCGAACATGCGCACGTTCATGTGCGAGGTGGGCACATAGGGGTTGCGCGGGTGCATCACGAGCGAGACGCCCATCGCCTCGAACGGCGCGCCGGCCAGTTCCGGCCGGTGCTGGGTGGCTGAAGGCGGCAGCTGCCGGCCCTTCACGTGGCTGAAGTTGCAGCCACCGCGTTCGAGCAGGTGGCCTTCCTCCACCAGCTGCGAGAGGCCGTCGCCTTCGAGCCGGCCGCCGGCCGGGCGCTGCCAGCCGTCGCTGAGGAAGGGCTTGCCGTCCTCGGCCTGCAGCGCACCGACGATGCGGCCTTGCAGGCCGAGCAGGTATTCGCGAACCGCTTGCGTGTCGATCATGGTCAGAGCGGCCGCACCGGGGCGGCGAGTGAGGGTCGGAGACCGCGGCAGTGGGCCAGCCGCTGCGCGAAGGCGGCGAAGTCCTCCGGCATGCGGCCGGAGAGCTGCCAGAAGCTGTCGAAGCCGACGCGGCGGGCGCCGAAGTCCAGCGTCACCAGCCCCACCGGCACGCCGGCGGCCAGTGCCACGCGGTAGAAGCCGGAGCGCCAGCCTTCGGTGCGGCCGCGCGTGCCTTCGGGCGCCAGCGCCAGCCACAGGAAGCGCCCTTGCGCGCGCGCTTCGCGCATGGTGTCGATCATCTGCCCCACCGCGCCCTGCGGCGCGTGGCGGCGCACCGGCAGCCCGCCCAGCCAGCGCAACCAGCGGCCGAACAGCGGCACGCGGAACAGCGTGTCCTTGCCCCAGAAGGTGACCGGCAGGCCGACCGCCCACTTGGCGACGATGCCCAGCACGAAGTCCCAGTTCGAGGTGTGCGGGTACACCACCGCCACGCCCTGCGCCGCCGGCAGGCCGTCGAACTGCAGCTGCCAGCCGGCCAGGCGCAGCAGGGCGCGGGCGAAGCGGCTGCCGCGCAATTGCAGCGGGCGTTCGGTCAGCAGGACGGGGCCGCTCAATGCTTGATCGCGCGGTGGCCGATGTCGTTGCGCCACTGCGCGCCGTCGAAGCGCACCTGGCGCACCACGTCCAGCGCGCGCTGCTGCGCCAGCCGCACGGAGTCGGCGAGCGCGGTCACGCACAGCACGCGGCCGCCGGCGGTGAGCACCTGGCCGTCGGCCGCCCGGGTGCCGGCGTGGAAGACCATCAGGTCCTCGCGCGGCGGCGGCAGGTGGGTGATGGGGTCGCCGGCACGCGGCGTGCCCGGGTAGCCGGCGGCGGCCATCACCACGCCCAGCGCGACGCGGCGGTCGTACTGCACCTCGGCCTGGTCGAGCGTGCCTTCGGCGCCGTGCATCAGCAGGTCGAAGAGGTCGCTCTTCAAGCGCATCAGGATGACCTCGGCCTCGGGGTCGCCCAGGCGGGCGTTGAACTCCACCGTGCGCGGCTGGCCGCGCGAATCGATCATCAGCCCGGCGTAGAGGAAGCCGGTGAAGGGCATGCCTTCCCTGGCCATGCCGGCCACGGTGGGCAGCACGATCTCCTGCATCACGCGGTGGTGCACGTTGGGCGTGACCACCGGGGCCGGCGAGTAGGCGCCCATGCCGCCGGTGTTGGGGCCCTGGTCGCCGTCGAAGATGCGCTTGTGGTCCTGGCTGGTGGCCAGCGGCAGCACA
The DNA here is from genome assembly GCA_964454485.1 of uncultured Rubrivivax sp. GTDB lineage: Bacteria > Pseudomonadota > Gammaproteobacteria > Burkholderiales > Burkholderiaceae_C > Rubrivivax. The sequence goes on from CAYVXO010000220.1 coordinate 7,983, forward strand.
TGCTGGCCGTCGCAGACGACGATGAAGCTGGCCTCCTCGCCTTCCATGAACTCCTCGATCACCACCCGGCCGCCGGGCACGCCCAGCATGGTGTCGATGGCGGCGTGCGCCTCGTCCTTGGTGGTGGCGACCACCACGCCCTTGCCGGCGGCCAGCCCGTCGGCCTTGACGACGATCGGCGCGCCGTGGCGGTCGACGTGCGCGTGCGCCTCGGCGGCGTCGGTGAAGCTGGCGTACAGCGCGGTCGGGATGCCGTGGCGCTGCATGAACTCCTTCGCGAAGGCCTTGCTGCTTTCCAGCTGCGCCGCCGCCTTCGTGGGGCCGAAGATGCGCAGGCCACGCGCCTTGAACAGGTCCACCACGCCGGCGGCCAGCGGCGCTTCGGGGCCGACCACCGTGAGCGCCATCTTCTCGGCGGCGGCGAAGTCGGCCAGCGCCGCGGGGTCGGTGATGGGGACGTTTCGCAGGTTGGGGTCGGCCGCGGTGCCGCCGTTGCCCGGCGCCACGTAGACCATCTGCACGCGCGCGCTCTGCGTGAGCTTCCAGGCGAGCGCGTGCTCGCGCGCGCCCGAGCCGATCACGAGAACCTTCATTCGCCCAGCTCGGCGTTGTGGTAGACCTCCTGCACGTCGTCCAGGTCTTCCAGCACGTCCAGCAGCTTCTGCATCCTCGCGGCGTCGTCGCCGGCCAGCGCGACCGGGTTCTCGGCGCGCATCGTCACCTCGGCGATCTCGGGTTTCAGGCCCTTCGCTTCGAGCGCGTTCTTCACCGCCTCGAAGTCGGCCGGCGCGGTGAGCACCTCGATCGAGCCGTCGTCGCCGGCGATCACGTCCTCGGCGCCGGCCTCGAGCGCCACTTCCATCACCGCGTCCTCGCTCGTGCCGGGGGCGAAGACGAGCTGGCCGCAATGCTTGAACTGGAAGGCCACGCTGCCTTCGGTGCCCAGGTTGCCGCCGTGCTTGGAAAAGGCGTGCCGCACCTCGGCCACCGTGCGCACGCGGTTGTCGGTCATGCAGTCGACGATGATGGCGGCGCCGCCGAGGCCGTAACCTTCGTAGCGGATCTCCTCGTAGTTGACGCCTTCGAGGTTGCCGGTGGCCTTGTCGATGTTGCGCTTGACGGTGTCGGCCG
>CAYVXO010000221.1:0-9023 GCA_964454485.1 uncultured Rubrivivax sp.
CGGCGCGCGCCACCGGCAGCAGGCGGTCGACGAAAAGGCGCTCCTCGCTCACGTCGGGCGGCGCGGCGGCGCCGCGCAGCGGGCCGACGACGACGTCGACCTCGCCGTGGCGCAGCTGCGCCAGCAGCGCTTCGTAGGTGCCGTCGACCACCGTCACCTGCAGCGAAGGCGCGCGCTCGAAAAGGCGCACCAGCGCCTGCGGCACCAGCACGTCGGCGGCCATCGGCAGCGCGCCCAGCGCCACCCGGCCGGCCGATTCACCGCGCAGCGCGGCCAGCTCGTCGGCGGCGATGCGCAGCTCGGCCAGCGCGCGGTAGACGCGCGGCCGCAGCGCCTCGCCCGCTTCGGTAAGGCGGGTGCCGCGGCGCGATCGCTGCAGCAGCCGCAGCTTGGCCGCGTGTTCCAGCTGGCGCAGCGCGGCATGCACCGCCGGCTGGCTGCAGCCCAGCTGCGCCGCGGCGGCGGCCTCGCTGCCCTGCGCGGCCACGGCCAGGAAGGCGGCCAGCATGCCGTCGGTGGCGCGCGGCGCGAGCGCCGGCGCCGGGCCCTGGCGCAGTTCGGCAAGCGCGCGCCGCACCCGTTCGGCCACGATCTGGCCGGCGCGCGTGCACACCATACCGCGCGCGGCGCGTTCGAACAGCGGCAGCCCGGCCGCGGCTTCGGCCTGCTGCACCGCGCGCGTCACCGCCGAAGCCGACTGGTGCAGCGCCGCCGCCGCGCCCGCCGCGCTGCCGGCTTCGGCCACCGCGGCCACGGCGCGCAGTGCGCGCAGCGGTGCGGCCCGAAGCGTTCTTTCCATGCGCGGATTTTGAGCGACACCCTGCCGCAGTGAGGGCCTAACGCTTTGTGACACGGCCCCGGTGGCGCGGCGGGCAGCATGAGGCCACACGACACGTCAGGGGGACCGAGATGGACAAGCCCGTGGATCACCGCCGCCAGCTGGTGCTGGCCCTGGCCGCGCTGGCCGCCGGCTGCGGAGGCTCGGACAGCCCGGCGCCGGCGGCGGGGCCGTCACCGAGTCCTTCGCCGAGCCCTTCGCCCAGCCCCTCGCCGAGTCCGTCCCCCAGCCCGGGCGACGGCACCAGCCCCACCTGCAGCCTCACCGCCCCGGTCGACCTGGCAGACGGCCTCACCGGCGCGCTGGCGCTCGCCGCCGACGCGAGCGACGACACCGGCGTCACCGCGGTCGAGTTCCAGGTCGACGGCGTCACCGTGGCCTCCGTCACCGGCGCGCCCTACACCGCCGGCGTGGACAGCAGCGCCTGGGCCTCGGGCCAGCACGTGGTGCGCGCCCGTGCGCGCGACGCGGCAGGCAACGTCTCGGCCTGGTCGACCGCCACCGTGCGCTTCGGCGGCGGGCGCACGCAGCCGGCGGGCTTCACGCGCGACACGGCGTGGATCACCGGCCTCTCGGCCGCCACCGCCTTCGCGCAGGCGCCCGACGGGCGGCTCTTCGTGTGCGAACAGGGCGGGCGGCTGCGCATCGTGAAGGCCGGGGTGCTGCTGCCCACGCCCTTCACCACGATCAGCGTCGACTCGAACGGCGAACGCGGCCTGCTCGGCGTGACACTGCACCCGGACTTCGCGAACAACGGCTACGTCTACGTCTACGCCACGCGCACCGCGGGCGGCACGCACAACCGCATCAGCCGTTTCACCGCCAACGGCGACGTGGCGGCGGCGGGCAGCGAGATCACGATCGTCGACCTGCCCACGCTCTCCGGCGCTCAAAATCACAACGGCGGCGCCATCCACTTCGGCAACGACGGCAAGCTCTACGTGGGCGTGGGCGAGAACGCCACGCCCTCGCGCTCGCAGGACCTGGCGGACCCGTTCGGCAAGCTGCTGCGCTTCAACGACGACGGCAACGCGCCGACCGACAACCCCTTCTACGCCACGCAGTCGACGAACCTGGCGCGCGCCGTCTGGGCCTACGGCCTGCGCAACCCCTTCACCTTCGCCGTCGACCGCGCCAGCGGGCGCATCCACATCAACGACGTCGGACAGAACACCTGGGAAGAGATCAACCTGGGCGCGGCCGGCGCCAACTACGGCTGGCCGGCTTCAGAAGGGCCCACGGGCGTGACCGGCGGCATCACCGGGCCGCTGTTCACCTACAAGCACTCCGACGCTTCGCCGCCGGGTTCGGGGCCGGGCGGCTTCTTCACCGGCTTGGTCATCGCCGGCGGCGCGTTCTACCCCGCCACCGGCCCCTTCCCCGACGGCTACCGCGGCCAGTACTACTTCGCCGACTACGCGGGGCAATGGGTCGGGCGGCTGGACACCGCCAACGGCAACGCCGCCTATGCCTTCGCGGAGCTCGACGGCAACCCGGTGAACATGCTGGTGGGCAGCGACGGCGCGCTCTACGTGCTCACGCAGGGCGGCATCACGCGCATCAGCGCTCCGTAGCGAACTGCTCGGTGTCGATCTCGACCTGGTTGCCGGCGTTGTAGCGCGGGCCGCTCACGGTGCGTTCGTTGACGAGCGCGTCCAGCCGGGCGATGAGACCGGGCTCGAGCACCACGCCGGCTGCACCCAGGTTCTCTTGCAGATGCTCCACGCTCGTGGTGCCGGGGATCGGCACCACGTGTTCGCCCCGATGCAGCAGCCAGGCCAGCGCCAGCTGCGCCGGCGTGCAGCCCGCTTCGCGCGCCAGGGCCTCGTAGCTCGGCAGCAGCCGAAGGTTGGCGGCCCAGTGCGCGGGCTCGAAGCGCGGCATCGCGCGCCGGATGTCCTTGGCGTCGAAGCCCGAAGGGTCGCGCAGCGTGCCGGTGAGGAAGGCGCGCGCCACCGGGCTGAAGGCGACGAAGGCGGCGCCGAGTTCGCGGCAGGTCTCGAGCACGGCGATCTCGGGGTTGCGCGTCCACAGCGAATATTCGCTCTGCACGGCGGCGATCGGGTGCACCGCGTGCGCCTTGCGCAGCGTGGCGGCCGAGACTTCGGAAAGCCCCAGCGCGCGCACCTTGCCCTCGGCCACCAGGCGCGCCATCTCGCCCACGCTGTCCTCGATCGGCACCTTCTTGTCCCAGCGGTGCAGGTAGTAGAGGTCGATGACCTCGGTCTGCAGCCGCTTCAGGCTGTCTTCGCAGTTGCGCCGGATCGCCTGCGGGCTGCCGTCGATGACGCGCTTCGTGCCCTCGGGGAAGGCCACGCCGGCCATGCCGCCCTTGCTGGCCAGCACGAACTTCGAGCGGTGCGCCCTCAGCACCCGGCCCACCAGCGTCTCGTTGGCACCGAAGCCGTAGAGCGCCGCGGTGTCAAACAGCGTGACGCCGCCCTCCAGCGCCGCCAGCAGCAGGCGTTCGCCCTGCTCGGCCGAAGGCGGGGTGCCGTAGGCATGGCTGAGGTTCATGCAGCCCAGGCCGATGCACGAGACCTGGAACGGGCCGATGCGCCGCGTCTTCATGCCGCCACCCCCTGCGAGCGGGGGCCCCGCGAATGAGCAGCGGCGCCGCCGTGGCGAGGCACGCGTGGGCAAGATGGCGGGACGATGAAGGCAGTCATGGCGATCGGGCTCCTGTTGATCTCGGCGGCCGCTTCAGCCGCGCGGCCGGCGGCAGACGACCTGGTGCAACGCGGGCGCGCCGAGGCCGAATGGTCCACCGTGCAGCGCATGGCGCAGCAGGGTCGCCCCGGGGCGCAGTTGATGCTGGGCTACGCCAGCGAGTATGGCCGCATGGCGCCGCAGGACGCGCAGGCCGCGGCGCGCTGGTACTTGGCCGCCGCCACGCAAGGCCTTGCCGAGGCGCAGGTGGCGCTAGGCTGGCTGCTCGAACGCGGCCTGGCCGGCACGCCCGACCCCGTTGCGGCCGCGCAGTGGTACCTGCGCGCCGCCGGCCAGGGCGACGCCCAGGCGCGCAACAACCTGGGCGCGCTGTTCGAAAGCGGCCGCGGCGTGGCGCGCGACCTGAGCGCGGCCTGCGCGCTGTTCCGCATGGCCGCCGGCCAGGGCAACGAGATGGCGCAGTTCAACCTGGCGCGCCTGCTCCGCAGCGGCGGCGGCCAGGCCGCGCCCGACGCCGCCGAGGCGCGGCGCTGGTTCGAGCGCTCCGCCGCGCAGGGCTACGTGCCGGCGATGCGCGAATTGGCCTGGGCCCACGACCACGGCCTGGGCACCGAGGCCGATCCCGCCGAAGCGGTGCGCTGGTACAAGCAGGCCGCGCGCGAAGGCGACGCGGTCTCGCAATACAACCTGGGCTGGCACTACGAAACCGGCAGCGGCGTGGCGCAGGACTTCGGCGCCGCGCTCGACTGGTACCGCCGCAGCGCGGCGCAGGGCCAGGCGGAAGCAGCACAGGCTCTGACGCGGATGGGTTCCGAAGCTCACTGAGTCCAGCCCACAGCGGGCGTATCGAGCGGACCCCATGGATCCGGCTCTGCCGGTCCATCGGGGTCGCCCCCTTGAGGGGGCGCGCGAAGCGCGCAGGGGGTGGGCCTACCTCAGCTGCACTTCGCAGTCGTGCAGCACCTCGTAGCAGGGCAGCACCTGGGCGACGCTGGCGTTCGGTTCGCGCCCTTCCTGGATGGCAGCGAAGAACTCGCGGTCCTGCAGCTCGATGCCGTTGGTGGACACCGCCACCTTGCTGACGTCGATCTTCTCTTCCTTGCCGTTGAAGAGGTCGTCGTAGCGCGCGATGTAGGTGCCGCTGTCGCCGATGTAGCGGAAGAAGGTGCCCAGCGGTCCGTCGTTGTTGAAGCTCAGAGAGAGCGTGCAGATCGCGCCGCTCGCGGCCTTGAGCTGGATGCTCATGTCCATCGCGATGCCGAGGTTCGGATGGATGGGCCCCTGGATCGCATTCGCCTTCACGATCGGGCTGCGCGTCTGGTAGGCGAACAGGTCCACCGTGTGCGCGGCGTGGTGCCACAGCAGGTGGTCGGTCCAGCTGCGCGGCTGGCCGAGCGCGTTCATGTTCGTGCGCCGGAAGAAGTAGGTCTGCACGTCCATCTGCTGGACGTTGAAGTCGCCGGCGGCGATCTTCCGGTGCACCCACTGGTGGCTGGGGTTGAAGCGCCGCGTGTGGCCGCACATGGCCACCAGCCCGGTCTGGCGCTGCAGGTCGACCACCGCGTAGGCGTCGCGCAGCGAATCGGCGAGCGGAATCTCCACCTGCACGTGCTTGCCCGCCTTCAGGCAGGCGATGGCCTGCGCGGCGTGCATCTGCGTGGGCGTGCACAGGATGACGGCGTCGACCTCCTTCAGCGCCAGGCTGTCGGCGAGGTCGGTGGTGACGTGGCGGATGCCGTACCTGGCCGCCACGTCCTTCGTCTTTTCCAGCTCGCGGCTGACGAGCGACACGACCTCGACGCCGTCGATCAGCTTGATGGCGTCCAGGTGCTTGATGCCGAACGCGCCGGCACCGGCGAGCGCTACCTTGATGGTCATGCAGGGTTCTCCAGGATCAGGTGGCCGACGGCCGTGTTCGAGGCGGGCACGTGATAGAAGCGGTGCCGCACGACGGGAGTTTTGTCACCCATCGCGCCGCGCGCGATGAGCCACATCACGAGTTCGATGCCTTCGCTGCCCGCTTCGCGCACGTACTCGATGTGCGGCACCTGGGCCAGCGCCTCGGGCTCGGCGATCAGGCGGTCGAGGAAGCGGTTGTCCCACTCGGCGTTGATGAGGCCGGCGCGCGGCCCCTGCAACTGGTGGCTCATGCCGCCGGTGCCCCAGATCTGCACGTTGAGCGGGTGGTCGTAGCTCTCGACCGCCTTGCGGATCGCACGGCCCAGGTTGAAGCAGCGGCGCCCGCTGGGCACCGGGTACTGCACCACGTTGACGGCGAAGGGGATCACCGGGCAGGGCCAGGCACCGGTCTTCGGGTCCTGCGCGCCGCACATCAGCGACAGCGGCACCGTGAGGCCGTGGTCGACGTCCATCTTGTTGACGATGGTGAGGTCGAAGTCGTCCTGGATCACGCTCTGCGCGATGTGCGAGGCCAGTTCCGGGTGGCCGACGACCTTGGGCACCGGGCGCGGGCCCCAGCCTTCGTCGGCGACGGCGTATTCGGCCGCGGTGCCGATGGCGAAGGTGGGGATCATCTCCAGGCTGAACGCGGTCGCGTGGTCGTTGAAGACGAGGAAGATCACGTCGGGCCGGTTCTCCTTCAGCCACTGCCTGGAGAACTCGTAGCCCGAGAAGACCTTCTGCCAGTACGGCTCTTGCGTCTTGCCGAGGTCCAGCGCGGCGCCGATGGCCGGCACGTGGCTGGTGTAGACGGATGCGGTGATGCGGGCCATGTTCTAGAACCCTGGCTTCGCGGCGCTGCCCTGGGGCTGGCGGTGCGGCTGCGCGCTCCCGTCCTCGCCCGCGTAACGGTTGCCTTCGACGCTGCGGCCGCCACTGATCATCATGTCGCGGTATTCCTCTTCGGTCATGCCGGTCATGCTGCCGGCCATCTGCTGGAAGCTCTTGCCGTGGGTGGCGCCCAGCTTGGCCAGGAAGTAGATGTTGCCGCCCTCGGCGATGCAGCGGTTGAGGTCGCGCGCCAGCACGGCGGCCTTCTGCGCTTCGGTCATCGGCCACTCGTCGAGGTACTTCCTCTGATCGGCGAGGAAGCGGGCACGGTTCTCGGCCTTCATCAGGCTCATGCAGAACTGGTTCAGCCAGTAGCCCTTGCGCGACTGGTCGGCGTCGAAGATGGTCGTGCCGGGCACGTCCAGGTACGGCTTGGCGAGGCTCATGCAGTCTCCTCGGGCCAGTACAGGCGCATCGGGTTGGTGACGAGCAGCTTCTTCTGCAACTCGGGCGTCACCGCGATGTGCGGGATGAAGTCGACCAGCAGGCCGTCGTCGGGCATGTGGTCCTTCAGGTTGGGGTGCGGCCAGTCGGTGCCCCAGAGCACGCGGTCGGGGAAGGTCTCGACGATGCGGCGCGCAAAGGGCACCACGTCGCGATAGGCGGCCTGCTCGCCGTTCAGCGCCTTCGGGCCGGTGACCGACAGGCGTTCGGGGCAGCTGACCTTGCTCCACACGTTGGCGTGTTCGCGCATGAACTTCACGAACAGCTCGAACTCGGGGCCGTCGACCGGCTTGCTCACGTCGGGCCGGCCCATGTGGTCGACCACCACGGTGGTGGGCAGCGCGGTGAAGAAGTCCCACAGCTCGGGCAGGTCCACCGCCTCGAAGTAGATGACGACGTGCCATCCCAGCTTTGCAATGCGGCCGGCGATCTCCATCAACTCGTCTTTCGGCGTGAAGTCCACCAGCCGCTTGACGAAGTTGAAGCGCACGCCGCGCACGCCGGCGGCGTGCAGGTCCTGCAGTTCGGCGTCCGAGACGCTGCGCTTCACGGTGGCCACGCCGCGCGCCATGCCGCCGCTCGCGCGGCAGGCGTCGGCCATGGCGCGGTTGTCGGCGCCGTGACAGGTGGCCTGCACGATCACATTGCGCGCGAAGCCCAGGTGGTCGCGCAGCGCGAACAGCTGCGCCTTGCTGGCGTCGCAGGGCGTGTACTTGCGCTCGGGCGCGAAGGGGAACTGCTCGCCGGGGCCGAACACGTGGCAGTGGGCGTCCACCGCGCCCGCGGGCAGCTTGAACTTCGGCTTGCTCGGGCCGGCGTACCAGTCCAGCCAGCCGGGGGTCTTCTCGAAAGGCATCTCAGTCCTTGTTCAGATGCTTCAGGATGCGGTCGGCCCCCGCATTCCCAAGAATGCGGTCGGCTTCAATGCGCCAGTCGGCGCTGCGCGCGAAAGCCTTCGTGCCGCGTTCGCCGAAGAGGCCGCCGTCGGCAAGGTCGGCCACCCAGGCCTGGCGCTCGGCGGTGCCGGCAGCGCTCCAGGGCTCGAGGCCGGCTTCGCGCACGGTCTCGGCCACCTCGCGCACTTCCTCGCTGCGGCGCCGGCCATGCTCGATGACACGCTGGAAGAAGTAGGCGCCCTGCTTCTCCCAGTCGATGCCGGGGAAGGTTTCCTTCAGCGAGGCCAGCACCGCGTCTTCCACACCGTAGTGGCGCGCGGTGGTGAAGCTCTCGATGACCATCGCCTCCAGGCCCTTGATCATCACGCTGCGGCACATCTTGGTGGCGCTGGCGACGCCCAGCTTCGGGCTCGACACCTTCGAAGCGAAGCCGATCGCGTTGAGCACCGGCTCGAGCGCCGCCGCGTCGGGCCCGCCCAGCAGCAGCGGCACCTTGATGCGGTACGGCGGCACGCTGGTCATCACCGCGCCTTCCACGTAGCGCGCGCCGGCGGCGTTCACGATGCCGGCGGCCCTGATCTTGGCGCCGGGCGAAGCGGAGTTGAAGTCGAGGAAGAAGGCGCCTGGGGTCAGCGCCGGGGCGCAGGCTGCGGCCACCGGCACCGCCTGGCTGGCGGTGACCGCGCTCACCACCAGTTCGGCGCCCTGCACCGCCGCGGCATGCGAAGCGGCGAGCGTGGCGCCGGTGCCGGCCGCGTGCTGGCGCAGCGCGTTGCCGCGCTCGTCTTCGAGCTTCAGGTCGTAGACCGTGAGCGTGTGACCGTGCGGCGCCAGGTCCTCGGCCAGGATGCGGCCGACCTCGCCATAGCCGATGAGGGCGATCTTCATCGTCAGTCGATGTACTTGAGCCCGGCCTTTTCCAGCGGCTCGCGCATCTTGTACATGTCCAGCCCCAGCACGCCGCTGGCGAGCTTGGCGCGCTTGTCGGCTTCGTTCGCCTCGCGCGCGGTGGCGGCGTCCAGCGTCTTCTGCGCCATCGCGCGCGGCACGCAGACCACGCCGTCGTCGTCGGCCACGATCACGTCGCCCGGGGTGACGAAGGCGCCGGCGCACACCACCGGGACGTTCACCGAGCCCAGCGTGGCCTTGATGGTGCCCTTGCTGCTGACGGCCCTGCTCCAGACCGGGAAGCCCATCTCGGTGAGCGTCTTCACGTCGCGCACGCCGGCGTCGATGACCAGCGCCTTCGCGCCGCGGGCCATGAAGCTGGTGGCCAGCAGGTCGCCGAAGTAGCCGTCGGTGCACTCGGCGGTGATGGCGGCGACGACGATGTCGCCCGGGCGGATCTGCTCGGCCACCACGTGCATCATCCAGTTGTCGCCCGG
>CAYVXO010000222.1:0-8988 GCA_964454485.1 uncultured Rubrivivax sp.
CGCCGACCGACGAACCCCTCGCCCGCGGCGGGTACCGCCCGCCGCGCCTGCCGCGCTGGTTGCGCGCGAAGACGGTTGTGCGCGAAAAGACGCTCCGGGCCACAAGCTGCCCACGTCGCACTGAGATGCAAAGCAACGCCTTCAGCTCCGACTGGCTGCGCGGCGGTGCCGACGACCGCCTGAAGCCGCCCGGCACGCAGAGCTACGTGGCCGGCGCCACGAACGAGCCGCTGCGCTACCTCACGGTGTCGCAGCAGCTGGACAAGACCGTGGGCCGCCACGGCGCGAGGCCGGCCGCCATCTTTCATGGCGAGAAGAAGACCTTCAGCTGGTACGACCTGCAGCGCGAGGCCGACGACCTGGCGGCGGCGTTGCTGGCGCTGGGCGTGCGGCGCGGCAACCGCGTCGGCATCTGGGCGCCGAACCGCAGCGAATGGCTGCTGGCGCAGTTCGGCACCGCGCGCATCGGCGCCATCCTCGTCAACATCAACCCGGCCTACCAGAGCAGCGAGCTGGAATACGCGCTCAACAAGGTGCGCTGCCGTGTGCTCGTCATGGCGCGCGGCTTCAAGGCGAGCGACTACCTGGCCACGCTGCGCACGCTGGCGCCGGAGATCGACCGCCCCGGCGGCGAGCCGGTGCTGGAATCGCACCGCCTGCCGCACCTGAAGCACGTGGTGCTGCTCGACGACCCGCGCCAGCCGAAGGCGCCGGTGCCGCCGAAGGCGCAACGCTTTGCCGACTTCCTGCGCCAGGCCGGGCCGGCGCAGCGCGCGCGGCTGGCCGGGCTTTCGGCGGCGCTGGAGCCCGACGACCCGATCAACATCCAGTTCACCAGCGGCACCACGGGCGCGCCCAAGGGCGCGATGCTCACGCACTTCAACATCGTCAACAACGCGCGCTTCGTCGCCAAGGCGATGGTGCTGACGCCGGAAGACCGGCTGTGCATCCCCGTGCCGCTGTACCACTGCTTCGGCATGGTGATGGGCGTGCTGGCCTGCGCCGCCACCGGCGCGACGATGGTGTTCCCGGGCGAGGGCTTTGACGCCAAGGCCACGCTGGAAGCGGTGGAACGCCACCGCTGCACCGCGCTGCACGGCGTGCCGACCATGTTCGTCTCGTTGCTCGCAGAGCCGAGCTTGCGCGAGCGCGACGTCTCCAGCCTGCGCACCGGCATCATGGCCGGCGCGCCGTGTCCGATCGAGGTGATGCGCCGCGTGGTGACCGAACTGCACATGCCCGAGGTCACGATCGCCTACGGCATGACCGAGACCAGCCCGGTCAGCTTCCAGTCCGCCACCGGCGACCCGCTGGAGCGCCGCGTGTCCACCGTGGGCCGCGTGCACCCGCACGTGGAAGTGAAGATCGTCGACAGCGCCGGCCGCATGGTGCCGCTGGGCCAGCCGGGCGAGCTGTGCACGCGCGGCTATTCGGTCATGCGCGGCTACTACGAAGACCCCGAGCGCACGCGCGAGGTGCTGGACGAGGCGGGCTGGATGCACACCGGCGACCTGGCGACGATCGACGCCGAGGGCTACTGCAACATCGTCGGCCGCGTGAAGGACATGCTCATCCGCGGCGGCGAGAACGTGTTCCCGCGCGAGGTGGAAGCCTTCCTGCACCAGCACGAGAAGGTGCTGGACGTGCAGGTGTTCGGCGTGCCGGACGCGAAGTACGGCGAGGAGGTCTGCGCCTGGATCGTGCCGCGGCCCGGCGCCAAGCTCACGGCCGAGGAGATCGAGGCCTACTGCCGCGGCCGCATCGCGCACTACAAGGTGCCGCGCCACATCCGCTTCGTGCCCGCGTTCCCGCTCACCGCCACCGGCAAGGCGCAGAAGTTCGTGATGCGCGATGCGATGATGCGCGAACTGGGACTCACCGCGGCGAAGACGGCGTGACCGAAGACGAACTGGCCTTCCTGGACGCCACTGCGGTGGCGAAACTGCTGCACACGCGCCAGCTCTCGCCGGTGGAACTGGCCCACCAGATGCTGCAGCGCATCGACCGCCTGGAGCCGAAGCTCGCGGCGTACGCGCTCGTGACGCCCGAGGTGGCGATGGCGCAGGCGCGCGAAGCCGAGAAGCTGCTGCTTCAGCGCCGCGTGCTGGGCCCGCTGCACGGCGTGCCGATCGGGCTGAAGGACCTGTGCTACACGAAGGGCATCCGCACGATGGCGGGCATGCCCATCCACAAGGATTTCGTGCCTTCGTACGACGGCACCGTGGTGCGGCGGCTGCGCGAGGCCGGCACCGTGCTGCTGGGCAAGCTGCAGATGACCGAAGGCGCCTTCGCCGACCACCACGACGACATCCGCGTGCCGGTGAACCCCTGGCATCGCGACCACTGGTCGGGCGCGTCCAGCAGCGGCAGCGGCGTGGCGGTGGCGGCGGGGCTGTGCTTCGCGGCACTGGGCACCGACACCGGCGGCTCGATCCGCTTCCCCTCGGCGGCCAACGGCTGCACGGGCCTGAAGCCCACCTGGGGCCGGGTGCCGGTGCACGGCGCCTTCGAACTGGCGAAGTCGCTCGACCACATCGGCCCGATGGCGCGCAGCGCGGCCGACTGCGGCGCCATGCTGGGCATCATCGCCGGCGCCGACCCCGAGGACCCGGTGGCGCTGCAGGACCCGGTGCCCGACTACTGCAGCGGCGACCCCACGCACCTTTCCGACCTGCGTGTCGGCTTCGACCCCGACTACGCGAGCGGCCTGGACCCCGTGATGCAGCGTGCGGTGGACGAAGCGGCGGCCGTGCTACGCGCGCTGGGCGCCGACTTCCGCCACGTGCGCTTTCCCGACGTCACCGACGCCGTCAACGACTGGCCCGCGGCCTGCGCGGTGGAAACCGCGGTGGCGCACCAGGCCACCTACCCGGCGCGCAAGGCCGGGTACTGCGAAGGGCTGGCCGGGCTGATCGAACTGGGGCGCTCGTTGCGCGGGCTGGACCTGCAGCAGATCTGGCTGCGGCGGCGGGCCTTCGCGGGCAAGGTCAACGCGCTCTTCGAGACCATCGACCTGCTGCTGATCCCGGCGCAGCCGATCGCCTCGCCGACGATGGCACAGATGGAGACCCTGGGCACCGACCCCGAGGGCTTCGCGAAGCTGGTGCGCTTCACCGCCCCCTTCGACATGAGCGGCCACCCGACGATCACGCTGCCGGCCGGCTTCACACAGCAGGGCACGCCGGTGGCGGTGCAGCTGGTGGCGGCGCGCCTGCAGGAGGCGAAGCTGGTCCGCGCCGGCATGGCCTTCCAGCGGCAGACCGACTGGCACCGCCGGAGGCCTGCCTTCCGCTGAGCCGGCGCCGGCATCGGCTGGCATCATGCCGTCCGCCTTCCACTTCCACGAGTGCCCGCGCCATGGTCCGCCTGCATTGCTTCAGCCAGTCCGGCAACTGCTTCAAGGTCGCCTTCCTGCTGCGCGCGCTGGGGCAGCCCTGGGAGCCGGTGTTCGTGGACTTCATGAACGGCGTGACGCGCACGCCCGGCTGGCGCGAGGCGAACAACGAGATGGGCGAGGCGCCGGTGCTGGAAGACGGCACGCACCGCTTCACGCAGTCGGGCCTGATCCTTTCGGTGCTGGCCGAGCGCCACGGCGCCTTCGCCGGCCGCACGCAGGAAGAGCGCTGGGAGGCGCAGCGCTGGATCCTGTTCGACAACCACAAGTTCACCAGCTACTTCGCGACCCTGCGCTTCATGAAGTCCTTCGGCGCCAGCGCGCCCGACCCCGCGGTGATGGCCTTCCTGCGCCCGCGCGTCGAGAGCGCCTTCGGCATCGTCGACCGCCACCTCGCGAAGCAGGCCTTCATGGTGGGCGACGCGCCGACGATCGCCGACTTCTCGCTCTGCGGCTACCTGTTCTACCCGGCCGAGGAAAGCGGCATCGACATCGCGGCGCAGTTCCCGAACCTGCACGCGTGGACCGAACGGCTGAAGCAGATCCCGGGTTGGGCGTCGCCCTACGAGATGCTGCCCGGCGCGCGCATCGCGCCGCGCTGGTAGCGGCTACCGGCGCTGGAGCGCCGGCGGCACCGCCGATTCGATCGTGCGGCGCAGCCACAGGTGCATGGGGTCGGCCTGGTGGCGGGTGTGCCAGATCAGGTACATCGGCAGCGGCGGGCAGGGCAGCGGCGGTTCGGCCTGGGCCAGGCCGGTCATCAGCGTGCCGGCGATCACGCTCGGCGCGGTGGCCAGCAGTTCGGTGCCGCGCAGGAAGGCGGCCAGCCCGCCCATGCCCGGCACGGTGACGACGAAGCGGCGCTCCACGCCGCGGTCGGCCAGCACCTGGTCGAGGTCCAGCGCGCGCTGCGGTTCGTAGACCACGGTCGCGTGCTCCGCGGCCAGGTACTCGTCCAGGCTGGCCGGGGCGCGCCGGCAGGCGGGGTCGAAGTAGACGACCTGGTGGTCCTCGAACAGGCGCGTCTGCATCAGGTCGGCGGCATCGGGCGGGCGCGGCGAGATGAGCACCTGGCAGCGGCCGTCGCGCAGCATCTCGGCCGTCGGCACGCCGGAAGGGATGACGCGCAGCGTGAGCCCGGGCGACTGTTCACGCAGGCGCCGGAGCACGGTGGGCAGCAGCAGTTCGCGCTGCAGATCGTTGGCGGCAATGGTGACGCGGCCGTGGAAGCGCGCGGGGTCGAAGCCGCCCTGCGTGACCATGCTGCGCATGCCTTCGAGCAGCGCGCGCGCCTGCGGCACCAGCAGTTCGGCGCGCGCGGTGGCGGCGATGCCGCGGCCCGAGCGCAGGTACAACGGGTCGCCGACGATGGCGCGCAGCCGCTCCAGCCCGTGGCTCACCGCCGACTGCGTGACGCCCAGGCGCGCCGCGGCGCCGGTGATCGAGCCTTCCTCGCTCACCGCGACCAGCAGTTCCAGCAGGTGGCCGTTGAGGTCGGAATGATCGATGTGGCTCATGAGCCGAATGAAGCGCGCTGCGTTGGATTCGATGATGCGCCTGCGGATACTCCGCCGCGCGGTGCGGCTGCACCGGGTGTTGATCTGCGACAAATTCTCTGGGAGACCCCATGGCGAGCGACAAGCCCCGCATCCCCGGCACCGTGATCTTCGACGGCGAACAGGCTCGCAAGGGCTACGCGCTCAACAAGATGTGCTTCTCGTTCAACGAGGCGGCCAACCGCCAGACCTTCCTCGCCGACGAGGACGCCTACTGCGCGAAGTACGGCCTCGACGCGCAGCAGCGCGAGGCGATCCGCGCGCGCAACGTGCTGCAGCTCATCGCCGCCGGCGGCAACGCCTACTACCTGGCGAAGTTCGCCGGCATCTTCGGGCTGGACATGCAGGACATCGGCGCCCAGCAGACCGGCATGACCAAGGAACAGTTCAAGGCCAAGCTCGTGGCCGCCAGGGAGCAATGACATGGCACGCATCATCGGCGGCGTCACCACCAGCCACGTGCCCGCGATCGGCGGCGCCATCGCCAAGGGCCGGCAGCAGGACCCGTACTGGAAGCCCTTCTTCGACGGCTTCGGCCCGGTGCGCCACTGGCTCGCCGAGACGAAGCCCGACACCGTGGTGGTGGTCTACAACGACCACGGCCTGAACTTCTTCCTCGACAAGATGCCCACCTTCGCGGCGGGTGCCGCGCCCGAGTACCGCAACGCTGACGAAGGCTGGGGCATCCCGCAGGTGCCGCCGTTCCGGGGCGACCCGGCGCTGTCGTGGCACCTGATCGAGTCGCTCGTCGGCGAGGAATTCGACCTCACCACCTGCCAGGAGATGGTGGTCGACCATGCCTTCACGCTGCCGATGGCGCTGCTGTGGCCCGACCAGCAGTGGCCGGTGAAGGTGGTGCCGGTGTGCATCAACACCGTGCAGGCGCCGCTGCCGAGCGCCAAGCGCGTGTGGAAGCTGGGCGAGGCGATCGGCCGCGCCGTCGCCGCCTGGCCCGGCAACGAGCGCGTGCTGGTGCTGGGCACCGGCGGCCTGTCGCACCAGCTGGACGGCGAACGCGCCGGCTTCATCAACAAGCCCTTCGACCTGCAGTTCATGGACAGCCTGACAGCCGACCCGCAATGGGCGACACAGTTCAGCACCTTCGAGCTGGTCGAGAAGACCGGCACCCAGGGCGTCGAGCTGCTCATGTGGCTGGCCACGCGCGCCGCGCTGGGCCCCAAGGTGCGCGAACTGCACCGCAACTACCACATCCCGATCTCGAACACGGCCTCCGGCCTGATGCTGTTCGAACCGGCCTGAATTCACGCTCCGGCCGTGGCCGGAGCGGCCGGTTGTGTCCAGCCGTTCCGGGCCTGCCGGGGGCGGCTCAGGACCCGGTTACAGGCGCTTGCCCGGCCGGTTGAACGCGTACCTTGATGGGTGTAGCCTCCCATCCCCGTTCACGGAGCAGGGCTTCGAAGCGCGGCAGCATCTGTCGCAGTTTCGCTGCTGCCGCCCCATGGTCGGCGAGCAGCGTCCAGCCCTCGTCGTCCAGGGGCCCGGGCCGGACTGCGGTGCGCAGGCCGGCCGGCAGCAGGGTGCAGACCGCATCGAAGCGTGCCCGGGACTCTTGCAGGCGCTGCAGCAGGCGCGCCAGCGGCTCGCTGCGGTCGAGCGCGCTGGCCAGCGGCAGGCCCGGCGGGTCCGAAGGGCGGGGGGGCATGGACGGAGAGTCTAGCGATGCAGGTCCTCATCACCCACGGCCGGATGGCCAAGACCCGCGTGGTCAACCTGAGCGCGCGCCGCATCGTCGCTGCCATGCTGCTGCTGGCCACGCTGCTGATGCTCACCTCCGGCGCCATCTACCACTTCATCTTCCTGAAGGCGGCGCGCGAAGGCTGGCCGGTGGTGAGCGCGCTCGTGAAGCTGGTGGTGCGCGACGAGATCGCCCAGCGCGACCGCTTCATGCGCGAGAACCTCGACGCCATCGCCCAGCGCGTCGGCGAGATGCAGGCCAAGATGGTGAAGCTGGAAGCGATGAGCGAGCGCGTCTCCGGCATGGCCGGCGTCAAGCCCGACGACCTGAAGCCGCTCCTGCGCAGCACCGAAACCGGCGGCCGCGGCGGCCCCTACCTGCCGGCCGCCAACGTCTCGTTGGACCAGCTGCGACAGATCATCGACGGGCTGGACGCCGCCACTGACCAGAACACCGACGTCTTCACGCTCGTCGAATCGCGCCTGCTGGAAGCGCGGCTGAAGGCGCTGATGGTGCCCAATTCGCCGCCCGTCGACGGGCCGGTGGGCTCGGGCTTCGGCTTCCGCGCCGACCCCTTCACGGGCCGCAGCGCGCTGCACACCGGGCTGGACTTCCCGGGCGAGGTGGGCACCCCCATCCACGCCGCCGCCGGCGGGCTGGTGCTGGAAAGCGCCTGGCACCCCGAATACGGGCAGGTCATCGAGATCGACCACGGCAACGGGCTTTCCACCCGCTATGCCCATTGCTCGAAGGTGCTGGTGAGTGCCGGCTCACTGGTCAAGCGAGGCCAGCTCATCGGGCTGGTCGGCACCACGGGCCGGTCGACCGGGCCGCACCTGCACTTCGAGGTGCTGGTGGACGGTGTGCCGCAGGACCCGGCGCGCTTCCTGGCCGGCGGGGCCGCCGCCATGGCCAAGGTCGAATTCGCCCGGCGTCGCTAGGCTAAACTTGCACCTTTCGTGCCGGCCCGTCGGGCCGAAGCGCCGTTGTTCGTGCAGCGGCGTTGAAAGGCGCCCGAACGCCCGCAGCTAGCGCCGACCGAGTCCCCGAAGAAGAAACCTGCCGCCCGCGCGGACCCCTTTTCATGCTTCCCAAGATCCTGACCCAGATATTCGGCAGCCGGAACGACCGCCTGCTGAAGGGCTACCGGCGCACGGTGCAGGCCATCAACGCGCTGGAGCCCCAGTTCGAGAAGCTGGACGACGCCGCGCTGCGCGCCAAGACCGACGAGTTCCGCCAGCGCCTGGCGTCGGGCACCGCGCTCGACGACCTGCTGCCGGAGGCCTTCGCCGTCGTGCGCGAGGCCGGCAAGCGCACGCTGAAGATGCGCCACTTCGACGTCCAGCTGATCGGCGGCATCGCGCTGCACGAAGGCAAGATCGCCGAGATGCGCACCGGCGAGGGCAAGACGCTCGTCGCCACGCTGCCGGTGTACCTGAACGCGCTCACCGGCAAGGGCGTGCACGTGGTCACCGTCAACGACTACCTGGCGCGGCGCGACGCCGAGTGGATGGGCCGCCTGTACGGCTTCCTGGGCCTCACGGTGGGCGTCAACGTGCCCGGCATGGGGCGCGAGGAGAAGCAGGCCGCCTTCGGCGCCGACGTCACCTACGGCACCAACAACGAGTTCGGCTTCGATTACCTGCGCGACAACATGGTCTACGAGGTGCGCGACCGCGTCGCGCGCGGGCTGGCCTACGCGATCGTCGACGAGGTGGACTCGATCCTGATCGACGAGGCGCGCACGCCGCTCATCATCAGCGGCCAGGCCGAGGACCACACCGAGCTGTACGTGCGCATCAACGCCGTCGTGCCCAAGCTCAAGAAGCAGATCGGCGAAGCCGACCCGCGCACCGGCGAAGGCGTCATCGAGCCGGGCGACTTCACGGTCGACGAGAAGGCGCACCAAGTCTACCTGACCGAAGGCGGCCACGAACGCGCCGAGCAGCTGCTCGGCGAAGCCGGCCTGCTGGCCGAAGGCGCCAGCCTCTACGACCCGGCCAACATCACGCTGATGCACCACGTGTACGCGGCCCTGCGCGCGCACCAGCTCTACAACCGCGACCAGCACTACGTCGTCCAGAACGGCGAGGTGATCATCGTCGACGAGTTCACCGGGCGCCTGATGACCGGCCGCCGCTGGAGCGACGGCCTGCACCAGGCGGTGGAGGCCAAGGAAGGCGTGCAGATCCAGAGCGAGAACCAGACGCTCGCCTCGATCACCTTCCAGAACTACTTCCGCATGTACGGCAAGCTGGCCGGCATGACCGGCACCGCCGACACCGAAGCCTACGAGTTCCAGGAGATCTACGGCCTGGAGACGGTGGTCATCCCGCCCAACA
>CAYVXO010000223.1:0-8972 GCA_964454485.1 uncultured Rubrivivax sp.
CCAAGAGCATCTGCCTGAACTTCGGCCTGGCGCGCGACTACGGCGGCGTGTGCCACCTGCGCTTCGACGACACCAACCCGGAGAAGGAAGAGCAGGAATACGTCGACGCCATCATCGAGGCGGTGCGCTGGCTGGGATTCGACTGGAACGTCAACGGCACCAGCCACCTCTACTGGGCGAGCGACTACTTCGACTTCATGTACCGCGCGGCCGAAGCGCTGGTGCAGGCCGGCCTGGCCTACGTCGACGAGCAGAGCGCCGAGGAGATGCGCGCCAGCCGCGGCGACTTCGGCACCCCCGGCACCGACAGCCCGTTCCGCAGCCGCACACCGGCCGAGAACCTGGCGCGCCTGCGCGAGATGCGCGACGGCAAGCACCCCGACGGCAGCATGGTGCTGCGGGCGAAGATCGACATGGCCTCGCCCAACATCAACCTGCGCGACCCCACGCTCTACCGCATCAAGCACGCCACCCACCACAACACCGGCGACAAGTGGTGCCTTTACCCGATGTACACCTACGCGCACCCGATCGAGGATGCGCTGGAAAACATCACCCACAGCATCTGCACGCTCGAGTTCGAGGACCAGCGCCCCTTCTACGACTGGCTGCTGGAGAACCTGGCCGCGCTGGGCCTGCTGGCCCGGCCGGTGCCGCGCCAGCACGAGTTCGGCCGCCTGAACCTGAGCTACGTGATCACCAGCAAGCGCAAGCTGAAGCAGCTGGTCGACGAGAAGATCGTCGACGGCTGGGACGACCCGCGCATGCCCACGATCTTCGGCATGCGCCGCCGTGGCTACACGCCGGAGGCCATCCGCGCCATGGCCGACGGCACCGGCGCTTCGAAGACCAACATCTGGCTCGACTACTCGGTGCTCGAAGGCTGCCTGCGCGACGACCTGGAAGGCAAGGCCGCGCGCGCGATGGCGGTGCTGGAGCCGCTGAAGCTCAGGCTCGTGAACTGGGCCGAGGTCTTCGGCACCGCCGCCACCGAACCCTGCCAGGCGCCGGCGCACCCGCACCGGCCCGAACTGGGCACGCGCGCCTTCACGCTCGGGCCGGAACTGTGGATCGAGCGCGACGACTTCGCCGAGACGCCGCCCAAGGGCTTCTTCCGCCTGTTCCCCGGCAACAAGGTGCGCCTGAAGTACGGCGTCGTCGTCGAGTGCACCGGCTGCGAGAAGGATGCTTCGGGCGCCGTGACCGCGGTGCTCGCGAAGGTGGTGCCCGACACGAAGAGCGGCACCCCGGGCGCCGACGCGGTGAAGGTGAAGGGCACCATCACCTGGGTCGGCGTGCACGACGCGGTGGCCGCCACCGTGAACCTGTACGACCGGCTGTTCTCCGAACCGCAGCCGGACGCCGGCGGGCGCGACTTCAAGGAAGCGCTGAACCCGGCGAGCAAGCGCGTGGTGCAGGCCTGGCTGGAGCCATCGCTGGCCACGGTGGCGCGCGAGACCCGGTTGCAATTCGAACGCCACGGTTACTTCGTCGCCGACCGCGTGGACCACGATCCGCAGCGTCCGGTGTTCAACCGCATCACCACGCTCAGAGACTCCTGGGCGAAGTGACGCAGCCCTTTCCTCCTCAGGAGGTGCCCGTGAAACCTCTGCCGATCGCCATCATCGCCCTTGTGGCCCTGACCGCCCTGCCGGCGCTGGCCGCCGGCAGCGTCGAGGTGAGCTTCAAGCCCGGCAACGGCTGGGCCGACGCCGGCCACCCGGGTGTGCTGTCCGACCGCAACCAGGCGCGCATCGGCCAGGTGCTGAAGTCGCAGGCCGCGCGGTTGCCCGACGGGCAGTCGCTCGCGATCACGATCACCGACATCGACCTCGCGGGCACGCTGCGCACGGTCCGCGGCGGCCAGGAGATGCGCATCGTCAACGGCCGCGTCGACGCGCCGCGCATCGCGCTGCACTACGTGCTGCGCGCCGGCAACAAGGTGCTGCGCGAGGCCGACGAGACGGTGACCGATCTCAACTACTTCGGCTCGCTGGAGCCGCGCTACGCGCGCGAGCCCCTGCCCTACGAGACGCAGATGCTCGAACGCTGGTTCGCGCAGCGCTTCGCCAACCCCCAGTGAACCGACGAGAGGATTTCCCGATGCGCCTGGCCACCCTTGCCGCCGCCCTTGCCGCCACCTTGTGCCTGCCCCTGGCCGCCGCGGCCCAGGGGACCGATCCTGCGCTCGCGAAGGCAGCCGCCGAAGCCGGCGCCAGCGTCACCGCCAGCGGCCTGGTCTACCGCGCGCTGCAGGAAGGCAGCGGCGCCAGCCCGAAGGCCACCGACACCGTGAAGGTCCACTACCGCGGCACGTTCCCCGACGGCAAGGAGTTCGACAGCTCCTACTCGCGCGGCCAGCCGGCCGAGTTCCCGCTCAACCGCGTCATCCCCTGCTGGACCGAAGGGGTGCAGAAGATGAAGGTGGGCGGCAAGGCGAAGCTGGCCTGCCCGAGCAAGATCGCCTACGGCGAGCGCGGCGCCGGCGGCGTGATCCCGCCCAACGCGACCCTGCTGTTCGAGGTGGAGCTGCTGGCGATCAAGTGAAGGCGCGGCGCGCGCGCGCCGCCAGCTTGAAGAGGCCGACCGCCAGCGCCCCCGCGGCCACGCCCACCAGCGCGTCGGCCGGCAGCGACCACGGGCCCGGCGCCCAGCGCTCCAGCGCGTGGTGCAGCGGCGGCAGGCCGTGCACGAGGATGCCGCCGCCGACGAGGAACATCGCCGCCGTGCCGGCCACCGAGAGCCCGCGCATCAGCCACGGCGCGGCGGCGAGGATTGCGCGCCCGGCCCGCTGCGACAGCGCTCCCGGCCGGCGCGCGAGCGCGAGTCCGGCGTCGTCGAGCTTCACGATCGCGGCGACGAAGCCGTAGACGCCCACCGTCATCGCCACCGCCACGCCGGCCATCACCAGCAGTTGCGTGGCCAGCGGCTGGCCGGCGACGATGCCCAGCGTGATGGCGATGATCTCGGCCGAGAGCACGAAGTCGGTCCGCACCGCGCCGCGCACTTTCGCACGCTCGTCCACCACTTCGGCGGGCGCCTCGGCCGCCTCGGCCGCACCGGCCGGCGCGTGGTGCACCAGCTTCTCGAAGCCTTCGAAGCACAGGTACAGGCCGCCCAACATCAGCAGCGGCATCACGGCCCAGGGTGCGAAGGCGCTGATCGCCAGTGCCGCCGGCACCAGGATGGCCTTGTTGACGAACGAGCCGCGGGCCACCGCCCAGACCACCGGCAGCTCGCGGTCGGCGGTGACGCCAGCCACCTGCTGCGCATTGAGCGCGAGGTCGTCGCCCAGAACGCCGGCGGTCTTCTGCGCCGCCACCTTCGAGAGGACGGAGACATCGTCGAGCAGTGTCGCGATGTCGTCCAGCAGGGCGAGCAGACTTCCGGCGGCCATGCGCCGGGATTCTGCCGCCTGTCGTGAAGCTAGTTCCTCACCACCGCGGGGGTGGCGAACTCGCGGCCGACGACGGCACGCGCATACAGGTAGTTGTGGCGCGCGCGTTCGGACAAGGTGTCCAGCTCGACCCGGCCGCGCTCGTCGCACGGGAACGCGAGTGCGCGCCCCGGGTTGAAGAGCGACTCGAATCGGAGTTCGAAGCGGTTGCCGCAGGCGGCGGTGCAGATGGCGCTCATGGTTCGGAGATCGGCCGGTTCGTGGTTGAGCTCAAGATAGTCGATGCGCCGGGGCGTGCATCGTCCGCACCGCCACGATCGATGTCGGCCGTGCGCTGCGCCACGTGTCGGACGGCTTCCGACATGGGGGGTGCCGGGCTCAACCGCGCGCGGCACACGCCGATATCCCTTCCCATGACGCTGGCCACGCAAGACACGAAGACCGCCGGCGGCCGCCAGGCCGAGATCGAGCGTGAGATCGATCACGCGCAGCAGCGCGGCGCGCTGCAGAAGGTCGTGGTGCCGCCCTGCCCCGCGCTGCTGGTGCGGCTGCGGCGCGCGCTCGCAACGGCCGAGCCCGACCTCGACGAAGTGGCCGCGGTCGCGACGAGCGACGTCGCGATGGCCGCCACCCTGCTGCGCTGGGCCAACGGCCCGATGCTGGCCGGCCTGCAACCGGTGCAGACCGTGGGTCAGGCGATGTACCGCCTGGGCCTGGAACGCACCGCCGCCGTGATGACCGGCTTCCTGGCGCGCCACGCGATCCCGGCCGACACGCGCAGCCTGCCGCGCTTCTGGGAACGTTCGGGCGCGCGCGGCCTGGCGATGGGCCACATCGCGCGCCAGCTGCCCGGGCTTTCGGTCGACGTGGCGCACACCTTCGGGCTGTTCAGCCATGTCGGCATGGTGGTGCTGATGCAGGGCCTGCCGGGCTACGGCGGCACGCTGGCCGAGGCCGCGGCGCGCTTCGACCGCAGCTTCATAGAGACCGAGAACGCCAACCACCGCACCGACCACGCGGTGGTGGGGGCCTTGGTGGCGCGGCTGTGGCAGCTGGCGCCTTCGGTCATGACCGCGATCCGGCTCCACCACGAGCTGGAGGCGCTGGGCGACAAGCGCGTCAGCGCGGAGGTGCACACGCTGGTGGCCGCCGGCCTGGTGGCCGAGCAGCTGGTGCGCCGCCACGAAGGCCTGCCGCCGGAACGCGAGTGGCACCAGCACGCCGACGCCGCACGCCTGTGGCTGGGCGTCTCGGCCGACGACGTGGAGCACTGGCAGCAGGAGCTGGCCCCCCTCTTCGAGGCGGCCTGAGCCGCGGCGCGGCACGCGCGCCGATACACTGCGCGCGCCGTGCGCGACCAGTTCCTGCTCGACCCCGACCTCACCTTCCTGAACCACGGTTCGTTCGGGGCCTGCCCGCGCCCGGTGTTCGACGAGCTGCAGCGCTGGCAGCGCGAGATGGAACGCAACCCGGTCGAGTCCCTCGGCCGCCGCTCGGCGGCGCTGCTGGCCGACGCGCGCACGCGGCTGGCGCACTACGTCGGCGCCGACCCCGAGGACCTGGCCTTCGTGCCCAACGCCACGACCGGGGTCAACATCGTCGCCCGCTCGCTCGCGCTGCAGCCGGGCGACGAGGTGGTCGCGACCGACCACGAATACGGCGCCTGCGAGACCACCTTCGAGCGCCTGTGCCGCGCGCGCGGCGCGCGCTTCCGCTGGGTGGCGGTGCCGCTGCCTTTCGAGCGCGAGCGCTTCGCCGAACGCATGCTCGCCGCGCTCGGCCCGCGCACGAAGCTCGTGCTGGTGAGCCTCGTCACCTCGACCACCGCGCTCGTGTTCCCGCTCGCCGGGCTGTGCGCCGGCGCGCGTGCGCGCGGCGTGCTCACGCTGGTCGACGGCGCGCACGCGCCGGGCCACATCGACCTGGACCTGAATGCGCTGGGCGCCGACTTCTACACCGGCAACTGCCACAAGTGGCTGTGCGCGCCCAAGGGCGCCGGCTTCCTGCACGTGCGGCCGGAGCACCAGGCGCTGATCGAGGCACCGGTGATCAGCTGGGGCTACGCGGCCGAGGTCGCCGGCCACACCGGCTTCGACGCCTACACCGGCCGCACGGCGCTCGAGCGGCGGCTGCTCTGGCAGGGCACGCGCGACATCGCGGCCTGGCTCTCGGTGCCGGCGGCGATCGACTTCCAGCACCGCCACCAGTGGCCCGCGGTGCGCGCGCGCTGCCACGCGCTGGCCTGCGACGCGCTGCGCCGCGTGTGCGAACGCTTCGGCCTGCCGCCGGCCAGCCCCGACGCCGACTTCTGCCAGATGGTGGTGCTGCCGGTGCCGCACCGCGACGCCGAGGGCCTGCGCGCGCGCCTGTACCGCGAGAGCCGCATCGAGGTGCCGGTCACGCAGCACGCCGGCCGCACCTTCGTGCGCCTGTCGGTGCAGGGCTACAACACGCCCGGCGACGTGGACCGGCTGCTCGCGGCGCCGGCGCTCGCGGCTTCGGCCTAGCTAACGCGCTTTCTTCTTCGCCGCCGTGCCCGGCCGCGGCGGCAGCCCGGTGTGCTGGGTGAGCAGGCGGCCCTTCGCGGGCTTGACGGACTGCGCGGGTTTCGCGGCCGCCGGCGTGCTGTTCTTGCGCCGCGCGCTCGTGTAGCTGCCGTCGGTGGCCGGCTGCCAGGCCGGAATGAGGTGCTGCCTGCCGTTGCCGATGAGGTCGGCCCGGCCCATGGTCTTGAGCGCCTCGCGCAGCAGCGGCCAGTTGTTGGGGTCGTGCCAGCGCAGGAAGGCCTTGTGCAGGCGGCGGCGGCGCTCGCCGCGCGCCACGTCGACGCGGCCGGCGCGGCGCTCGTCGCGGCTGATGCCCTTCAGCGGGTCCAGCCCCGTGTGGTACATGGCGGTGGCGGTGGCCATCGGGCTGGGGTAGAAGGTCTGCACCTGGTCGGCCTTGAAGCCGTTCTGCTTCAGCCACAGCGCCAGGTTCATCATGTCCTCGTCGCTCGTGCCCGGGTGGGCGGCGATGAAGTACGGGATCAGGTACTGCTTCTTGCCGGCGGCGGCGCTCGCTTCCTCGAACATCGCCTTGAAGCGGTCGTAGGTGCCGATGCCGGGCTTCATCATCTTCGAGAGCGGCCCTTCTTCTGTGTGCTCGGGCGCGATCTTCAGGTAGCCGCCCACGTGGTGGGTCACCAGTTCCTTCACGTACTCGGGCGAGCGCACCGCCAGGTCGTAGCGCAGGCCGCTGCCGATGAGGATCTTCTTCACGCCGGGGATCGCGCGCGCCTTGCGGTACAGGCGCACGAGCGGGCCGTGGTCGGTGTTGAGGTTGGGGCAGATGCCGGGGTAGACGCAGCTCGGCTTGCGGCAGGCGGCCTCGATCTCTCGGCTCTTGCAGCCGATGCGGTACATGTTGGCCGTGGGGCCGCCGAGGTCGGAGATGACGCCGGTGAAGCCCTTCACGCGGTCGCGGATCTGCTCGATCTCGTGCAGGATCGATGCTTCGCTGCGGCTCTGGATGATGCGCCCTTCGTGCTCGGTGATCGAGCAGAAGGTGCAGCCGCCGAAGCAGCCGCGCATGATGTTCACGCTGAAGCGGATCATCTCCCAGGCCGGGATCTTGGTCGGCCCGTCGTGGCCGCCGGTCTCGTCGGCGTAGCGCGGGTGCGGGCTGCGCGCGTAGGGCAGGTCGAACACGTGGTCCATCTCCGCGGTGGCGAGCGGAATGGGCGGCGGGTTGATCCAGAGGTCGCGTTCGCCGTGCCGCTGCACCAGCGCGCGCGCGTTGCCGGGGTTGGTCTCCAGGTGCAGCACGCGGTTGGCGTGGGCGTAGAGCACGGGGTCGCTCTTCACCTGCTCGTAGGCCGGCAGGCGGATCACCGTGGACTCGCGCGGCGGCATGTGGATGGCGCCGCGCGGCACGATGCGCACCGGCTGCCCGCCCTCGGCCGGCTTGGTGTCGCAGGCCGCCGCGCTCTTCATCTCGTAGGGGTGGATGTGCTCGTCGATGCGGCCCGGCTGGTCGACCTCGGTGCTGTCGATCTCCATGAAGCCCGCGGGCGGCGTGCGCACCATGAACGCGGTGCCGCGCACGTCGGTGATGGCCTCCACCGGCTCGCGCCGCGCCAGCCGGTGCGCCACTTCCACGATGGCGCGCTCGGCGTTGCCGTACAGCAGCAG
This sequence comes from uncultured Rubrivivax sp., assembly GCA_964454485.1. Classification (GTDB taxonomy): domain Bacteria; phylum Pseudomonadota; class Gammaproteobacteria; order Burkholderiales; family Burkholderiaceae_C; genus Rubrivivax. The sequence goes on from CAYVXO010000223.1 coordinate 7,570, forward strand.
GTCGGCCTTGGCGTCGACGAGGATCGAGCGCCGCACCTTGTCCTGCCAGTAGTCGTAGTGGGCGATGCGGCGCAGGCTGGCCTCGATGCCGCCCAGCACCACCGGCACGTCCGGGAACGCTTCCTTGCAGCGCTGCGCGTAGACCAGGCAGGCGCGGTCCGGGCGCTTGCCCGCTTCGCCGCCCGGCGTGTAGGCGTCGTCGCTGCGGATCTTCCGGTCGGCGGTGTAGCGGTTGATCATCGAGTCCATGTTCCCGGCGGTGACGCCGTAGAACAGGTTCGGCCGGCCGAGCGCCTTGAAGGCCTCGGCACTCGTCCAGTCGGGCTGGGCGACGATGCCGACGCGGAAGCCCTGCGCTTCCAGCACGCGGCCGATGACCGCCATGCCGAAGCTGGGGTGGTCGACGTAGGCGTCGCCGGTGACGACGACCACGTCGCACGAATCCCAGCCGAGCGCTTCCATCTCCTGCCGGGTGGTGGGCAGGAAGGGCGCGGGGCCGAAGCGCTTGGCCCAGAACGGGCGGTACGCGGTCAGCGCGCGCGGGGCGGCGGGGGTCTCGGTCTTCATGGCGGGCAGGGGCAGCCACGCATTGTCGCCGCCGCCCCTTGGGCCCGTGACCTGTCGGGCCATGCGCCGGCGCTCAAGAACGCCGCCCGGCGGCCGATACAGCCGGTCATGGAAGGCACCTGGCTCCCCTTGTTGACCGCCGCGGCCGGCGTCGGCGCCGTCGCCGGCGTCGTGGCCATCGTGCTGCACCGCCGCTTCGTCGGCGAACTTCGGCGCGAGCTGGCGCAGGCCGAGCGCTCGCGCCTGGCCTTCGACGAGCAGATGACCGCGCTGCGGCACCAGATCGCCGCCGCGCTGAGCGCCGAGGTCGCGGCCGAGGGCGCCGGCGACGGCGACCAGCGCCGGCGCGTGCTCGAGCAGATGCTCGACGCCGCCCAGAGCACCGCCGACTTCCCCTGGATCGAAACCCAGCCGGCCGAGGCCATCGCCCGCCTGAAGACGGCCGACGACGGCTTCGACACCACCCAGCCGGCGGCGCTGGACATCTCGCTCGGCCGCTGAAAGGCTGAGCCGGCCTAGGAGACGACGGCGATCTCGTCGTCGTCGTCCGCTTCCTCGCCCAGGAAACCGCCGCTCTGGTGCGCCCACAGCCGGGCGTAGATGCCGCCGGCGGCCAGCAGGCTCCTGTGGTCGCCGGTCTCGACGATGCGGCCGTGGTCCATGACCACCAGCCGGTCCATCGCCGCGATGGTGGACAGCCGGTGCGCGATCGCCACCACCGTCTTGCCTTCCATCAGCTTGTACAGGCTGGCCTGGATCGCGGCCTCGACCTCGCTGTCGAGCGCGCTCGTCGCCTCGTCGAGCAGCAGGATCGGCGCGTCCTTGAGCATCACGCG
>CAYVXO010000224.1:0-8907 GCA_964454485.1 uncultured Rubrivivax sp.
CTGTTCGGCAAGCTGCTGTCGGCCGGCAAGCGGCTGGTGACCGGCGAGTCGCTGTTCACCACCGTCTACACCAACCAGGCGCAGGGCAAGCAGCGCGTCGCCTTCGCGGCGCCGTACCCCGGGAAGATCATCCCGATGAACCTGGCGCAACTGGGCGGCACGCTCATCTGCCAGAAGGACGCCTTCCTCTGCGCGGCGCGCGGCGTCACGCTGGGCATCGCGTTCCAGCAGAAGCTGTCGACCGGCTTCTTCGGCGGCGAGGGCTTCATCATGGAACGGCTCGACGGCGACGGCCTGGCCTTCGTGCATGCCGGCGGCACCGTGCTGCGGCGCGAACTGGCGGCCGGGCAGACGCTGCTGGTCGACACCGGCTGCGTCGTCGCCTACACGCCGGGCGTGAACTTCGAGGTCCAGTACGTCGGCAAGATCAAGACCGCGCTCTTCGGCGGCGAAGGCCTCTTCTTCGCCAGGCTCACGGGGCCCGGGCAGGTGTGGCTGCAGAGCCTGCCGTTCTCGCGCCTGGCCTCGCGCGTGTTCGCGGCCGCGCCGCAGATGGGCGGCTCGAAGGAGGAAGGCTCGGTGCTGCCCGGCTTCGCGGCCGGCGGCGGTCTGCTCGGCGGCCTCTTGGGTGGCGATGACGAATAGGCTCGTCGCGCTCGCGGCACTGCTGTTCCCGCTCGCCGCCTTTCCCGCCACCGTGCTGCTGGAGGAGATGACCTCGCCCGAGCTGGCCGCGCGTGTCGCCGCCGGCACCACGACGGCGCTCGTGCCGGTGGGCGGCACCGAGCAGAACGGCCCGCACATGGTGCTGGGCAAGCACAACCGGCGTTCGCTGCTGCTGGCCACGGCCATCGCCGAGAAACTGGGCCATGCCGTGGTGGCGCCGGTGCTGGCCTACGTGCCCGAAGGCGCGATCGACCCGCCCACCCAGCACATGAAGTGGCCCGGCACGATCTCGGTCCCCGAGGCGGCCTTCGAGTCGGTGCTCGAAGGCGCCGCGCGCAGCCTGTGCCGGCACGGCCTCACGGACGTGTTCTTCCTCGGCGACCACGGCGGCTACCAGGCCGCGATGGCGCGCGCGGCGGAGCGCACGAACCGCGGCGCGAAGGGCGGCTGCCGCGCGCACGCGCTGGCCGAGTACTACCGCGTCACGCAGACCGACTACGTGAAGGCGCTGAAGGCCGAGGGCGTGGCCGAAGCCGAACTGGGTTCGCACGCCGGACTGGCCGACACCTCGCTGGCGCTCGCGGTCGACCCCGCGCTGGTGCGCTTGGACGCAGCCCGCAATCGCAAGCCCGGCGCCGCCGACGGCGCCACCGGCGACACGCGGCGCTCGAGCGCCGAATGGGGGCGGCTGGGCACGCAACGCATCGTCGAAGCCTCGGTCGCCGCGATCGAGGCCGCGTTGAAGCAGACACATCCGAAAGGCAAGGAGTGATGAAGACCGTATCGAAGGGGCTGGCCGCGGGCCTGTTCGCCGCGCTGGCGGCGGCTGCACCTGCCCAGCAACCCGCCGCCGGCGCGCTGCCCGGCATGCCGCCGGTGGTGGACCCGGCCAACGTCTACAGCGAGATCGCGTCCGACAAGATCAGCCCTGCGGTGGCCGGCGACCTGGAGCGCGTCTACGTGCCCAACCTGCGCTCGGGCGACGTCTACGTGATCGACCCGCAGAAGATGAAGGTGGTCGACCGCTTCAAGGTGGGCATCGGCCCGCAGCACATCGTGCCTTCCTACGACCTGCGCACGCTGTGGGTCACCAACAATGCCGAAGGCCGCACCGACGGCAGCATGACGCCGATCGACCCGCGCACCGGCAAGCCCGGCAAGGCGGTGCCGGTGGACGACCCGTACAACCTGTACGCCACGCCCGACGGCAAGTCGGCCATCGTGGTGGCCGAGGCGCGCAAGCGGCTGGACTTCCGCGACCCGAAGACGATGGCGCTGCAGTACTCCATCGACACGCCGGGCTGCCCCGGCATCAACCACGCCGACTTCTCGATCGACGGCCGCTACGTCATCTTCACCTGCGAGTTCACAGGCTCGCTGGTCAAGATCGACCTCGCCCAACGCAAGGTGCTGGGTTACCTGAAGCTGGAGATGCCCAAGACCCGCTTCAAGGAACAGAAGAACGGGCCGCGCGCCAAGCCGGGTGCGGTGTGGGAGCCGGGCGAGACCGAGATCTGCACCGTCACCAAGGGCATGCCGCAGGACATCCGCATCTCGCCCGACGGCAAGCGCTTCTACGTGGCCGACATGCACGCCGACGGCGTGCACGTGATCGACGGCGACGCCTTCAAGCAGGTCGGCTTCATCCCCACCAGCATCGGCACCCACGGGCTGTACCCCAGCCGCGACGGCAAGAAGCTGTACGTGGTGAACCGCGGCTCGCACGAGATCCACGGCCCGAAGCTTTCGAACGGCGGCGTGGTGGTGATCGACTTCGCGACCGAGAAGGTGGTGCAGCGCTGGGCCATCCCCAACGGCGGCAGCCCCGACATGGGCAACGTCACCGCCGACGGCAAGTACCTGTGGCTGGGCGGCCGCTACGACGATGTGGTCTACCGCGTCGACACCACCACCGGGGACGTGCAGTCCATCAAGGTCGGTGCCGAGCCGCACGGGCTGACGGTGTGGCCGCAGCCGGGCCGCTATTCGCTGGGCCACACCGGCAACCTGCGCTGACGTGAACCCGTTGGTCGACGCCTTCTGGCGCGCAGCGGCGTACTGCCTGCACCCGCGCGTGATCCTCTGGTCGCTGGCGCCGCTGCTGGTGGCCGGCGCGCTGACCTTCGCGCTCGGCTGGTTCTACTGGGAAGGCGCGGTGGCCGCGGTGCGCGCCACCATCGAGGACTGGGCGCTCGTGGCCGCGCTGATGCAGTGGCTGGACTCGCTGGGGCTGCAGCAGCTGCACGCGTTGATCGCGCCACTCATCGTGGTGGCGCTGGTGGTGCCGGCGGTGGTGCTGGTCTCGCTGCTGATGGTGGCGCTGCTGATGACGCCGGCGGTGGTGGAACTCGTCGCCGCGCGCCGCTTCCCCGACCTGGAGCGGCGCCAGGGCGGCGGCTGGCTGCAGGGCCTCGTGTGGTCGCTCGTGTGCACGCTGGCCGCGCTGGCGGCGCTGGTGCTGTCGATCCCGCTGTGGTTCGTGCCGCCGATGGTGCTGCTGCTGCCGCCGCTCATCTGGGGCTGGCTCACCTACCGCGTGTTCGCCTTCGACGTGCTGGCCACCCATGCCGCCGCGGACGAACGGCGCGCGCTGCTGAACCGCCACCGCTGGCCGCTGCTGGCGATGGGCGTGGTCTGCGGCTACCTTGGGGCCGCGCCTTCGCTGCTGTGGGCGGCGAGTGCGGCGACGCTCATCTTCGCGCCGCTGCTGGTGGTGGCCTCGGTGTGGCTGTACACGCTGGTGTTCGCCTTCGCCGCCTGCTGGTTCGCGCACTACCTGCTGGCGGCGCTGGACCGGCTGAGGCGCGAGGCCGCGCCTGCGCCCGCCGTGCCGCCCGCGCCCGAGGCGATCGAGGTCGCGGCCCCGGTCGCGCTGCCGCCGCCATGAGGATCGGCCTCGTCATCGTCGGCGACGAGATCCTCTCGGGCAAGCGCCAGGACAAGCACCTGCCCAAGGTGATCGAGCTAGTCACCGCGCGCGGTCTGGCGCTCGCCTGGGCGCGTTACGTGGGCGACGACCGGCCGCTCATCACCGAGGCGCTCCGGCACGCCTTCGCCAGCGGCGACCTCGTCTTCAGCTGCGGCGGCATCGGCGCCACGCCCGACGACCACACGCGCCAGTGCGCCGCCGCCGCGCTGGGCCGGCCGCTGGTGCTGCACCCGCAGGCGAAGGAATTGATCGTCCAGCGCATGAAGGACATGGCCGCCGAGCAGGGCGTGCCCTTCGACCCCGACCGGCCCGACAACCTGCACCGGCTCAACATGGGCATGTTCCCCGAAGGCGCGGAGATCGTGCCCAACCCGTACAACAAGGTGCCGGGCTTCAGCGTCGGCCACGTGCACTTCGTGCCCGGCTTCCCGGTGATGGCCTGGCCGATGATCGAGTGGCTGCTCGACCAGCGTTACGCCCACCTGCACGGCGGGCAGCGCCTGCACGAGCGCTCGGTCGTCGTCTTCGACTCGATGGAGTCCACGCTGACGCCGCTGATGGAAGCGGTGGAGTCGCGCTTCCCCGGCATCAAGGTGTTCAGCCTGCCCAGCGTGGACCACCCGCTGCATGGCCGCCACATCGAGCTGGGCGTCAAGGGCGACGCCGCCCGGCTGGCCGAAGCCTTCGCCATGCTGCGCCAGGGCGTGCTCGATTGCGGCGGCCGCCTCGGCCCTGAAATGGTGCGTTGAGCGCCGAAGGGATGCACCATCCAAGTGCTCGCCGGCGCACCAGCCTGGCCCCTTCAAGGCGACAGCGCTGCCCGGCAATGGGCATGCTTTCTGCTAGATTCCGGTGCGCCTTTTGGGGTCTTTCCCAGGGGCCCCGACAAACCCAACCCAACCACGAAGCCCCGCTAGGAGAGATCTGAATGGCAAAGACCGTTGCCGACGTGATGAAGATGGTGAAGGACAACGAAGTCAAGTTCGTCGACTTCCGCTTCACCGACACCCGCGGCAAGGAACAACACGTCAGCGTGCCGGTGTCCCACTTCGACGAGGACAAGTTCACCTCCGGCCACGCCTTCGACGGCTCGTCGATCGCCGGCTGGAAGGGCATCGAGGCGTCGGACATGCTGCTCATGCCCGACCCCAACACCGCCAACATCGACCCCTTCTTCGAAGAGCCGACGCTGATCCTCTCCTGCGACGTGCTGGAGCCGGGTGACGGCAAGCCCTACGAGCGCGACCCGCGTTCGCTGGCCAAGCGCGCCGAGGCCTACCTCAAGAGCAGCGGCATCGGCGACAGCGCCTTCTTCGGCCCCGAGCCCGAGTTCTTCATCTTCGACCAGGTGAAGTGGTCGGTCGACATGTCGGGCTCGTCGTGCAAGGTCTACAGCGAGGAAGCGCCGTGGAACACCGGTGCCGACTTCGAAGGCGGCAACATGGGCCACCGCCCGGCCGTCAAGGGCGGCTACTTCCCGGTGCCGCCGGTCGACAGCTTCCAGGACATGCGCTCCGAGATGTGCCTGCTGCTCGAGCAGTGCGGCATCCCGGTCGAGGTGCACCACCACGAGGTGGCGGCGCCCGGCCAGTGCGAGATCGGCACCAAGTTCAGCACGCTGGTGCAGCGCGCCGACTGGCTGCAGCTGCAGAAGTACGTGATCCACAACGTCGCCCACAGCTACGGCAAGACCGCCACCTTCATGCCCAAGCCCGTGGTCGGCGACAACGGCAGCGGCATGCACGTGCACCAGTCGGTCTGGAAGGACGGCAAGAACCTGTTCGCCGGCGACGGCTACGCGGGCCTGTCGGAGTTCGCGCTCTACTACATCGGCGGCATCATCAAGCACGCCCGTGCGCTGAACGCGATCACCAACCCCGGCACCAACAGCTACAAGCGCCTGGTGCCCGGCTTCGAGGCGCCGGTGAAGCTGGCCTACTCGTCGCGCAACCGCTCGGCTTCGATCCGCATCCCGTACGTGGCCAACCCGAAGGGCCGCCGCATCGAGGTGCGCTTCCCGGATCCCACCTGCAACCCGTACCTGGCCTTCAGCGCCATGCTGATGGCCGGCCTGGACGGCGTGGAGAACAAGATCCACCCGGGCGAGGCCGCCACCAAGGACCTGTACCACCTGCCGCCGGAAGAGGACGCGAAGATCCCGACCGTGTGCTCCAGCCTCGACCAGGCGCTGGAGTACCTGGACAAGGACCGCGCCTTCCTCACCAAGGGCGGCGTCTTCACCGATGCCTACCTGGACGCCTACATCGAGCTCAAGATGCAGGAAGTGACCCGCTTCCGCATGACCACGCACCCGGTCGAGTTCGACATGTACTACAGCCTGTAATCGGCAGCGGAACTGCCGTAACCGGCACGAAAGGGGCTGCCACTCGGCCGCCCCTTCTTCTTTTCGGCTGCGCGACAATGGCGGCCATGGCATCCACCCGCATCCTGCCCGTCGCGGCGCTCGCCCTGCTGCCGCTGGCGGCAGGCGCCGCCGACACCGTGGTCTACAAGTGCCCGGGCCCGCCGGTGCTCTACACCGACCAGCTCAGCGCGCAGGAAGCCAGGGACAAGGGCTGCACCACGATCGAAGGCGCGCCCGTCACCGTGATCCAGGCACCGCGCCCGCGGCCGACGCCGGCCCCGGCGGCGTCCACCGGCGGCCGCACGGTGGGCGAGAAGGTCGACCCGGCCGACCAGCGCGCGCGCGACTCCGACGCCCGCCGCATCCTGGCCGACGAACTGCGGCGCGAGGAAGAGCGCCTCTCGCAGATGCAGAAGGACTTCAACAACGGCGAACCCGAGCGGCGCGGCGACGAGCGCAACTACGCGCGCTACCAGGAGCGCGTGGCCGACATGAAGGCCGCCATCCAGCGCAAGCAGGACGACATCGCCGCCATCCGGCGCGAGATCGCCAAGCTGCCGCAGGCCCCGGGCGCGTCGAACCCGCAGTGAGCGCCGGCGCCGAGCCCGCCGGCTTCGAGGGCCTGGACCAGCTGGCCACCATGGTGGCGGTGGTCGCCGCCGACGGCCGCTGCCTGCGCGCCAACTCCACGCTGGAGAACCTGCTCGGCCAGTCGCGCCGCACGCTGCAGCGCGGCAGCTGCCTGGACTGGCTCACCGACCCCGCCCAGCTGCGCGAGACCCTGGCCATGGTGGCGCGCAACGAGGTCGCGGTGGGCCGCTTCGACGCCACGATGAAGCGCCCGGGCGCGGTCGGCGTGGGCGCGGGCGAGCTGCCGGTGCACGTGATCGTGAGCCAGACCGACCGCCCCGACTGCGTGCTCGTCGAGCTGATCGAAGTCGAGCAGCAGGCGCGCATGGACCGCGAGGAGCGCGCGCACGGCCTGGCGCAGGCCAACAAGGAGCTGGTGCGCAACCTGGCGCACGAGATCAAGAACCCGCTCGGCGGCATCCGTGGTGCGGCGCAGCTGCTGGCGATGGAGATCGACTCCAGGGAGCTGACCGAATACACGCAGGTCATCATCCACGAGGCCGACCGCCTGCAGGCGCTGGTGGACCGGCTGCTCGCACCGCACCGCCGCCCGCACGTGGTGGCCGACGTCAACATCCACGAAGTCTGCGAGCGCGTGCGTTCGCTCATCCTGGCCGAGTTCCCGAAAGGCCTGACGGTCCAGCGCGACTACGACACCTCGATCCCGGAATTCCGCGGCGACCGCGAGCAGCTCATCCAGGCGGTGCTGAACATCGCCCACAACGCGACGCAAGCCTTGTCCGAACGCATCGCCCGCGGCGACGCCGAACTGGTGCTGCGCACGCGTGTCGCGCGCCAGGCCACCTTCGGCCGCCAGCGCTTCCGACTGGCACTGGAATTGCATATCCAGGACAACGGGCCGGGCGTGCCCGAGGACATCCGCGATCGCATCTTCCACCCGCTGGTCTCGGGGCGCGAAGGCGGTTCTGGCCTCGGGCTCACGCTGGCGCAGACCTTCGTGCAGCAACACCAGGGCACGATCGAATGCGACAGCGTTCCGGGCCGGACGATCTTCAAGCTGTTGATCCCGCTGCCTTGACGAGAAGAAGCTGCCAGCCTGCGATGCGCCGCCCTGCATGAAACCCATCTGGATCGTTGACGACGACCAATCCATCCGCTTCGTGCTCGAGAAGGCGCTCGTGCGCGAGCAGTTCTCGGTGCGCAGCTTCGCCAACGCACGCGAGGTGCTCGCCGCCCTCGACGGCGAGGAACCCCAGGTTCTGGTGAGCGACATCCGCATGCCCGGCGCCTCGGGCATCGACCTGCTGTCCAAGGTGAAGGAGCGGCTGCCCGGGCTGCCGGTCATCATCATGACCGCCTACTCGGACCTCGACAGCGCGGTCTCGGCCTTCCAGGGCGGTGCCTTCGAATACCTGCCCAAGCCCTTCGACCTGCCGAAGGCGGTGGAACTCATCCGCCGCGCGGTCGACGAGAGCCTGCGCGAGGAAGTGCGCGACAGCGGCGACAAGCCGATGCCCGAGATGCTGGGCCAGGCGCCGGCGATGCAGGACGTCTTCCGCGCCATCGGCCGCCTGAGCCAGAGCAATGTCACCGTGCTCATCACCGGCGAGAGCGGCACCGGCAAGGAACTGGTGGCGCGCGCGCTGCACAAGCACAGCCCGCGCGGCAACGGGCCCTTCGTCGCCATCAACACCGCGGCGATTCCGAAGGACCTGCTGGAAAGCGAGCTCTTCGGCCACGAGCGCGGCGCCTTCACCGGCGCGCAGACCATGCGCCGCGGCCGCTTCGAGCAGGCCGACGGCGGCACGCTCTTCCTCGACGAGATCGGCGACATGCCGTTCGACCTGCAGACGCGCCTGCTGCGCGTGCTGTCCGATGGCCAGTTCTACCGCGTCGGCGGCCACCAGCCGCTGAAGACCAACGTGCGCGTCATCGCCGCCACGCACCAGAACCTGGAGGAGCGCGTGCGCCAGGGCGCGTTCCGCGAGGACCTCTTCCACCGCCTCAACGTGATCCGCCTGCGCCTGCCGGCGCTGCGCGAGCGGCGCGAGGACATCCCCGCGCTGGCGCGATTCTTCCTGGGCAAGAGCGCGCGCGAGCTGGGCGTCGAGGCCAAGCGCATCACCGACGCCGCCATCGCGCGCCTGCAGGCCTTCGAATTCCCCGGCAACGTGCGCCAGCTGGAAAACCTGTGCCACTGGCTCACCGTGATGGCGCCGGCGCAGGTGGTCGAGCCCAAGGACCTGCCGCCCGAACTGCTGTCCGGGCCCGAGTCCCGCGCCGCGACGCCGGCTGCCGAAGGCGCACCCGCGCCGGGCGCGGCGCCGGCGCTGCCGGTGGCCGCGCCGCCGGCCCC
>CAYVXO010000225.1:0-8875 GCA_964454485.1 uncultured Rubrivivax sp.
AGATGGTGGTCGACTTCTGCGCCGGCGCCGGCGGCAAGACGCTGGCGCTGGGCGCGGCGATGCGCAACACCGGCCGGCTCTATGCCTTCGACACCTCCGGCCATCGGCTGGCGGCGCTCAAGCCGCGGCTGGCGCGCAGCGGGCTGTCCAACGTCTACCCGGTGCAGATCGCCCACGAGCGCGACGAACGCATCAAGCGCCTGGCCGGCAAGATCGACCGCGTGCTGGTCGACGCGCCCTGCTCGGGCCTGGGCACACTGCGCCGCAACCCCGACCTGAAGTGGCGCCAGACGCCGCAGGCGATCGCGGAACTGCGCGCCAAGCAGACGGCCATCCTCGCCAGCGCGGCGCGCCTGGTGAAGCCCGGCGGGCGGCTGGTCTACGCCACCTGCAGCCTGCTGCGCGAGGAGAACGAGGCCATCGCCCAGGCCTTCGGCGAGGCCCAGCAGGGCGCCTTCCGCCCGCTGCCGGTGGACGAACTGCTGGCCGCCGCGCATGTGGCCCGAGGCGCCGAACTGGTGCGCGAGGGCTTCCTGCGGCTCTGGCCGCAGCGCCACGGCACCGACGGTTTTTTCGCGGCCGCGTGGCAAAAGACCTGATCTCGAGCTGAAGCGGCGCCATCTGCGCCGAACATGCCAGACTGATCCACGTAGTTTCCGAATCGGCTCGTCAGGCCCGGAACCTACAATCACGGGGCCGTCGATCTTGACGGTAGTTCAGGCGGGTTCATGAACATTCTTCAGTCGGTTTGGGATGGCGTCGTGTCGTGGCTGTCCAATGGCTTGATCGAGACGAGCTGGTGGCAGGTGCTGGCCTTCACCCTGGTGGCCACGCACATCACCATCGCGGCGGTCACGATCTTCCTGCACCGATCGCAGGCGCACCGCGCGCTCGACCTCGGGCCGATCCCGTCGCACTTCTTCCGCTTCTGGCTCTGGCTGACCACGGGCATGGTCACCAAGGAGTGGGTCGCCATCCACCGCAAGCACCACGCCAAGTGCGAGACGGTCGACGATCCGCACAGCCCGGTGACCAAGGGCATCGAGACGGTGCTGCTGCGTGGCAGCGAGCTCTACCGCGCCGAAGCGAAGAATCAGGAGACGCTCGCCAAGTACGGCCACGGCACGCCGGACGACTGGCTCGAGCGCAACCTGTATTCGCGTTTCTCGTGGCAGGGCGTGGGCCTGATGCTCATCATCGACCTGCTGCTGTTCGGCGCGATCGGCGCCACGGTGTGGGCGGTGCAGATGCTGTGGATCCCGATCACCGCGGCCGGCATCATCAACGGCATCGGCCACTACTGGGGCTACCGCAACTTCGAGGCGACGGACGCGTCGACCAACGTCTCGCCCTGGGGCATCGTGATCGGCGGCGAGGAGCTGCACAACAACCACCACACCTACCCGACCTCGGCCAAGCTGTCGGTGAAGTCGTACGAGTTCGACATCGGCTGGCTCTACATCCGCGGTCTGGAGATGCTGGGTCTGGCGAAGGTGCGCAAGACGCCGCCCAAGCTGGCGCTGGGCAGCATCAAGCCGGTGGCCGACGACAAGACGCTGGAAGCCGTCATCGCCAACCGCTACGAGGTGATGGCCAAGTACGCGAAGGAAATGCGGCGCGCCGTCGGGGCCGAGCTGGACCGCCTGAAGGCCCAGGGTGCCGTCGACAGCGCCAAGTGGAAGCACATGGTCGCCGCCAAGCGCTGGCTGCACCGCGACGACGACAAGATCCCCCAGCGCCTGAAGCCCGAGCTGGCCGAGGCCCTGGGCGACAGCCCCAAGCTCGCCAAGCTGGTGGCCATGCGCGAGGAACTGCGCAGCCTGTGGACGCGCACTGGCGTGTCCTCGCAGCAGCTGGTGGCCGACCTGCAGGCCTGGTGCAAGCAGGCCGAGGAAAGCGGCATCGCCGCGCTGCAGGAGTTCTCGCTCAAGCTGCGGGCGGCGCGCGCCTGAGGCAGGCGCCTCGCGCGCCCATGACAAACGGGGCCCGCGGGCCCCGTGTTTGCATTTGAATCCGAAGGAAAAGGCTCGCGAAGCGAGTCCCGCCTTCCGACTTACTTCAACTTCACTTCCTTGTAGAGGACGTGCTTGCGCGCCTTCGGGTCGAACTTCAGGAATTCGAGCTTCTCGGGCGTGGTCTTCTTGTTCTTGCTGGTGGTGTAGAAGTGGCCGGTGCCCGCTGTGGACTCCAGCTTGATCTTTTCGCGTCCGCCTTTGGCTGCCATGTCAGGCTCCTAGCTCAGAGTTCACCCTTGGCACGGAGGTCGGAGACGACCTGCTCGATGCCCACCTTGTCGATCAGGCGCAGCGCGGCGTTGCTCACGCGCAGGCGCACCCAGCGGTTCTCGTTTTCCAGCCAGAAGCGGCGGTACTGCAGGTTCGGCAGGAAGCGACGCTTGGTCTTGTTGTTGGCGTGGGAAACGTTGTTGCCCACCATCGGGCGCTTGCCCGTGACTTGACAGACGCGTGCCATTGACGCTTCTCCGTTGCTGTTCTGGGAAATGCCGAGGTTCGGCAAAGCCCGGCATTATAGCCCGTTCTGCTCCAGGTAGCGCTGGGCGTCCAGGGCCGCCATGCAGCCGGTGCCCGCGCTCGTGATGGCCTGGCGGTAGACATGGTCCTGCACGTCGCCGGCGGCGAACACGCCCGGCACGCTGGTGGCGGTGGCCATGCCCTCGAGCCCGCTCTTGGTGACGATGTAGCCGTCGCGCATCTCGAGCCGGCCCTTGAAGATGTCGGTGTTGGGCTGGTGGCCGATGGCGATGAAGCAGCCCTTCACCGCCAGGTCGCTCGTGCCGCCGCCCTGGGTGGACTTCAGCCGCACGCCCGTGACGCCGGAGTCGTCGCCCAGCACTTCGTCGAGGGTGTGCCACAGGTGCAGCACGATCTTGCCGGCGGCCACCTTCTCGTGCACCTTGTCGACCAGGATGGGCTCGGCGCGGAACTTGTCGCGCCGGTGGATCAGGTGCACGCGGCTGGCGATGTTGGACAGGTACAGCGCCTCTTCCACCGCCGTGTTGCCGCCGCCGACCACGCAGACCTCGTCGCCGCGGTAGAAGAAGCCGTCGCAGGTGGCGCAGCCGCTCACGCCCTTGCCCATGAAGGCCTGCTCGCTGGGCAGGCCCAGGTACTTCGCGCTCGCGCCGGTGGCGATGACGAGCGCGTCGCAGGTGTAGCTGCCGCTGTCGCCGGTGAGCGTGTAGGGCCGCTTCGAGAAGTCGACCGTGTGGATGTGGTCGAAGACGATCTTCGTGTTGAAGCGCTCGGCGTGCTGCAGGAAGCGCTGCATCAGGTCCGGGCCCATCACGCCGGCCACGTCGGCGGGCCAGTTGTCGACCTCGGTCGTCGTCATCAGCTGGCCGCCCTGTGCGATGCCCGTCACCAGAACCGGCGAGAGGTTGGCGCGCGCGGCGTAGATGGCCGCCGTGTAGCCGGCAGGGCCGGAACCGAGGATGAGGACGCGGGCGTGCAGGGTGCTCATGGGCGGGGCGTTCGAGGCGGGAGGTGGAGGATGCGGCGCGCACCGACCGTCGCGCCGAACCGACGGAGGAAGGCTACATCGGGTTGCAACCCACTCGCTGCAAGCCTCTCAATCGGCACAATAGGGGGATTCTCTCAGACCTGCGACGAACTCCCGCGGGTCGGGGAGTTCTGGGACGTACAACCAAAGAGGGGCCTGCCGATGTCGATGCTGTCGAACCTGGATCTCATCCGCCGCGTGCCGCTGTTCTCGATGCTCACGGCCGACCAGGCGCAGGCGGTGGCCGACAGCGTGGTCAAGCGGCGCTTCCGCCGCGGCGAGCTGGTGGTGGAGCAGGGCCGCAAGAGCAACGCCCTGTTCATCCTGCTCAACGGCCGTGCCCGCGTGCTCACCTCCGACTCGCGCGGCCGCGAGGTCATTCTGGCGGTGCTGGAGTCCGGCGACTACGTCGGCGAGATGAGCCTGATCGACAACGAACCCCACTCGGCCACCGTGCGCGCCGAGGTGCAGACCGACATGCTGGTGCTGGCGCGCCAGGACTTTGCGCGTTGCCTGCCCGAGAACTCCACCCTGGCCTACGCCATCCTGCGCGGCCTGGTGCGCCGGCTGCGCAACGCCGACCGCCAGATCGAGAGCCTCGCGCTGCTGGACGTCTATGGCCGCGTCGCCCGCACCCTGCTCGACATGGCCGAGGACATCGAAGGCGTGAAGATCATCCGCCACAAGGTGAGCCGCCAGGACATGGCCAAGGTGGTCGGCGCCTCGCGCGAGATGGTGAGCCGCGTCATGAAGGACCTCGAGGACCGCGGCGTGATCGAGACCCAGGAGAACGGCTCGGTCATCATCAAGGAACGGCTGCAGAACGACTGATGCCGGCCTGCCGGCGGCCATGACCGCGCGTGCCCTCATTGCCGGCGAGCTGGCGCCCGCCGGCGCCGAACTCCCCCCCGACTACGACCAGGCGCAGGCCGGCGAAGACGCCCCGATCGTCGGCCAGCCGCGTGCCGCCGCCGCCGTGCGCTTTGCGCTGGCGATGGACCCGCCCGGCTACCACGTCTTCGTGATGGGTCCGCCCGGCAGCGGGCGGCGCACGCTGGTGCGGCAGGCGGTGGCCGCGCACGTGGCCGGCAACGGCGTGCAGCGCTCCGACTGGGCCTACGTCAACAACTTCCAGGAACCGCACAAGCCGGTGGCGCTGCAGCTGCCGGCCGGCCGCGGCGCGCGCCTGCGCGCGGACATGCAGACCCTGGTGCGCGACCTGCGGGCGATGATCTCCTCGGTCTTCGAGTCCGAGGAATACGCGATCGAGGTCGACCGCATCAACACCGAATACAAGGAACGCGCCGAGAAGGCGCTGTTCGAGGTGGCGCAGGAAGCCCAGAAGCGCGGCCTCGCGATCACGCGCACCCCGCTCGGCCTGAGCGTCACGCCGCAGAAGGACGGCGAGGTCATGCCGCCGGCCGACTTCGAGGCCCTGCCCGAGGCCGAACGCGAACGCCTGCGGCAAGGCATGGTCGAAGTGCAGGAGCAGCTGGAGCGCGTGCTGCGCCAGTCGATGCGCTTCCGCAAGGAGCACGCCGACCGCGTGCGCGAACTCAACCACTCGATGACGCGCATGGCGGTCGACCACGCGATCGAGGACATCCGCGCCCGCCACGCCGACCTGCCGCGCGTGGCCGCCTGGCTGGACACGCTGTGCGCCGACGTGATCGAGCACGCCCAGGGCTTCCGCGGCGGCGAATCCGAGGACGGCGAGCAGGGCCCGGGCGAAGCCGGCGCCGCCGCCGACCTCTCGCGCTACGAGGTCAACCTGATCCTCGACGCCTCCGCCCCCGACGGCGGCCCGGTGGTCGAGGCCGACCTGCCCACGCACGCCAACCTGGTCGGCCGCATCGACCACATCGCGCGCTTCGGCATGCTGGTCACCGACTTCCGCCTCATCAAGGGCGGGCTGCTGCACAAGGCCAACGGCGGCTTCCTGCTCATCGACGCGCTCAAGCTGCTGACCCAGCCCTTCGCCTGGCCGATGTTGAAGCGCGCGCTGCTGCGCGGCGAGATCCGCATCGAGCCGATGGCCGAGCTCTTCGGCGCCATCTCCACCGTGCAGCTGGAGCCCGAGCCGATCCCGCTGAAGCTGAAGGTGGCGCTCGTCGGCGAGCGCGAGATCTGCGAGCTGCTGCGCCGCCTGGACGAGGAATTCGACCAGCTGTTCCGCGTCGTCGCCGACGTCGGCGACGACCTCGCGCGCGAAGGCGAGACCGCGGCCGCGCTCGCGCGTTCGCTCGCCGCGCAGGCGCGCGGCGCTGGCCTGCTGCCGGTGGCGGCGCCGGCAATGGCGGCCACGCTGGCGCACGGCGCGCGGCTGGCCGAGGACGCCTCGCGCATCACCGGCCAGGTGCGGCGGCTGCTCGACCTGCTGAAAGAAGCCGACCGCTTCGCGCGCGACGCCGGCCGCGAAAGCATCCTGGCCGAAGACGTGCGGGCTGCCGCCACCGCGCGACGCGAACGCGCCTCGCGCGCCGACGAGCGCATCCGCGACGCCGTGCTGCGCGAAGTGCTGCTCGTCGACACCGCCGGCGAACGTGTCGGCCAGATCAACGCGCTCGCGGTGCACGAGCTCGCCGGCGAACGCTTCGGCAGCGTCATGCGCGTCACCGCCACCTCGCGCCTGGGCGACGGCGAGGTCATCGACATCCAGCGCGAGACCCGCACCGGCGGCCCGTTGCACGCCAAGGGCGTGATGATCCTCTCGGCCTTCCTCGCCTCGCGCTACTCGCGCCTGCGCGACCACCCGATCCGCGCCACGCTGGTCTTCGAGCAGAGCTACGGCTACGTGGAAGGCGACAGTGCCTCGCTCGCCGAGACGGTGGCGCTGCTGTCCTCGATCGCGGGCGTGCCGGTGCGCCAGAGCCTGGCCGTCACCGGTTCGGTCAACCAGCTCGGCGACGTGCAGGCCATCGGCGGCGTCAACGAGAAGATCGAAGGCTTCTTCGACCTCTGCGCCGCGCGCGGGCTCGACGGCCGCCAGGGCGTGGTGATCCCGGCCGCCAACGCGGGCCACCTGATGCTGCGCGACGACGTCGTCAAGGCGGTCGCACAGGGCCGCTTCGCGGTGCACGTGGTGCAGACGGTGGACGACGCGGTCGAGCTGCTCACCGGCGTGCCGGCCGGCCACCCCGGGCGGCCCGACGACGAGAGCGTCAACGGCCGCATTGCGCGGCGCCTGCAGCAGTTCACGCTGGTGCGCCGCGGCGGCGCGCGCGGCATGGCCGGGCGCGAGATCCGGCGGCGCGGGAACGCGGGATGAACGCCGCCGGTTCGGCACCGCGCCTGCTGGCCGTGCTGGACGACACGCGCGGCGCCGAGCCGGCGCTGGAACTCTGCGTGGCGCTGGCGCGCAGCGAACGGCGCGAGCTGCAGGTGATTTTCGTCGAACATGCCCCCGCGCTCGCCGCCGCGGCCTGGCCGGCCGCGCGCGTGCTGGCCGAAGCGGCCGCGCAGTGGACCGCCTTCGACGCCGGCGACGTCGAACGCGGCTGGCGCGTGCAGGTGCAGCGCCTGCGCCGCCTGCTCGACCGCCAGTCGGTGGGCAGCGTGCTCGAGGTCACGCGCGGCCGCCTGCGCGAGACCGCGCTCGCGCTGCTGGGTGCTACCGATCTGCTGCTGGTGCGGCCGTTGCAGGCCGGCCCTTCGGTGCCGGCGCGGCGCCGGCTCATCGTCGCGGTGGACGACGCCAGCGCGGCCGGGCAGCAGGCGCTGCAGGTCGCGGCCCGCCTGGCGCAGGCCGTGCGCGCCCAGCTGCGCGTGTTGCCCGTGGGCCCCGAAGACCCGGTGCTGCCGGCGGCCGACCTGCTGGTGCTGCCGCGCGCGCTGCTCACGGCGGAGCGTTTCGAGCACCTGCGCAGCCCCACGCTGCTGGTCGGCACCGAAGAGGCCCTGTCCGGACACTGAAATCCGGACACATCTTCGCGCCGGTGCACCGGCAAGGCGGCAGGTGCGTTCAGCCACAATCCCGCCATGACATTCCCCCTCGGTTCGCTCATCGCCGAAGGCGCCGGCGCCGCCCGTGCGGCGGGGCCGGTTTCGGCACCGGCACGCTGGCGCCAGCAGCTGGTGCTCGCCGCGGGCGCGGTGGCGTGGATCCTGTTCGCGCTCGCGATGGCCACCCACCACCCGGGCGACGCGGCCTTCACCACCTCGGGCAACGGCGAGGCGCTGCGCAACCGCGCCGGCGTGCTGGGCGCCTGGGTGTCGGACCTGGCGCTGTTCCTGTTCGGCTTCTCGGCCTGGTGGCTGGTGCCGGTGGGCCTGCGCGCCTGGCTGGCGGCGCTGGCGCACCAGCTGCGCCACGAGGCCGACGAGCCCGTGGGCCTGCGCCCGCGCGCCGCCTTCTGGACCGGCCTGGCGCTGCTGCTGCTTTCGAGCGCGGCGCTCGAGTGGACGCGCCTGTACCGCTGGGAGCCGCTGCTGCCCGGCCACGCCGGCGGCATCGTCGGCCTGGCGCTGGGGCCGCTGTCGATGCGCTGGCTGGGCTTTGCCGGCTCGGGTGTGCTGTGGATCGCGATGCTGGTGGTGGGCATGGCCTGGGCGCTGCGCTTCTCGTGGGTGCGGCTGGCCGACGGCATCGGCGAGCGCTTCGACAGCTTCCGCGAACGCCGCGCCGAAAGCCGCGAACGCGCCGAGGACCGCCGCATCGGCGAGCAGGCGCAGCGCGAGCGCGAGCACGTGGTCGAGGTGGAGCGCCACGAGGTCGAGGACCACGTGCCCATCGTGATCGAGCCGCCGGTGCTGGAGGTGCCGAAGTCCGAACGCGTGGCCAAGGAACGCCAGCAGCCGCTGTTCACCGAGCTGGCCGACACCAAGCTGCCGCAGGTGGACCTGCTGGACGCGCCGCCCGGCCGCCAGGACACGGTGTCGCCCGAGTCGCTGGAGATGACCAGCCGCCTCATCGAGAAGAAGCTGAAGGACTTCGGCGTCGAGGTGCGCGTGGTCGCGGCGCAGCCCGGCCCGGTGATCACGCGCTACGAGATCGAGCCGGCCACCGGCGTGAAGGGCGCCCAGGTGGTGAACCTGGCGAAGGACCTGGCGCGCTCGCTCTCGCTCGTCTCCATCCGCGTGGTGGAGGTGGTGCCGGGCAAGAACTTCATGGCGCTGGAACTGCCCAACGCGCGCCGCCAGACCATCCGGCTGGCCGAGATCCTGGGCTCGCAGGTCTACAACGACGCCGCCTCCATGCTGACCATGGGCCTGGGCAAGGACATCGTCGGCAACCCGGTGGTGGCCGACCTGGCGAAGATGCCGCACTGCCTGGTGGCCGGCACCACCGGCTCGGGCAAGTCGGTGGGCATCAACGCGATGATCCTCAGCCTGCTCTACAAGGCCGAGGCGCGCGACG
>CAYVXO010000226.1:0-8874 GCA_964454485.1 uncultured Rubrivivax sp.
ACCGAATCTGGTAGGCGCGAGAGGACTCGAACCTCCGACCCCCACCATGTCAAGGTGGTGCTCTAACCAGCTGAGCTACACGCCTGGGTCAAGCCCATGACTATACACGAGGCCCCGGCGCCTCCGGCGCGCAGCGCGTCACGCTTCACTTGCGCCGCGCCTGGCGCACGCCCGCCACGCGCGCCACCTGCGCCAGCACCGGCGACAGGCGGGCGGCGTCGGCCACCTCCACCGTGAAGGTCATCCAAGCGGTGCCGCCCAGGCCGTCCTTCACGCTCTGCGTGTGCACGCCGGTGACGTTGACCTTCTCCTTCGCGAACACCTCGCCGATGTCGCGCAGCAGGCCCGGGCGGTCGCCGGCCTCGACCAGCACGTCCAGCGGGTAGACGCGCTCGCCGCTCTCGGCCTGGCCCCAGGCCACCTCGATCACGCGGCCCGGGCCGGCTTCGGCCATGCGGCGGAAGTTAGGGCAGTCGCGGCGGTGGATGGCCACGCCCTTGCCGCGCGTGACGTAGCCGCCGATGGCGTCCGGCGGCGCCGGCCGGCAGCAGCGCGCCAGCGTGGTGAGCAGCGACTCGACGCCCACCACCAGCACGCCGCCCTTGCCGGCGCCGGTGCTGCGCGGGCGGTGCAGCGCCACCTGCTCCTCGGCCGGCGGCGGCTCGGCGGGCTTGAGCAGGTTCTCGATCTGGCGCAGCGAGAACTCGTCCTTGCCGACGCTCTCGAACAGCGCCTCGGCACTGTCGAAGCCGAGCTGCGAGGCGAGCGCGTCCAGCTTGATCGCCGTGCGGCCTTCGCGCTGCAGCAGCCTTTCCACCGCGTCGCGGCCGCGCGCCACGGTCTCGGCCAATGCCTTGGCGTTGAACCAGGCGCGCACCTTGGCGCGCGCGCGCGGGCTCTTCAGGTAGCCGAGCTCGGGGTTGAGCCAGTCCAGCGAGGGGCCGCCCTCCTTCGTGGCCACCACCTCGACGGTCTGGCCGCTGGCGAGCGCGGTGTTGAGCGGCACCATCGCGCCGTCGACGCGCGCGCCGCGGCAGCGGTGGCCCAGGTCGGTGTGCAGCGCGTAGGCGAAGTCCACCGGCGTGCCGCCGGCGGGCAGGTCGATGATGGTGGCCTGCGGCGTGAAGACGTAGATGCGGTCGTCGAACATGCCGCCGGCCGCGCCCTGCTGGGCGAAGTCGCGCTCCCAGGCCAGCAGCTCGCGCAGCACGGCCTTGCGCGCCTCGGCCACGCGTTCCTCGAACTCGCCCGCGGCGGCGACGCCGGCATAGCCCTTGGCGCCGGCCTCCTTGTACATCCAGTGCGCGGCGACACCGTGCTCGGCATGCTCGTGCATCGCGCGGGTGCGGATCTGCACCTCGATCGGCTGGCCGTCGTCGCCGGCCACCACGGTGTGCAGCGACTGGTAGCCGTTCGGCTTGGGGCGCGCGATGTAGTCGTCGAACTCGCCTTCCAGCGGCCGCCATCGGTCGTGCACGCGTGCCAGCGCGGCGTAGCAGGCCGGCACGTCGGCCACGATGACGCGCAGCGCGCGCAGGTCGAGCACGCGCTCGAAGCCCATGCGCTTGCCCTGCATCTTCTTCCAGATGCTGTACAGGTGCTTCGGTCGGCCCAGCACCTCGGCTTCGAGGCCGGCCGCGGCGAGCAGCGCGGCCAGCGCCGCGCGCGCCGCCTCCACCGCCACCTCGCGGCGGGCGCGCTTCTCGTGCAGCAGGCGCGCGACGCGGTGGTACTCCTCGGGCTGCAGGAAGCGAAAGGCCAGGTCCTCCAGCTCCCACTTGATCTGCCAGATGCCCAGCCGGTTCGCCAGCGGCGCGAAGACCTGCATCGACTCCTCGGCCAGCGCCGGCGGGCAGTCGGTCTTCCTGGCCGCGTGCCAGCGCAGCGTCTGCAGGCGCGACGCCAGCCTCAGCAGCACCACGCGCAGGTCGTGCGAGAACGCGAGCAGCATCTTGCGCACGCGCTCGGTCTGCAGCGCCTGCTGCGCCGCGCCCACGTGGGCCGCGCGGGCGGCGCGCTGGATCTGCACCAGCCGCCGCGTGTGGTTCACCAGGCTCGCATAGGACGGCCCGAAGGCCTTGGCCACCATCTCCTCCGGCCGCTGCAGGTGGTCGCCGGCGTAGACCAGGTAGGCGGCGGCGCGCATCGAGGGCGCGGCGCCGATCGACTGCAGGATGGCGGCCACGCCTTCGGCATGCGCCATCGCGTCCTCGCCGGTGTCCAGCAGCTGGCCGGCGAGCAGCGGTTCGGCGAAGGCGCGCGCGCGCTCCAGCGCGGCGGCGCCGTCGGCGCCGGGCTCGGCGGCGTCGCGGTCGGCGAGGCGGACGATGGTGGCGGCGCTGCCTTCGGCGGCGCCGGCGCCGGTCTTCACGGCGAGAGCAGGAAGTCGCGCACCGCCTGGCGCTGTTCGGGCTGCACCAGCATCGGCGCGTGGCCGACGCCGGCGAACTCGACCAGCTTCGCGCGCGGGCCGCGCTGCGTCATCGCCTGCGCCGTCTCGCGCGAGAGCAGGTCGCTGTCGGCGCCGCGCAGCAGCAGCACCGGGCAGGCCAGGCGCTCGTAGCTGGCCCACAGCGCCGCCTCGCCGGCGGCCGCGATCTCGGGCGTGATGGCGCGGAAAGGCAGCGCGATCGCCGGGTCGTAGTGCGGCTTGAAGCCTTCGCCGTCGGCCACGAGCTGCGGCCGCGTGAGCTCCAGCCACTGCTCGCGCGTGTGCGGGCCGAAGCCCTGCGAGATGGCCCACAGCGCGTCGGCGGCCTCGTCCAGCGTCTTCCAGTGCGCCGGCTGGCCGAGGTAGGTGCCGATGCGCGCCAGCGCCGCGAACTGGATCGCCGGACCCACATCGTTGAGCACCAGCTTGCTCACCGGGGCGCCCGGCAGGCTCGCCAGCCCCATGCCGATGAGCCCGCCCATCGAGGTGCCGACCCAGTGCACGGTCTTCGCGTCCAGGCGCGCCAGCAGCGTCACCATGTCGGCCACGTAGGCAGGGATGGCGTAGCCCATGGGGTCGGCCAGGCGGTCGCTGCGGCCGCGGCCCACCACGTCGGGGCAGACCACGCGGTACTCGTGCGCGAGGTCGCGCGCCAGGGTGTCGAAGTCGCGCCCCTGGCGCGACAGGCCGTGCGCGCAGACCAGCACCTTGGGGTTGGTGCGGTCGCCCCATTCCCAGTACGCCATGCGGTGCAGGCCGCGCGAGTCGAGGCACTGGACGAAGTCGAGACGGGGTTCGGTCATGGCGCAGTCAGGGGCTTGCGGATAATCGGCGTCGATCGTAACAACGCTGGAGAGCAACGCATGCTGCAAGGAAAGACCGCCCTCGTCACCGGCTCGACGAGCGGCATCGGGCTGGGCATGGCGCTGGCGCTGGCGAAGCAGGGCGCCAAGGTCATGCTGAACGGCTTCGGCGACGTCGACGCCGCCATCGCCCAGGTGCGCGCCGCCGGCGCCGAGGTGGCCTACCACGGCGCCGACATGAGCAAGCCGGCCCAGATCGAGGCCCTGATGGCCGAGTGCGCCGCCAAGCTGGGCGGCCCGGACATCCTGGTCAACAACGCCGGCATCCAGCACGTGGCCAACGTCGAGGAATTCCCCATCGAGCGCTGGGACGCCATCATCGCCATCAACCTGAGCTCGGCCTTCCACACCATGCGGCTCGCGCTCGGCGGCATGAAGCGGCGCGGCTGGGGACGCGTGATCAACATCGCCTCCGCGCACGGGCTGGTGGCCTCGGCCGGCAAGAGCGCCTACGTGGCGGCCAAGCACGGCATCGTCGGCCTCACGAAGGCGGCGGCGCTCGAATGCGCCACCAGCGGCGTGACCGTGAACGCGATCTGCCCGGGCTGGGTGCTGACCCCGCTGGTGCAGAAGCAGATCGACGCACGCGCCGCCGCCGCGGGGCTTTCCAACGCCGAGGCCGAACGCCAGCTGCTGGCCGAGAAGCAGCCTTCGCTGCGCTTCACCACGCCCGAGCAGCTGGCCGAGCTGGCGCTCTTCCTGTGCTCGCCGGCGGCCGCCAACGTGTGCGGCGTGTCGTGGGCGGTGGACGGCGGCTGGACGGCGCAGTAGGCGCGCCCTACTTCGTCATCTGCACGCTGCCGCTCACGGTGGCGGTGACCGCGGCCTTGCCGGCTTCCACCGGCAGCGAGGCGTCGGCCGCCATGCCCGGCGCGGCGCGCAGCATCGGCATCGCGCCCACGGGCGGCATGTCGGTGTTCACCGAGACCTCGCGCAGCGTGTAGCCGGCAAAGCCGAACTGGTGCGTCGTGAACTCGGCCTTGGCGCGGAAGCGCGCGATGGCCTGCGAAGCGACGTCGGCCTCGACCTTCTCGCGTACCTCGCGCGAGAGCGAGAAGCCCACGCGCGAGACCGTCATCGTTGGCAGCCGCCCGGCCAGCTGCGCGATGCCGGCGACGTCCTTGCCTTCCACCAGCAGCTCGGCGCTGCCCTGCCAGCCGTTGATCGCGCCCTTGGGCGAATAACGCGGGTAGAGCGAGAAGTTGCCGGTCTGCACCTCCACCTGGCCCGGCTTGGCCGCCTTGCGCGCTTCGGCCAGCGCCGCTTCCAGGGCCTGCTTCAGCTGCGCCTGGACGGCGTTCGCGTCGGTGCCCTCGCGGGTGGTGGAAAGCGCGATCGACAAGGTGTCCTTGGGCACCTCCAGCGTGGCGCTGGCCGACAGCGTGACCACGTTCTGCACCGGCGCGGGCGTCTGGGCGAAGGCCGGCGCCGCGAGCGCGGCGCACAGGGGAAGCAGCGAACGGATGAGGGTCATGCGCCATCCTCGCTTGGCAGCGAAGGCCTTCTGCCGCAAGATTTGTAACAGACAGTCAGGCCGGCGAAAAGCCTCCGGAAATCCGTCGAACCACCCCGTACCATGCGGCTGTTACAAATTCGGGAGTGCCCATGACCCCCCCTGGCCAAAACGCCCGCGCCGACCGCATCGTGGTGGTCGACGACGACGCCCGCATCCGCGACCTGCTGCGACGCTACCTCTCGCAGGAAGGCTTCGAGGTGCTGCTGGCCGAGGACGCGAAGGCGCTGAACCGCGTGCTCACGCGCGACACGGTGGACCTGATCGTGCTGGACCTCATGCTGCCGGGCGAGGACGGCCTGTCCATCTGCCGCCGCCTGCGCGCCGCCAACGACCTGACGCCCATCATCATGCTCACCGCCAAGGTGGAGGACGTGGACCGCATCGTCGGCCTGGAGGTCGGCGCCGACGACTACCTGCCCAAGCCCTTCAACCCGCGCGAGCTGCTGGCGCGCATCCACGCCGTGCTGCGCCGCCGGCCCGCGCCCGAAGCGCCGGGCGCGCCGAGCAAGGAACCGCAGGTCGTCACCTTCGGCCCCTTCGAGTTCGACCTCTCGCTGCGCCGCCTGTCGAAGAACGGCGAGCAGATCGCGCTCACCACCGGCGAATTCAGCATGCTCAAGGCGCTGGTGCGCCACCCGCGCCAGCCGCTCTCCCGCGACAAGCTGGCGCAGCTGGCTCGCGGGCGCGAGTTCGAGCCCTTCGACCGCAGCCTGGACGTGCAGATCAGCCGCCTGCGCAAGATGCTGGAGCCCGACCCGGCGCAGCCGCGCTACATCCAGACCGTCTGGGGCGTGGGCTACGTCTTCGTGCCCGACGGCGCCAGCTGAGCGCCCGCCCCACAAGAGCAACCACAAGGTCGACGGGACCCGGGCGCCTCGCCCGGGCGTGATGGAGGTCCATGGCGCGCAAGCTGTTCGCGTTCAGCCTGTTCTGGCGCACGTTCTGCCTGCTGGGCATCATGCTCGCCGGCGGCATCTTCGCCTGGGTGCAGACGCTGCGCGCGCTGGAGTTCGAGCCGCGCGCGGTGCAGGAGGCGGCGCAGATCGCCGGCCTCGTGAACCTGACGCGCGGCGCGCTCATGCAGGCCGACGGCATCAACCGCGTCGCGCTGCTCAAGAGCCTGGGCCAGCAGGGGCCGATCCGCGTCGCCCCGCGCGAGCCGGCCGACCGGCTGGAGCCCTTCGAGACCGACCGCTTCACGCGCCGCGTGAGCCGCGAGCTGCGCAACGTGCTGGGCCCCGACGCCGAGGTGGCGCGCAGCGTGAACGGCCAGAACGGGCTGTGGGTCAGCTTCTCGATCGAGCGCGACCGCTACTGGCTGCAGGCCGAGGCCGCCGCCACCGGCCCGCTGACCAGCAGCACCTGGTTCGCCTGGACCGGCATCGCGCTGCTGGCCACGCTGATCGGCTCGGTGGCGATCGCACGCGCGATCAACAAGCCGCTCAAGCAGCTCTCGTTCGCGGCCAGCCGCATCCGCGAAGGCGACCTCGACTCGCGCCTGGACGAGAACACGCTGACGAGCGAGATCCGCGAGGTCAACATGGGCTTCAACCGCATGGCGCGCGAGCTGGCGCGGGTGGAGGAGGACCGCGCGGTCATGCTGGCCGGCATCAGCCACGACCTGCGCACGCCGCTGGCACGGCTGCGGCTGGAGACCGAGATGTCGGTCTCCGACGAGGAAGCCAAGCGCAACATGGCGATGGACATCGACCAGCTCGACGCCATCATCGACAAGTTCATGGACTACGCGCGCCCGGGCGAGACCCAGCTGCGCCCGGTCCACGTCTCGCAGCTGATCGACAAGGAAGCCTCGGCCTTCCGCGACCCGACGCAGATCAGGATCACCTCGCGGGTGGCGATCGACCTCAAGGTGCTCGCCGACGAGGTGGAACTCGGCCGCGTGTTCTCCAACCTGTTCGAGAACGCGCGCCGCTACGGGCGCAGCACCAACACCGGCATCGCCGTCGTCAACGTGTCCTACGTGCGCACCGGGCCGTGGGTGATCGTGAGCGTGCGCGACCACGGCCCCGGCGTGGCGCAGGAAAAGCTCTCGCAGCTGACCACGCCCTTCTTCCGCGGCGACGCCGCGCGCACCGCGGCCACCGGCGCCGGCCTGGGGCTGGCCATCGTCGAGAAGGCGATGCAGCGCATGGGCGGCAGCCTGGAACTGGCCAACGCGCCCGACGGCGGGCTGCTGGCGCACATCCGGCTGCGCCGCGCGCCCTGACGCTGCTGCGCCTTCAGCGCACCAAGGCCATCCAGGGCAGGCCGAAGAGCAGCGTCGCGCCGATGAACAGCAGCCCGAACACGGCACCGAGCCGCCAGTAGTCCTTAGCCGGCAGGTAGCCCGAGCCGTAGTACAGCGGGCTCGGCCCGGTGGCGTAAGGGGTGAGGATGCCCATCGTGCCCAGCGTCAGGCACAGCAGCAGCGAGAACTGCGCCATGTCCAGGCCGGGGATCGTGCCGCCCACCGCCAGCATCACCGGCAGCAGCGCCGTCACGTGCGCCGTCACGCTGGCGAACAGGTAGTGGGTGAGGAAGAACACCAGCACCAGCAGCACCATCGCCACCATCGGCGAGGTCCCGGCCATCAAGGCCGCCACGCCGTCGGCGAACCACTTCACGAAGCCGACCTTGTTCAGCCCGTCGGCCAGCGCCACCAGGGTGGCGAACCAGGCCAGCGTGTTCCAGGCCGCCTTGTTGGCGACGATGTCGTCCCACGTGACCACGTGCGCCAGGATCATCAGGCAGATCACCAGCATCGCCGCGGTGGTGGCGTTGACGGTCTCGCCGCCGAAGATCCACAGCGCCAGCGCCAGCACCACCAGCACGCCGAGCGTGATCTCGCGCCCGGAGAGCGGCCCCATGCGGGCCAGTTCGTCGGCGGCCCAGCGCGGCACCTCGTCGCCCGCCTTCACTTCGGGCGGGTACAGCAGGTAGGTCAGCAGCGGCACCGCCAGCAGCAGGCCGATGCCCACCGGCGCGAAGGCCACGAACCACTGGAACCAGCCGATCTCGACCTTGGCCGACTTGCGCACCAGTTCCAGCGCCAGCAGGTTGGGCGCCAGGCCGGTGAGGAAGAGCGAACTCGTCACGCAGGTGGTGGCGATCGCCACCCACATCAGGTACGAGCCGATGCGGCGTGCCGAAGGGTCGTTCGGCTTCGAGCCGTAGAGCGCCGGCAGGTTGCGGATCACCGGGTACAGCGTGCCGCCGCTGCGCGCCGTGTTCGAAGGCGTGAACGGCGCGAGCAGCGCGTCGGCGAACGCGACCGCGTAGCCCAGCGTGAGCGTGCGCCGGCCGAGCGACTTCACCAGCCGCAGCGCAATGCGCCGCCCCAGGCCCGTCTTCTCGTAGCCCATCGCGAACATGAAGGCGCCGAAGATGAGCCACACGGTGGCGTTGGCAAAGCCCGAGAGCGCCCAGGCGAGCGCCGCGTTCGCCGGCTTGAAGCCGGGCTTGGCCAGTTCGGCGGGCGCGAACAGCACCCAGGGCGACAGCAGCGCCACCGCGGTGACGCCGATGAGGCCGACCGCGCCACCCGGCAGCGGCTCGACCATCAGCGCGACGATGACGCCGGCGAAGAGGGCGAAGAAGTGCCAGGCATGCGGCGCCAGTCCGGCCGGCGCGGGCATGAACGCGATCGCGGCGGCCACGGCCAGCGGCAGCCAGGCGCGCCAGTGGAAGTCGTGCGGGGGAGCCTTCGCGGCATCGGGCCCGGGGGCCGCGGTGGGGGTCAGGACGGAGGGCATGGTGCCAGTCCTTTCTGCGCGCGGCAGTGAGGACGCCGGGCGCCTGACCCCGGATTCTCCGCGCCGGCCCCGGCCCCGCGTTGATACGGCTCAAGCGCCGCGGCGCCGGCTCAGCCGCGCGCCAGCAGGCACACCGCGCGTGTCTCGATCGAACGGCCCTCGCCCACCGGCCCCATCTTCTCGGCCGTCTTCGCCTTCACGTTGACGGCGTCGACCGCCAGCCCCAGCACCTGCGCGATGCGCTCGCGCATCGCCGGGATGTGCGGCGCCATCTTCGGCGCCTGCGCCACGATGGTGCTGTCGACGTTGACG
>CAYVXO010000227.1:0-8835 GCA_964454485.1 uncultured Rubrivivax sp.
GGTGCGGCAGGGTCTCGTCGCCGAGGCCGCCGAGCACGGTGATCTCCTGGCTCGCGGCCAGGTAGCGCGGGCCGGGGATCTGGCCGCTCTCGATGGCGTTGCGCGTCACCACGTCCAGCCGCGGTTTGGCGCAGGCGGCGCCCACGCAGCTGGTGTAGCCGGCCTGCAGGTAGCGGCCGGCGATCTTGGCGCACCACAGCACATGCTCTTCGAGCGGCATGGTCTGGATCGCCGCCAGCGTGGCGGCGTCGTTCCACGACAGGTGGGTGTGCGCCTCGCACAGGCCCGGCATCAGCGTGGCGCCGGCGGCGTCGATCACGCTCGCGCCGGCCGGTGCCAGCGCCGCCGCGCTGCGGCTGACCTGGCGGATGCGGTTGCCCGAGACGAGCACGCTGCCGCCGTAGGGGTTGGCGCCGCTGCCGTCGAGGATGCGGACGTTGGTGAACAGGGTATCGGCCATCGCTGCAAACCTCCTTCAGGCCGCCCAGCGGGTGGCGCCGCGCGCGGCGCGCACCGGGGGGGCGCGGTGGAACTCGCCGTCCTTCATGACCGCCAGGATGCGTTCGCGGTCCTGCAGGATCGTGATGTCCTCCAGCGGGTCGCCGTCGATGAGCAGGATGTCGGCGAGGCAGCCTTCGCGGATGTAGCCCAGCTGCTTGCCCATCTTCATCATCGGCCCGCCCCAGGCCGTGGCCGACAGCAGCGCCTCCATCGGGCTCATGCCCACGACCTTGACGAAGTACTCCAGGTCCTTCGCGTTGGTGCCGTGCGGCGTCCACGCGAAGCCGTAGTCGCCGCCGGGCAGGATGCGGATGCCGCGCCGGCGCATCGCCTTCATGCTCTCGATGGCCGCTTCCAGCTCGCGCGGGTAGTCCATCTTCGCGACCACCTCCTTCGTCAAGCCCCATTGCGACGCGTGGTGCACGGTGTTGATGAGCCAGGCGAGACCCGGGGCGACGAAGTGCTCGAACTTGTGCGCCTCCAGCATGTCCAGCGCTTCCTCGTCGGTGAAGCTGGCGTGGTAGATGACCTCGATGCCCTGGCGGATGCACTCCTTCACCGACCAGCAGGAGCGCGCGTGCGCCGCCACCCGCTTGCCCCAGGCCTTGGCTTCCTGCACGCAGACGGCGATCTCCTCGCTCGTGAACTGGCTCATGTCCGAGGGCATGCCGGTGATCGACTCGCCGGAGAGGTTGATCTTCAGCGTGTCGACGCCGTACTTGGCGAACATGCGCACGCAGCGCCGCATCTCGTGCGGGCCGCTGACGATGGCGCCGAAGGCGAACTCGGGCTGCGGCAGGTGCGGCGCGGTGGTGTCGCCCAGCCCGCCGGGCACCGTGATCTCCTGGCTCGCGGCCAGGTAGCGCGGGCCGACGATGGTGCCGTCGTTGATGGCGTTGCGGATCACCACGTCCAGCCGCGGCTTGGCGGTGGCCGCGCCCACGCAGCTGGTCCAGCCCATGTCGAGGTAGCGCTTCGCGACCTGCGCGCACCAGAGGATGTGCTCCTCCGGCGGCATGCGCTGGATCGCGTCCAGGCTGGGCTGGTCGTTCCACGAGAAGTGCGTGTGCGCCTCCACCATGCCCGGCATCAGGAAGGCGCCGGCGCCGTCGATCACGCGCGCCCCGGCAATGGGCGGCGTGCGCTGGCCGTAGCCGGTCTTGACGACGCGCAGGATGCGGTTGCCCTGCACCAGCACGTCGCCGGTGAAGGGGGCTTCGCCGCCGCCGTCGAAGACGCGGCAGTTGGTGAAGAGGACGTCGCTCATCGAGCCTCCTTGCGGGTCGCGGCGAGGAACTCGCGCAGCTCGCGCTGGCATTCCTCCGGCCTTTCGATCGGGGTCCAGTGGCCGCAGCGCGGCAGCACCACCACGCGCACGGCGGGCGCGCCGTGCAGCCGTTCGGCGAGCGCGCGCACGGCGGAAGGCGGCGCGACCGCGTCCTCGTCGCCGGCGACCAGCAGCACCGGCGCCGTGATGCGCTCCAGCGCCGCGGGCTGCGCTTCGGCCAGCGCCTCGCAGCTGCGCGCGTAGCTCTCGGGTTCCTGGCGCATCAGGCTCTCGCGCACGAAGGCCACCGCCAGCGGCAGGCGTTGGCGGGTGTCGGCCGACAGGGCGCCCATGACCAGCGCCTCGGCGATCGCGTGCATGCCGGCCGGGCCTTCGCGGCGCGCCTTGTCGGCGCGCGCACGGATCGCCGTGCGCGCCGGGTCCGCGGGCGCGGCCAGCGGGCCGAACTGCGCCAGGCTGCGCACAAGCTTCGGTTCGGCCGCCGCCAGGTGCTGGCAGACGATGTTGCCCATCGAATGCGCGACCCAGTGCGCGCGCGAAACGTTGAGCCGACGGCACACCGAGAGCAGCGCGTCGACGTAGCGCGCGATCGACAACGCGCCTTCGGCGCGCTGAGAACGCCCGCTGCCCGGCAGGTCGACGCGGATCACGCGCTGGCGCGCCAGCGCCGGCATCAGCGGCGTGAAGCTGTTCGAGCTGCCGCCCAGGCCGTGCACGCAGACGACGGCATCGCCTTCGCCCTCTTCTTCCACCGCCACGCGGTCGACCAGATGCAGCGTCATCGGAACCGGTTCTCTATGT
Source organism: uncultured Rubrivivax sp. (assembly GCA_964454485.1). GTDB lineage: Bacteria > Pseudomonadota > Gammaproteobacteria > Burkholderiales > Burkholderiaceae_C > Rubrivivax. The sequence goes on from CAYVXO010000227.1 coordinate 2,591, forward strand.
AGCCCAGGCCTTCGGCCTCGACGCGCACCACGTCGCCGGGCCGCAGCCAGGCCGGCGGCTGGCGGCCCATGCCCACGCCGGCCGGCGTGCCGGTGGCGATGACGTCGCCCGGCAGCAGCGTGATGCCGCGCGAGCAGGTCTCCACCAGCGTGGGAATGTCGAAGATCAGCTCGCTCGTGCGCGCCTGCTGGCGCAGTTCGCCGTTGACGCGCGTGGTGAGCGGCAGGTCGCGCCCTTCCAGTTCGTCGGCGGAGACGATCCACGGGCCCATCGGGCAGAAGCCGTCGAGGTTCTTGCCCAGGTCCCATTGCTGGTGGCGCTGCTGAAGGTCGCGCGCGGTGACGTCGTTGACCAGCGTGTAGCCGAAGACATGGTCCATCGCCCGCGCGCGCGGGATGTCGCGCCCGCCGCGGCCGATGACGACCGCGAGCTCGCCTTCGTAGTCGATCTGCGCCGAGACCGCAGGCGCGGGCAGCGGCACCTCGTCGTTCGGCCCGCACACGCATTCGGCCAGCTTGACGAAGACGATCGGCCAGTCGTCGGCCGCCGGCATGCTCTGGCGGAACACGGTGCCCGCCAGCTCCTGCGCGTGCGCGCGGTAGTTGCGGCCGACGCAGAAGAGGCCACGGCGCGGCCGCGGCAGCGGCGCGCGCAGCTGCACCGCCTTCACCGGCAGCCTCGCACTGCGCGCGGCCGGCAGCGGCAGGCCCTGCGCCCAGCGCTCGATGAGCGGCAGCGCGCCGCGCGCCGCGTCGTCGCAGGCCAGGGGCGTGAGCTCGCGACCGTCGGCCGACACGGTGCCGACATGGTCGCGTCCGCCCCAGGACCAGCTGGCGATGCGCATGCGTGCTTGTCTCCTGATGGCCCGCTGATCCGGGAAGGCCCGGAGTGCGAGACTCGTAAACCGAAATGAGACTGATGTCTCAGCGCGGGTGCGCCGCATGATACGGGCCGGACTCGCCGTATCACAAGCGATCACCCCGACGCTGGAACCGGGGACAAACCCGCATGACGCGCCTCAAGCACAAGCTGCCCGCACCGCCCGCGCCGCCCGAGCGCGGCGTCAAGGCCGCCACCTTCCGCCTGCTGCTGGACACCGCGATGGATCTCATCCGGCGCGACGGCCACATCCCCTCGGTGGCCGAGGTCGCGGTGCGCTGCAAGGTCTCGCGCGCCACGGCCTACCGCTACTTCGCGAACCGCAGCGCGCTCGTTGCCGCCGTCATCGACAGCTCACTCGGGCCGGTGCGCTGCTTCCATTCCGACGAACCCGACGGCCGCGAGCGCGTGCGCGAGCTGTTCCACCGCACCTTCCCGCGCTTCCAGGAATTCGAGCCGCAGATGCGCGCCGCCGCCCAGCTGGCGCTGGAGCACTGGGCGCAGGAACGTGCCGGCCTGCTGGAGGAGGAACCCTACCGCCGCGGCCACCGGGTCGCGATCCTGGAGCACGCGATGGCGCCGCTCGCGCCCACGCTGCCGGCGGCCGTGCGCGCGCGGCTGCACCGCGCGCTTTCGGTGGTCTACGGCATCGAGCCCTACGTGGTGCTGAAGGACATCTGGGGCCTGAAGGACCGCGAGGTCGAGCGCGTGGCGCTGTGGATGGCCGACGCGCTGATCGACGCCGCGCTGCGCGACGCCGCGGCCGCCGCGCCGCCGGCGCGCGCGAAGCGCGCGACACGTCCGCTCAGGCGCGCAGCTTCTGGCGCGCCTTGAGGTTGGTCGCCGGCAGCGCCAGCGAAGGCAGCTTGCGGCGCGAGGCGAGCACCTGCTCGATGTCTTCCGCCGCGCCGTCGATCAGCACCAGGATCGCGCGCTCGGCCTTCTGCGGGTGGCGCGCGGCCACCGCGTCCAGCACCGCACGGTGCAGCGGCAGCGAACTGGCCGGCCCGTCGGGCCGCGTGGTGCTGATCTCGAAGCTGGTGCGCAGCAGCGCGCCCAGCGCCTTGCTCATCTGCACCACCATGCGGTTGTGGCAGGCGCGCAGCAGGCCCTGGTGGAAACGCAGGTCGCTGCTGACGTAGTCGCCGCCTTCCTCGATGGCGGACTTCATGCCGGCGTAGGCGGTCTCGATCTCGGCGATGTCGGCCGCGGTGGCGCGTTCGGCGGCCAGCCGCACCGCCGCCGGCTCCACCACGCGGCGCAGCTCCTGCAGGTCGCGCAGGAACTCGCGCGTGAGGCCGGCCTTGCCCTGCCACTGCACCACGTCGGGGTCGAACCAGTTCCACTGCTCCGAGGGCAGCACGCGCGTGCCCACCTTGGGGCCGGTGGTGACCAGGCCCTTGGCGACGAGCGACTTCACCGCCTCGCGCACCACCGTGCGGCTGACACCCAGCGATTCGCACAGCGTGGCCTCCGGCGGCATCGGCGCGCCCGGCGCGTAGCGGCCGGCGACGATGGCCTCGCCCAGCAGGTCGAGCGTGCGGCCGTGGACGTTCTTGATCGCCATTCAGCCCCTGACGAAGAGCGTGACCAGCGGGTCGGGGCCGACCTGGCGGCTCCAGTGGCCGTGCACCTTCGGGTCGAACGTGGCGCCGGCGGGCAGCACGTCGGCCGAGTGGAAATGCTGGCCGGGCCCGAACACGCGCGAGCTGCCGTCCTGCAGGCCGATCTCCATCTGCCCGCCCAGGATGAACACCCACTGCGGGTTCTCGGTGCAGTGGAACTCGCTGCGGAAACCCACCGGGCTCATGCGCAGCTGGTAGCCGCCGCTGGCCATCAGCCTGGACAGCCGCGCCTGCGGCTTGCCTTCGGTGAGCGGCACCGCCTCTTCGCGCCAGCGCGCGCGGCCGTCGCCGTTGGTGAAGAGCTGGACCTTGGTGAAGCTTTCCATCTTTCAGAGGGAGGCGGTGACGCCGCCGTCGACGTACAGCACGTGGCCGTTGACGAAGCGTGCGGCGTCGCTGGCCAGGAACACCGCCGCCGGCGCCAGGTCTTCGACATCGCCCCAGCGCCGGCTGGGCGTGCGGCCGACGAGCCAGGACGAGAACTTCTCGTCGGCCACCAGCGGCGCCGTCAGCTCGGTCTTGAAGTAGCCCGGGCCGATGGCGTTGACGTTGATGCCCAGCGGCCCGAGGTCGATCGCCATGCCCTTGGTGAGCATCTTGGCCGCGCCCTTGCTGGCGGTGTAGGCCGCGGTGCCGGGGCGGCCCAGCTCGCTCATCACCGAGCAGATGTTGATGATGCGGCCGCGGCCGCGCGGCACCATGCGGCGCGCCACCGCCTGGCCGACCATGAAGAGGCCGTCGATGTTCAGCCGCAGCACGGTCTGCCAGTCGGCCACCGGCATCTCGTGGAAGGCGCCGCGGCGCGTGGTGCCGGCGTTGTTGACCAGGATCTCGATCGGGCCGACGTCGCGCTCGATGGCCTCGACACCGGCTTCCACCGACGCGAGGTCGGTGACGTCGAAGCCGTGCGAATGCGCCTTCAGGCCGGCGGACTTGAGCTGCGCTTCGGCCGCGGCCAGCTTGTCGGCGCCGCGGCCGTTGAGCACCACGGTGGCGCCGGCCTCGGCCAGCCCGCGCGCGAGCGCGAGGCCGATGCCGGCCGAGCTGCCGGTGACCAGGGCCACGCGGCCGTCGAGGCGGAAGGTCTGGTTCGTGATCGTCATGCGGCAGCGGTCTCCAGGCGGCGCAGCGCCTCGGCCACCAGGCTTTCGGCGGGCTGCGCGATGTCGAGTTCGATGGCGGCCTCGTCGGCCGCCGGGGCTTCCAGCGTCTGCAGCTGGCTTTCCAGCAGCGAGGCGGGCATGTAGGCATGGCGGCGCGCGGCCAGCCGCTCGGCCAGCAATTCGCGCGTGCCGTGCAGGAAGACGAAGCGGGTGCCCGGCGCACCGGCGCGCAGCTGGTCGCGGTAGCGGCGCCTGAGCGCCGAGCACGACACGACCACGCCGTGGCCGCGCGTAGCGGCGCCGGCCAGCACCTCGGCCAGCGTGGCGAGCCAGTCGCGCCGGTCGTCGTCGGTCAGCGGCGTGCCGGAGCGCATCTTCGCCACGTTGCGCGGCGGGTGCAGGTCGTCGCCTTCCACGAACGGCAGGCCCAGCGCGGCGGCGAGCTCGCGGCCGACGGTGCTCTTGCCGCAGCCGCTGACGCCCATCACGACGATGCAGGGTTTGGCGGTCACGGGATCCTTTTGCCGCTGCCGCCGTCGAAGACATGCGCCTTGGCGGCGTCCACCGCCAGGTGCACGGTCTGGTCGGGCTGCGCCGACGTGCGGCCGTGCATCACCACCGTGAGCTGCTGGCCGCCCACCTCGACCATCAGCTCGGTCTCGGCGCCGGTGGGTTCCACCACCACCACGCGCGCGGGCACGCCTTCGGCGGCCGGAGCCAGGTCGGTCGGCCGGATGCCGTACTGCACCGCCTGCCCTTCGCTGCCCTGCGTGCCCGGCGGCAGCGGCCAGCGCGCACCCAAGGCCTCCACCGCGCCCTTGCGCACGGTGCCGGGAAACACGTTCATCGCCGGCGAGCCGATGAACTGCGCCACGAACAGGTTGCCCGGGCGGTCGAACAGCTCCAGCGGGGTGCCGATCTGTTCGACGATGCCGTCGTGCATGACGACGATGCGGTCGGCCATCGTCATGGCCTCGATCTGGTCGTGCGTGACGTAGACCGTGGTCGTCTTCAGCCGCTGGTGCAGCGCCTTGATCTCGGCGCGCATCGCCACCCGCAGCTTGGCGTCCAGGTTGGACAGCGGCTCGTCGAAGAGGAAGACCTTGGGGTCGCGCACGATGGCGCGGCCCATCGCCACGCGCTGGCGCTGGCCGCCGGAGAGCTCGCGCGGGTAGCGGTCGAGCAGCGCGTCGAGGTTGAGGATGCGCGCGGCCTGGTTCACGCGCTCGTCGGTGGTGCCGCGGTCGGCCTTGCGCAGGCGCAGGCTGAAGCCCATGTTCTCGCGCACCGTCATGTGCGGGTAGAGCGCGTAGCTCTGGAACACCATCGCGATGTCGCGGTCCTTCGACTCGAGCTCGTTGACGACCTTGCCGTCGATCAGGATCTCGCCGCCGGAGATCTCCTCCAACCCGGCCAGCATGCGCAGCAGCGTGCTCTTGCCGCAGCCGGAGGGGCCGACGATGACGACGAACTCGCCGTCCTCGATGCCGAACTCGATGCCGTGGATGACCTTGACGCGGCCGTAGTTCTTCTGGATGCCGCGGAACGATACCGATGCCATGCCGCCCTCGTCCTTGTGCGATTCAGCTCTTGACGGCACCGGCCGTGATGCCGGAGACCATGTAGCGCTTGAACGCGTAGTAGATCGCCGCCGGCGGCAGCGCGTAGATGAAGCCGGTGGCCATCAGCAGTTCCCACGGCGAGTCGTCGGCCGAGAGGAAGTTGCCCAGCGCCACCGCCAGCGTGACGTCGGTGTCCTTGCTCAGCAGCAGGAAGGCGTAGAGGTACTCGTTCCACGCCAGCAGCAGCGCGTAGGTGCCCACCGCCACCAGCGAAGGCACCATCAGCGGCAGGTAGACCAGGCGGAACAGCTGCAGCGGCGTGGCGCCGTCCATGCGCGCCGCCTCGTCCAGTTCCCAGGGCAGCTTGTCGCTCGCCTGCTTGAGCACCCAGATGCAGTAGGGCGAGGCGATCGTCACCATCGCCAGGATGAGCGCCGACTGGTGGTTGAGCAGCCCGTAGACGCCCATCGTCTTGTACATCGGCACCGCCAGGAAGGCGGCCGGGATGAAGTAGGTGAAGAGCGCCAGGTTCATCACCGTGCGGCCGCCGGTCACCTTGAGGCGGCTGATCGCGAACGCCGCGCAGGTGGAGACGAACAGCGTCAGCGCCCCCACCGCGATGGCGATCAGGAACGAGTTGCCCAGCTGGACCCAGAAGTGGTTCAGGTAGAAGTGCTGCTGGTGGAAGACGATGTCGAAGTTCTGCAGCGTCGGGTGGTCGGGCCAGAGGCGGCCGCTGGTGGCCGTGTCCTTGGGCGAGATCGCGAACAGGAACAGGTGGTAGACCGGGATCAGCGTCCACAGCAGCACCGGGATGCCCACCAGCAGCAACTGGGCCTCGGTGGCCACCTTCTTCAGCGACAGGCGGCCGCTCATTTGGACAGCCGCTTCATCATGAAGTAGACCAGCGGCAGCACCAGCGGCAGCGCGACGACGATGGAGGCCATCGCCAGGTCGACCTGGTCCAGCCGCAGGTAGCGGATGCCCAGCGTGGCCAGCACGTGCGTCAGGTCGGCCGGGCCGCCGCCGGTGAGCAGGTAGACGCTGTTGAAGTCGCCCAGCGTCCAGATCATCGA
>CAYVXO010000228.1:0-8829 GCA_964454485.1 uncultured Rubrivivax sp.
AGCACATCTTCTGGTTCTTCGGGCACCCCGAGGTGTACATCATGATCCTGCCGGCCTTCGGCATCGTGAGCGCCATCATCCCGGCGTTCGCGCGCAAGCGGCTGTTCGGCTACACCTCGATGGTCTACGCCACGGCGTCGATCGCGATCCTCTCGTTCATCGTCTGGGCCCACCACATGTACACCACCGGCATGCCGGTGACGGGCCAGCTGTTCTTCATGTACGCGACGATGCTGATCGCGGTGCCCACGGGCGTGAAGGTCTTCAACTGGCTGGCCACCATGTGGAAGGGCTCGATGACCTTCGAGACCCCCATGCTGTGGGCCGTCGGCTTCCTGTTCGTGTTCACGATGGGCGGCTTCACCGGCCTCATCTGCGCGATGGCGCCGATCGACATCCAGATCCAGGACACCTACTACGTGGTGGCGCACTTCCACTACGTGCTGGTGGCCGGCTCGCTGTTCGCGCTCTTCGCCGGCGTGTACTACTGGGGCCCGAAGTGGACCGGCGTCATGTACTCCGAGACGCGCGGCAAGATCCACTTCTGGGGCTCGATCGTCTTCTTCAACGTCACCTTCTTCCCGATGCACTTCCTGGGGCTGGCCGGCATGCCGCGCCGCTACGCCGACTACCCCATGCAGTTCGCCGACTTCAACATGGTCGCGTCGATCGGTGCCTTCGGCTTCGGCCTCATGCAGGTGTACTTCTTCCTCTTCGTGGTCGTGCCGATGATGCGCGGCCAGGGCGAGAAGGCGCCGCAGAAGCCCTGGGAAGGCGCCGAGGGCCTGGAATGGGAAGTGCCGTCGCCGGCGCCCTGGCACACCTTCGAGACGCCGCCCAAGCTGGACGCCAGCGCGACCCGCGTGATCGGCTGAAACCGCGCCTGCCGTGCCGACCGAAGAACAGCGCCGCGCCAACGTCCGCCTGGGCCTGATCCTGGCGACGGTGGCGCTCGTCTTCGCGCTCGGCTTCGTGCTCAAGATCGTCTGGATGCGCGGCTGATGGGCGCTTCGCTGCAGGCCCTCGGCGACAACCGCCGGCTGCTCGGCAAGCTGGTGGTGGTGGTCGGCGTGATGTTCGGCTTCGGCTACGCGCTGGTGCCCATGTACCGCCAGATCTGCGAGGCGCTGGGCATCAACGTGCTGGCGCTGTCCGACGCGAAGAGCGGCGCCTGGTCCGGCGGCGGGGAGCGCAACACGCAGGTCGACCTCAGCCGTTCGGTCACGATCGAGTTCGACGCCAACGTGCGCGGCCCCTGGGACTTCAAGCCGGCGCAGCGCTCGGTGGTCGTGCACCCGGGCCAGATGACGACGGTGGAGTACGAGTTCACCAACGTCCAGAACCGCACGATGACGGCGCAGGCCATCCCCAGCTACGCGCCGGGCAACGCCGCGCCGCACTTCACCAAGGTGCAGTGCTTCTGCTTCAACGAATGGACGCTGGGCCCGGGCGAGACGCGCCGCTGGCCGGTGGTGTTCGTGGTCGACAGCAAGCTGCCCAAGGACGTCACGACGATCACGCTGTCGTACACCTTCTTCGAAGTGGGCGGCCGCACGCCGCCGGCGCCGAAGGGGAGCGAGGGATGAGCGACAACCCGCTCGCGCGCCGCGGCTCGCTGCTGGGCACGATACGCGCCGTCGCCTGGTCGTTCTTCGGCGTGCGCCGCCGCGCCGACTACGAACACGACGTGCAGAAGCTCAATCCGCTGCACGTGATCGTCGCGGGCATCGTCGGCGCGCTGCTGTTCATCGGCGCGCTGGTGCTCATCGTGCGCTGGGTCGTCGGCAGCGGCGTCGCCCACTAGGTTCACTCGCAGATTCAGGTTCCAGGAGAAAAGCAACCCATGTCGGCCACCACTCCCGCGGGCACCGCACCGCACTACTTCATCCCGCAGCCTTCGCGCTTCCCGGTGCAGGTGGCCTCGGGCCTGCTGCTCGTCATCTTCGGCGCCTCGCAGTGGGTCAACGGCCACGGCTGGGCGGCCTACGTGCTGCTGGCCGGCGTCGTGGTCTGGCTGTCGGTGCTGTTCCAGTGGTTCCGCGCCGCCATCGGCGAGAGCGAAGGCGGCCAGTACTCCGACCGCGTGGACGTCAGCTTCCGCTGGAGCATGAGCTGGTTCATCTTCAGCGAGGTGATGTTCTTCGCTGCCTTCTTCGGCGCCCTGTACTGGGCGCGCGTGCACGCGCTGCCGATGCTGGGTAACCTGGACCACCAGGTCCTGTGGCCCGACTTCAAGGCGATCTGGCCGACCAGCCCCGGCGGCACCACCGCCTCGCCGGCCGGCACGGTGGACCCGTTCACGCCGATGGGCCCGTGGCCGCTGCCGACCATCAACACCGCGCTGCTGCTCACCTCGGGCGTCACGCTCACGATCGCGCACCACGCGCTCCTGGCCAACCAGCGCGCCAAGACCATCGTCTGGATGTGGATCACGGTCGCCCTGGGCCTGACCTTCATCTGCGTGCAGGGCTACGAGTACCACCACGCCTACACCGAGCTCAACCTCAAGCTCAGCTCTGGCATCTACGGCTCCACCTTCTTCATGCTGACCGGCTTCCACGGCTTCCACGTGTTCGTCGGCATGCTGATGCTGACCTTCATCACGCTGCGCCTGATGAACGGCCACTTCACCCCGCAGCGCCACTTCGGCTTCGAAGGCGCCGCCTGGTACTGGCACTTCGTCGACGTGGTCTGGCTGCTGCTGTACGTGCTGGTCTACTGGCTCTGACCCGGCCGCCGCAGCGACAGCAAGGGCGCCCTCGCGGCGCCCTTTGCCTTTTCTCTAGGAACCGACCGGGATCCCGTTGGGTCGCACCCAGCCCATGCGCCAGGACACGAGCACGATGATGAAGAGCGCCACCGACAGCGCCACCCGCAGCGCGAGCGCGCGCGCCATATGGCGGTCGGGCTCGTTCGAGCCGTCGCCGTCGTCCTTGCGCCGCATCATGAACACGCCGGCGCTGCCCAGCGCGGCGAGCACGGCGACGATCATGATCACCATCACGGCCTTCATCGGGCGCGATTATCCGCGCCGCAACGCATGCCTGCCGGGCTGAACCCGCGCGCCCTGCTGCTGCTCGTGGCGGCCGTGGCCGGCAGCGCGGTCACCGCGCGCCTGGGGTTGTGGCAGCTGGACCGCGGGCACCAGAAGGACGCCGTCCAGGCCGAGCTCGACAGCCGCCGCGTGCTGCCGCCGCTGCCGGCCGCCGAACTGGCGCGCACCGAAGCGCAGGCGAAGGGCCAGCACTGGCGCGCCATCGAGATCGAAGGTCGCTGGGTGCGCCAGCACACCGTCTACCTGGACAACCGGCCGATGAACGGCCACGCCGGCTTCCTGGTGGTGACGCCGCTGGCACTGCCCGACGGCAGCGCGGTCGCGGTGCAGCGCGGCTGGCTGCCGCGCGACCCGGCCGACCGCACCAAGGTGCAGGCGCCCACGCTGCCCGAAGGCGTGGTGCGGCTGGGCGGCCGCATCGCCCCGCCGCCATCGCAGCTGTACGAGATCGGCACGCCGGTGGGGGGGCCGATCCGGCAGAATCTCGACCTGGCGGCCTGGGCGGCCGAAGTCGGGCAGCCGCTGCGGCCGCTGTCCATCGTCCAGGAAGAAGGCCCGCTCACCGCGGCCGACGGGCTGGGCCGCCAGTGGCCGCGCCCGGCGGCCGACGTGGCCAAGCACTACGGCTACGCCTTCCAGTGGTTCGCGTTCTCGGCGCTCATCGCCGGCTTGTATGTCTGGTTCCAACTCATCCGCCCGCGACGGCCTGGCCGCTGAAGACCTGCACCTCACGGTGCACAGCATGCCGGCGCCCGACCTCGCAGAGCGCCGCACGCGCGCCGGCCGGCTCAAGATGCTGCTGGTGCTGGCGGTCTGCGCCGCGCCGGTGGTCGCGTCGTACTTCACCTACTTCGTGATCCGCCCGCAGGCGCGCACCAACTACGGCACGCTGATCGAGCCCACGCGGCCGCTGCCCGCCGAGGGCTGGCGCCGGCTGGACGGCAGCGCGCTGCCGGTCGCGGCGCTCAAGGGCCAGTGGCTGCTCGTCACCGTGAGCGGCGCGCAGTGCGACGCCGCCTGCGACAAGCGCCTGTTCATGCAGCGACAGCTGCGCGAGATGCTGGGCCGCGAACGCGACCGCCTCGACAAGCTGTGGATCGTCACGGGCGTTGGCGACCCGCCGGCCGCGCTGCGCAGCGCCGCCGAGTCGGTGGCGGGCATGCTGATCGTGCGCGCCGAACGCGCGCAGGTCGAACGCTGGCTGCAGCCCGAGCCCGGCCACGCGCTGGAAGAGCACCTCTACGTCGTCGACCCGATGGGCGAGTGGATGATGCGCATGCCCGCCGACGCCGACCCCGCCAAGGTCAAGCGCGACCTCGAACGCCTGCTGCGTGCCTCCGCCGGCTGGGACCGGCCGGGTCGTTAGCACCGCACGATGAACGCCGCCACCCCGCTCGTCGACTACGCGCCCGTGCTGCGCATGGCGCTCCTGGTGGGCGTGATCGCGCTCGTGCCGCTCGCGTGGCTGTGGCTGCGCCAGCGCGGCGCTGATACGCGCGGGCGGCTTGCCGCCATCACCGCGCTCACCCTGTTCCTCACGCTGGACCTGGTGGTCTTCGGCTCGTTCACGCGCCTCACCGACTCCGGCCTCGGCTGCCCCGACTGGCCCGGCTGCTACGGCGAGGCCAGCCCCTTCGGCGCGAAGGACGACATCCACGCCGCGCAGAGCGCGATGCCCGACGGCCCCGTCACCTGGCACAAGGCCTGGATCGAGATGATCCACCGCTACCTCGCGATGACGGTGGGCGCGCTGATCCTCGTCACCGCAGCGGCCAGCCTGGCGGCGCGGCGCGCGCTGCCGCACTCGCCGCTGTGGCCCTGGCTCACGCTGGGCTGGATCGTCGTGCAGGGCCTGTTCGGCCGCTACACCGTGACCTGGAAGCTCTACCCGGCGATCGTCACGCTGCACCTGCTGGGCGGGCTGCTGCTGCTGGCGCTGCTGGCGATCCAGCACGAGGCCTACCGCGCGCGCTCGCTCGCGCTGCCCGCCGGCCTGCGCCGCTTCGCCGGCCTGGCGCTGGCGCTGCTGGTGCTGCAGATCGCGCTCGGCGGCTGGGTCAGCACCAACTACGCGGTGCTGGCCTGCAACAGTTTCCCCGACTGCAACGGCCACTGGTGGCCGCCGATGAACTTCGCCGAAGGCTTCACGCTGCTGCGCGAACTGGGGCGCGCCGGCCACGGCGGCTACCTCTCGTTCGAGGCGCTGGTCGCGATCCAGATGGCGCACCGGCTGGGCGCCGTGGCGGCCGCGCTCGCGCTCGCCGCGCTGGCCTGGCAGCTGCTGGCGCAGCCGGCGCTGCGCGGCCACGGCCGTGCGCTCGCGCTGCTGCTGGTCGCGCAGGTGGGCACCGGGTTGTCGAACGTGGTGCTCGACTGGCCGATCGTCGCCGCGCTCGCCCATTCGGCCGGCGCCGCGCTGCTGGTGCTGGTGCTGACCTCGCTGCTGGCGCGCGCGCGCCTGGGGGCGAGCACCGAGGCCGCGGCACCCGGCCGCGCCGCGCTCGCTGCCTAGAATTCCCGTCTCCCCCATGGCCTCGTCGATCGCTGCCGCCCGCGCCACCAGCTCCCGCTGGTCGCAGTTCTACGTGCTCACCAAGCCGCGCGTGGTGCAGCTCATCGTGTTCTGCGCCGTCATCGGCATGCTGCTGGCCGAGCCGGGCCTGCCCAACTGGGCGCTCGCCGGCGCCGCCACGCTGGGCATCTGGCTGGTGGCCAGCGCGGCCGCGGCCTTCAACTGCCTGGTCGAGCAGGAGATCGACCGCCGCATGCAGCGCACCGCGTGGCGCCCCACCGCGAAGGGCCAGCTCACGACCGCGCAGACGCTCGCGTTCTCCGCGTTGCTCTGCGCCGCCGGCAGCGCCGTGCTGTGGTTCTGGGTCAACCCGCTCACGATGGCGCTCACCTTCGCCACCTTCGTCGGCTATGCCGTGGTCTACACCGTGGTGCTGAAGCCGCTGACGCCGCAGAACATCGTCATCGGCGGCGCCTCGGGCGCGATGCCGCCGGTGCTGGGCTGGGCCGCGATGACGGGCGAGGTGGGTGCCGAAGGGCTGATGCTCGCGCTCATCATCTTCCTCTGGACGCCGCCGCACTTCTGGGCCCTGGCGCTGTACCGCGCCGAGGACTACCGCCGCGCCGGCCTGCCGATGCTGCCGATCACGCACGGCCCGGAGTTCACGCGCCTGCAGGTGCTGCTCTACACCATCGTGCTGTTCGCGGCAACGCTGCTGCCCTTCACCTACCGCATGACCGGCGCGATCTACCTCGCCGCCGCGCTGGTGCTGGGCGGCTGGTTCATCGCGCTGGCGTACAAGCTCTGGCGCGACTACAGCGACGCGCTCGCGCGCCGCACCTTCCGTTTCTCCATCTGGCACCTCTCGCTGCTGTTCGCGGCGCTGCTGCTGGACCACTACCTGAACCCATGGCTCGTCAAACTCGTCGCCTGATCCTCCTGGCCGCCGCCGCGTCGGTGGCCCTGCTCGCCGCCTGCAGCCGCGAGGCGGCGGCACCGCCCAAGCCCGCCTTCAAGTCGGTCGACATCACCGGCGCCGAATACGCCAACGCGCTCGACCTGACGGACGCCGACGGCAAGGCGCGCCACCTCTCGGATTTCAAGGGCAAGGTGGCGGTGGTGTTCTTCGGCTACACCCAGTGCCCCGACGTCTGCCCCACCACGCTGGCCGAGCTGGCCGCGGTGAAGAAGGACCTCGGCCCCGACGGCGCGCGCGTGCAGGGCATCTTCGTCAGCATCGACCCCGAGCGCGACACGCCCGAGGTGCTGAAGGCCTACGTGGGCAATTTCGGCGCCGACTTCGTGGCCTTGCGCGGCACGCCGGAGGAAACCCGCGCGGCGGCGAAGAACTTCAAGGTCTTCTTCGCCAAGGTGCCGGGCAAGACCGAGAGCAGCTACACGATGGACCACACGGCGGGGTCGTACGTCTTCGACCCCAGCGGCCGGGTGCGCCTGTTCACGCGCTACGGCAGCGGCGCCGAGGCGCTGAAAGGCGACCTGAAGCTGCTGCTCGACGAGAAGCCGGCGTCATAGCACCGCGGGCAGCACGGTCCCGCGGCAGTCGCCGAAGCCCACGCGCGCGGCGCCTTCGCGCTCGCAGCGCGCCGAGAGGATCAGGGTGTCGCCGTCTTCGAGGAAGCGGCGCGTCTCGCCGCCGGGCAGCACGAGAGGCTCGCGGCCGGCCTTCGTGAGCTCGATGATCGCGCCGGCCTCGTCGGCCCCGGGGCCGCTGATGGTGCCGGTGCCCAGCAGGTCGCCCGGCGCCAGGTTGCAGCCGCCCACCGTGTGCTGGGCCAGCATCTGCGCCGGCGTCCAGTACTGGTGGTGGAAGTTGGTGCGCGACAGCCTTGCCGGCGCCTCGCCGCGCGCGCGCTGCGCCGCGGTGTGCAGGTGCACTTCGAGCCCGATGTCCAGCGCCGCCGCGGCGCGCACCGCGGGGCCATCCAGGTAGGGCAGGGGCTCGGGCTCGCCGGCGGCGCGCGCGAAGGGCAGCCGGTACGGCGCCAGCGCGTCCAGACTCACCACCCAGGGCGAGATGCTGGTGCAGAAGTTCTTGCCGTTGAAGGGCCCGAGCGGTGCCATCTCCCAGAACTGGATGTCGCGCGCCGACCAGTCGTTCAGCAGCACGAAGCCGGCGATGTGTTCGTCGGCGTCGTCGGCGGCGATGCGCCGGCCCTGCGCGTTGCCGGGGCCGACGAAGAAGCCCATCTCGAGTTCGTAGTCCAGCCGCGCGCAGGCGCCGTGCACCGGCCGGCCGTCGGGCCCGGGCATCTGGCCCAGCGGACGGTGGAAGTCGGTGCCGCTGGGCACGACCGAGGATGCACGCCCGTGATAGGCGATCGGCAGCCAGCGGAAGTTGGGCGTGACGCCGTCGTTCGGCAGCCCGACCGCGCGGCCCACGTTCAACGCGTGGTGGATCGAGGTGTAGAAGTCGGTGTAGTCGCCGATGCGCGCGGGCAGCCCGAGTTCGGCGCCCGCCATCGGCACCAGGCAGGCGCGCAGCGCCTCCTGCTTCGAAGGCGCGGCCTCGGCCGCCGCGAGCGCGAAGAGCGCCTGCCGCAGCGCGCGCCACGAACGCAGGCCGAGCGCGAAGTAGGCGTTGAGCGTGGGCTGCGCAGCCGCCGCGGCCGCGGCCTGCGCGGCGCCGGCGAGCTCGCGCCGCGAGGCCAGCGCGGCCAGGTCGACGATGTGGCTGCCGAGCGCGACGCCGCCGCGCCAGCCCTCGCCCGGCCGGCGGAAGACGGCGATCGGCAGGTTCTGCAGCGAGAAGTCGGCCTCGGGCCCGGCGTCGGCCAGCCAGGACCGCTGGGCCGGGTCGTGCGTGAAGTCCAGGTGCGCGCTCATCGGGCCGACGCCATCAGCGCGTCGTCGAAGATCGCCACCGCGCGTGTCCAGCCGGCGCTGGCGCCGCGGATCTTGTGCGGGAAGCAGCTGATGTAGAAGCCGGTGGGCGGCAGCGACTCCAGGTTGTGCAGCTTCTCCAGGTGGCAGTAGCCGATGTCGCGGCCGGCCTTGTGGCCTTCCCAGATCAGCTTCGCGTCATGGCTCTGGGCGTACTTCTTCGCCGTGTGCACGAACGGCGCGTCCCAGCTCCAGGCGTCGGTGCCGGTGAGGCGCACGCCGCGTTCGAGCAGGTACATGGTGGCCTCGTAGCCCATTCCGCAGCCGGCCGAGACGTAGTCCGGGTTGCCGTAGCGGCTGCCGGCGCGCGTGTTGACGACCACGATCTCCAGCGGCGAGAGCGTGTGGCCGATGCGCTTCA
>CAYVXO010000229.1:0-8826 GCA_964454485.1 uncultured Rubrivivax sp.
CGGCGCGGGCGCCGGCGCCTGCGCCGCCGCCGGCGCGGCGCCGCAGGCCGCTAGCCGGACCCAGAACGTGCTGCCGCGGCCGAGCTCGCTCGAAACGCCGATCTCGCCGTGCATCAGGTCCACGAGCCACTTCGACAGCGCCAGCCCGATGCCGGCGCCTTCGACCGCGCTGCCTTCGGCGTCCAGCCGTTCGAAGGCCTGGAACAGGCGCGCCTGCTGCGGGCCGCCGATGCCGGGCCCGTCGTCGACGACCTCGATGACGAGCCAGCCGCCGTCGGCACGTACCTCCACCCGCACGCGGCCGCCGGGCCGGTTGTACTTGATCGCGTTGCCCAGGAGGTTCAGCAGCACCTGGCCCAGGCGCAGGCGGTCGGCGAGCGCGTGCACGGGCGCGGGCAGCACCGGCGCCGGCCCGAGGGCGATGCCGCGCTCCTGCGCCACCGGCGCCACCAGGCGCAGGCTCTCGTCGATGAGCGGCGCCAGCGCCACCGGCTCCAGCTTGAGCTGCAGCGAACCCGACTCGATGCGCGCCAGGTCCAGCACCTCGTTGATGAGCGCCAGCAGGTGGCGCGCGCCGCGCTGCATCTCCTGCACGCGCGCGTGCTGCGAAGGCGTGAGCGGGTCGCGCCGGTCGGACTCCAGCAGCTGGCCGAAGCCGAGGATCGCGTTCAGCGGCGTGCGCAGCTCGTGCGACATGCGCGAGAGGAAGTCCGACTTCGCGCGGTTGGCGCGCTCGGCCTCCTCCTTGGCGGCGATGAGCGCGCGCTCGGCCGCCTTGCGGTCGGTGACGTCGGTGAAGGTGCGCACCAGGCCGCCGTCGGAAGCGAAGCGGGTCCGCACCTCGAGCACCGTGCCGTCGGGCTTGGTGCGCTCGTAGCGCACCGCGACGGCCGAGCTGTCGCCGCCGATGAAGCGCTCCAGGCCTTCGCGGCCGGCCTCGTCCAGCCGCTCCAGCGTGTCGCCGAAGTGGCCCTGCTCGTACTGCCAGCGCGTCATCTCCTGCAGCGTGGGGCGGCCGCGCATCATCGGCTCCGACAGGTCCAGCAGCTCGATCAGGCGCCGGTTGAAGCCGTTGGTGCGGCCGTCGCTGCCGATGCTGAGCACGCCCTGGTCCAGGCTGTCCAGCGTGACCTCGAGCACGCGCCCGGCCTCGGCCAGCTGGGCCTCGCTGCTGGCCGCGCGCTCGCGCCGTTCGGACTCGGCCAGGCGGGCGGCCGCGAGCGCGCGCTGCTCGCGCTCGGCGCGCCGCGCGGCGACGACGAACAGCGCCAGCAGCAGCGCCAGCAGCAGGCCGGCCACCTCCACCAGCTGCGGCACCTGGCGTTCGGCCCACGCGAAGCGCAGCGCCAGCGGCGCCAGCGCCGGCAGCGTGAAGGCGAGCGCGGCCGCCAGGTCGAACAGCGTGAGCGTCATCGCGCCGGCGGCCAGGCCGGCGAGCAGGAAGCTCAGCATCACCAGGCTGGCGCCGTCCAGCTGCGGCGCCAGCAGCGCCGTGCTGCCCCAGACCAGGCCGTTGGCGAACGCGCCGGCGCGGTAGACCGCCAGCCAGGGCGCCGCGTCCGGCCGCCCCTGGTGCGCGCGGTGCAGCGCCAGGCGCAGCCCGGTGACCGCGGTCAGCACCAGCACCCAGGCGACGAGCTTGCCGGTGTCGAAGCCGGCGCCCAGCACCGCGACCAGCACCACCGCCACCAGCACGCTGGCCAGGGTGGTGTAGGGCACGCTGGCCGCGTGCGACTGCAGCCGCGCCGCGCGCACGGCGGCGTCGACGGCGGAAGGGGAGACGGGGGAGGGGGCCGGCGGGGTGCTCGACGGCGGCGGGGCCATGGCGGCCATTCTGCCGCCGCCGGCAGGGGGCTCCCGCCCGCGGGTCAGGCGGTGGCGGTGCCGCCGAGCGTGAAGCGTTGCACGACTTCGTCCAGCCGTGCCGCCTGCTCCTTCAGCGAAGCGGCGGCGGCGGCGCTCTGCTCGACGAGCGCGGCGTTCTGCTGCGTCACGTTGTCGAGCTGGACGACGGCGCTGTTGACCTGGCCGATGCCCGAGCTCTGCTCGCCGGTGGCGGTGCTGATCTCGGCCACGATGTCGGCCACCCGCTGCACGGAGGACACGATCTCGTTCATCGTGCTGCCGGCGTCGGCCACCAGGCGCGCGCCCGACTCCACGCGCTCGACGCTGCTGCCGATGAGGGCCTTGATCTCGCGCGCCGCCGCGGCCGAGCGCTGCGCCAGGCTGCGCACCTCGCCGGCGACGACGGCAAAGCCGCGGCCCTGTTCGCCCGCGCGCGCCGCCTCCACCGCGGCGTTGAGCGCCAGGATGTTGGTCTGGAAGGCGATGCCGTCGATGACGCCGATGATGTCGGCGATCTTCTTCGAGCTGGCGTCGATCTCGTCCATCGTCTGCACGACCTGCGAGACCACGCTGCCGCCCTTTTGCGCCACCTCGCTGGCCGAGACCGCCAGCCGGCTGGCCTGGCGCGCCGCCTCGGCGCTCTGCGAGACGTTGCCGTTGAGCTGCTCCATCGAGGCCGCGGTCTGCTGCAGCGAGCTGGCCGCCTGCTCGGTGCGCGAGGACAGGTCCAGGTTGCCGCTCGCGATCTCGACCGAGGCGGCGGCGATCGACTGCGAGGACTGCCGCACCGTGCGCAGCGAATCGGCGAGCGCGGCCGTCATGCGGCCGAGCGCGCGCTGCAGGTCGCCGAGCTCGTCGTCGCGCGTCGTCGCGGCCACCGCGTCGAGCCGGCCTTCGGCCACGCGGTCGGCCAGCGAGCCGGCGGCGGCCAGGTCGGCCACGATGCGCCGCTGCATCAGCCAGGCGCCGGCCACCGCGGCCAGCGCGGCCAGCAGCGCCACGCCGCCCAGCAGCAGCGTGGTGCGCACCGCGCGCGCCTGGTTGGCCTCGGCGGCGGCGGCGGTGATCTCGTCGATGCGCTGGATCACGGCCGCGGTCACCTGCGACAGGCGGCCGAAGCCGCCGTCGGCGGTCTGCATCGAGGCGATGCCGGTGTTGGGGTCGACGCTGGCCATGTCGAGCGCGCTGTCGACCTGCTTGGCGTACTCGTCGACGCTGGCGCCGGCGCGGCCGAGCAGGTCGCGCAGGGTCGGGTCGGCCGAAGCTTCGGCGGCGGCGGCCGCGAAGGCCTGGCGCGTGTCCTTCAGCTGGCGCGCGATCTTCTCGCGCTGCGCCTTCACCTGCGCCTCGTCGAGCGAGGCGACCAGCGTGATCGTGCGGTAGGCCGCGGCGTGGCTCTCGGCGAGTTGCGTATCGGCGGCCGCGAGGCGCTTGAAGCCTTCGAGCCGGGCGCGGAAGTCCTGCTGGCCCGCGCGCGCGTCGGCGGCGATGAGCCAGCTGCTGCACTGGCCGGCGGCGAACAGCGCTGCCGCGGTGGCCACCGGGGCGATCAGCAGCTTGTGTCGGAGTTTCATCGGCGGGTTCCGGCAGGGCTTGTGTCGGGCCTCAGGTCACTTGTAGATGCCGCCGCAGACCACGGTGTCCTCGAGCTTCTCGCAGTAGGCGCTCTTGGGCTCGATCTTCTTGCTCACCGGGTTGGTGAACTTGTAGTCCTGCCAGAAGCTGCCCTTGCTCTGCGCCAGCTCGACGCGTTCCTTCACGAAGGGCTTGCCGTCGATGTCCTTCAGCTCGAGCAGGTTCTTGCCCACCATCTTCTCGTTCGCGCCATGCGCGCGCACGACGCCGTCGAGGCCGTAGACGACCAGGTAGAGGTCGCGGTCATTGAAACGGCCCTGCTTGTTGCTGATCTCGGCGTAGGCCTTGTCCTTGCCGTTGGCCTTGATGAAGGCCACGCCCTTCTTGACCATCGCGGTCGCGTCG
Source organism: uncultured Rubrivivax sp. (assembly GCA_964454485.1). Classification (GTDB taxonomy): domain Bacteria; phylum Pseudomonadota; class Gammaproteobacteria; order Burkholderiales; family Burkholderiaceae_C; genus Rubrivivax. The sequence goes on from CAYVXO010000229.1 coordinate 3,826, forward strand.
TCGGCGGTGGCGTTGGCGGCCAGCGCGGCCAGCGGGGCGGCGGACAGGGCGAGAACGGCGAGCGCGGCGGCGAGTCGTTGCGGTTTCATGGTCGTGTTCCTTCGAAGTTCCGGGGTGGCCCGAGGCGGTTGCGTTTTGGGTATATCGGTCGCGCCGGCGCGGGCTTGAGTGACGCAGGCCGCACCAGAAACACGAAGGCCGCCGGGGTTGCCGGCGGCCTGTGCCAGAAGGGGTCGGGGGACTCAGGCGTGGCCGCCCATGAGGCCCATCTCGGCGCTGCTCATCAGGCCTTCGATGTCCATCAGGATCAGCATGCGCTCGACGTCGCCGTTCTTCACGGTGCCGATGCCGGTGATGTAGCCGGCGTCCACGTTGGACGAGAGCTCGGGCGCCGGCTTGATCTGCTCGCGCGTCAGCTCCAGCACGTCGGACACCGAGTCGACCACCGCGCCGACCACGCGGCCGCGCACGTTGAGCACGATGACGACGGTGAAGCCGTTGTATTCGGCGCTCTCGCAGGCCAGCTTCAGGCGCAGGTCGACGATCGGCACGATCACGCCGCGCAGGTTGACCACGCCCTTCAGGAACGAGGGCGCGTTGGCGATCCGGGTCGGCTGCTCGTAGGAGCGGATCTCCTGCACGCGCAGGATGTCGATGCCGTACTCCTCGGCGCCGAGGCGGAACGTCAGGAATTCGCCGCCCGAGTGGCCCTCGCGGCCGGCCGCCGGCGTGCCGCCGACGGCGGCGATGCGCGCGGCCTCGTGGCGGGCGACGTGGGTGGCTTCGGTGATCATGTCCATCGCTGAAATCCTCGGCAGGGGCGGTTGTTCGGCCTTTATCGGCAGGCCGCGCGGCCGCTTGAGGGGCCGCCGCGGTCCGCCGTGGAGGACTTCAGAAGGTTTCCCAGTCGCCTTCGCTGTCGTCGGCCTTGGGCGGCACCGCCAGCGCGGCCGGCTTCTCGGCCGCGGCCTTCGGCGCGGCGGCGCGCACGGCCGGCTTCAGCGGCTTCGCCGGCTCGGGCTTCGCGGCCTCGGCCTTCACGGGCTCCGCCCTGGCCGCTTCGGCCTTCGGCGGGCTCGCCTTGGGCGCCGCCTTCGGGGCGGGCTTCGCCGGCGCGGGCTCGGCGGCGCGGGCCGCCGGGGCGCTGGCCTGGCGCGCCTGCTCGATCACCGCCTTGGCGGCCAGTGCCGGTGCCGCGGGGGCGTGGCCGTCGAAACGGAAGCCGGCCACCGCGGCGGCCAGCTGGCGCGACTGCTCGCGCAGCGACTCGGCGGCAGCGGCGCTCTGCTCCACCAGCGCGGCGTTCTGCTGCGTCATCTGGTCGAGCTGGCCGATCGCGCCGTTCACCTTCGAAAGCCCCTGGCTCTGCTCGGCGGCGGCGGCGCTGATCTCGCCGATGATGTCGGTCACGCGCTGCACCGAGGCCACGATCTCGTTCATCGTGCTGCCGGCGTCGGCCACCAGGCGCGCGCCCGACTCGACGCGGTCGACGCTGGTGCCGATGAGGGCCTTGATCTCGCGCGCCGCCTCGGCGCTGCGCTGCGCCAGGCTGCGCACCTCGCCGGCGACGACGGCGAAGCCGCGGCCCTGTTCGCCGGCGCGCGCGGCTTCCACCGCGGCATTGAGCGCCAGGATGTTGGTCTGGAAGGCGATGCCGTCGATGACGCCGATGATGTCGGCGATCTTCTTCGAGCTGGCGTTGATCTCGTCCATCGTCGAGACCACCTGCGAGACCACGCTGCCGCCGCGCTGCGCCACCTCGCTGGCCGAGCTGACCAGCTGGTTGGCGGTGCGCGCCGCGTCGGCGGTCTGGTTGACGGCGCTCGTGAGCTGGGTCATCGAGCTGGCGGTCTGCTGCAGGCTGGCGCTGGTCTGCTCGGTGCGGCGCGAGAGGTCGGCGTTGCCGCTGGCGATCTCGTCGGCGGCGGCCGAGACACCGGCCGCGCCGCCGCGGATGGCGCCAATCGACCGGCGCAGCGAGGCCTGCAGCATGTGCAGGGCCGACGCGCCCACGCCTTCGGCGCGGATGTCGCGGCTGAGGTCGCCCTCGGCGATCGCCTGCGCGTGCTGGGCGAATCCTTCCGCGCCATCGGCGCCGCCGCCGGCCAGCAGCGCGCCGGCCGCGAGCAGGGCGCACACCACGCTGGCCGCCACGGTGGCGGCGACCGGCCAGCCGAAGGCCAGGCCGGCGACGACGGCGCCCTGGCCGGCGGCCAGCAGCACCAGGCCGGCCACGGGGCGCCGGCGCGAGAAGAAGGAGGGGTTCATGGACGGGGGTTCTTTCGTCGTCGCGGGGAAAAGGGGGGAACTCAGGCGGGCTGCAGTCGGAAGTGCGAAACGAGCGCGGCCAGCTGCTGGGCCTGGTCGCGCAGTTCGTGGGCGGCGGCGGCGCTCTGTTCGACGAGCGCGGCGTTCTGCTGCGTCATGTGGTCGAGCTGGCCGATCGCGCCGTTGACCTGGCCGATGCCGGAGCTCTGTTCGCCGGCGGCGGCGCTGATCTCGCCGATGAGGTCGGTCACGCGCTGCACCGAGGCCACGATCTCGTTCATCGTGCTGCCGGCGTCGGCCACCAGCCGCGCGCCCGACTCCACGCGCTCGACGCTGCTGCCGATGAGCGCCTTGATCTCGCGCGCCGCCGCGGCCGAGCGCTGCGCCAGGCTGCGCACCTCGCCGGCGACGACCGCGAAGCCGCGGCCCTGTTCGCCCGCGCGCGCGGCCTCCACCGCGGCGTTGAGCGCCAGGATGTTGGTCTGGAAGGCGATGCCGTCGATGACGCCGATGATGTCGGCGATCTTCTTCGAGCTGGCGTTGATCTCGTCCATCGTCTGGACCACCGCGGCGACGACGCTGCCGCCCTTCTGCGCCACCTCGGCGGCCGAGCCGGCGAGCTGGGTCGCGGTGCGCGCCGAGTCGGCGGTCTGCGAGACGGTGCCGGTGAGCTGGGTGGTCGCGCTCGCGGTCTGCTGCAGCGAGCCGGCGGCCTTCTCGGTGCGCTGGCTGAGGTCGGCGTTGCCGCGCGCGATCTCGGCGCTGGCGGCGCCGACCGCGTCGACCCCGCTCCTCACCTGCTGCACGATGCGGCCCAGGTGGACCGACATCTCGCCGATCGCGCCGACCACCTCGGCCACCTCGTCGCGGCCGCTCGCGGCCACGCGCTGGGTCAGGTCGCCCGCGGCCACCGCGCGCGCGGCGCGCGCCGCGTCGGCGAGCGGCCGCGTGATCGAGCGGGACAGCGCCCACGCCAGCCCGCCGCCGAGCGCGATCGCGAGCGCGCCGAAGCCGGCCAGCAGGAGGCGCGCCGCGAAGGCGTCGGCCTTGATGCGGCCGCCGGCCGCGTCGATGGCGTCGCCCTGCATCGTCAGGAAGTCCTGCATGCGCGCCAGGTAGGTGTTGGCCGAGGTCGTGAAGTCCTCGCGGAAGAGGCGGTTCGCCTCGTCGCGGTTGCCGGCCTTCTTGGCGTCGAGCACGCGTTCGCGCGCGGCCAGGAAGGTCTTCCGAAGCTCGGCGATCTCCCCCAGGACCTGCTTTTCGGCCGGTTCGGTGGCGAGCTCGCCGATGCGCTGCTGGATCTCGTTGGTGCGCGCCGTCGTCTTGCTGATGTCCTCGGCGAACACGGCCTCCAGCTTGGGGTCGTCGCTCTTGGCGATGGCGGTGGTGCGGCGCACGCCGTTGCTGGTGTTGCGCAGCCATTCGCTGGCCAGGCGCTCCTTCTGCAGCGGGATGCTGGTCATCTGCTCGGCGGCGTCGGCCGCGCGGCCCAGGCGCCAGATGGCGACGCCGATGGCCAGCGCGCACAGCAGCAGCACGACGCCGAAACCCAGCGCCATCCGGGCGCCGATGCGCAGGCGGTCGATTCGCATGAGGCTTGTCTCCCCTTCGTGCGATCAGTGGCGCGAACGCCGCACCAGCGAGCCGATGTCCAGGATCAGCGCGACGCGGCCGTCGCCCATGATGGTGGCGCCGGAGACGTCGTGCACCTTGCGGTAGTTCGACTCCAGGTTCTTCACCACCACCTGCTGCTGCCCCAGCAGTTCGTCGACCAGCAGCGCGACGCGGCCGCCCTCGGCCTCGACGACGACCATGATGTTGCTCACGTGCTCGAAGTCGAAGCGCGGCACGTCGAAGACCTTCTCGAGGTCGACGACCGGCATGTACTCGTCGCGCACCTCCACCACGCGGCCGGAGCCGCCGATGGTCTTGATCATCCCGGGCTGGACCTGGAACGACTCGACGACCGAGGACAGCGGCAGGATGTAGCACTCCTCGCCGACGCCCACGCTCATGCCGTCCATGATCGCCAGCGTCAGCGGCAGGCGCACCTTGACGCTCATGCCGTAGCCCTCGGCCGAGTCGATCTCGACCGTGCCGCCCAGCGAGGTGATGTTCTTCTTCACCACGTCCATGCCGACGCCGCGGCCGGAGACGTCGGTCACGACGTCGGCGGTGCTGAAGCCGGGGGCGAAGATGAGGCTGTAGACCTCCTGGTCGGTCATCGTGTCCGGCGCTTCCAGGCCGCGCTCGCGGGCCTTGCTCAGGAGCTTCTGGCGGTTCAGGCCCTTGCCGTCGTCGCGCACCTCGATCACGATGCTGCCGCCCTGGTGGCTGGCGATGAGGGTGATGGTGCCGGTCTCGGGCTTGCCCTTGGCCAGCCGCTCGGCTGGCAGCTCGATGCCGTGGTCGCAGCTGTTGCGCACCAGGTGCGTGAGCGGGTCGGTGATCTTCTCGACCAGGCCCTTGTCCAGCTCGGTGGCCTCGCCCACCTGCACCAGCTCGACCTTCTTGCCGAGCTTGTTGGCCAGGTCGCGCAGCATGCGCGGGAAGCGGTTGAAGACCAGCGACATCGGGATCATGCGGATCGACATCACGGCTTCCTGCAGGTCGCGCGTGTTGCGTTCCAGGTCGGCCAGGCCGGCGGTCAGCTGCTGGTGCAGCGTGGCGTCGATGCCCTTGCTGTTCTGCGCCAGCATGGCCTGCGTGATGACGAGCTCGCCGACCAGGTTG
>CAYVXO010000230.1:0-8800 GCA_964454485.1 uncultured Rubrivivax sp.
GCGCGGTTCTTGGTGGTGAGCTGGCGGGCGCCGCGGTTCACGATGCCCAGCACGCGCACGCCCTTCTTGGCCAGGAAGTCCTGGTGCATCGCCTGGCCGATCGGGCCGGCCAGCACGTTGCGCAGATGCTGTTGGCTGCGGAACACGTAGGGCAGCTCCAGCGCCCCGTACTGCGGCGCGGCGACGCTGATGATCAGCGAGCCGCTGCGGCCCATCTCGATCGAACCGATCTGCATCGAGTCATACATGTCTTTCTCCGCGCCGAGCTGGCCGGAGTGGAAGTTCTGCACGACCATGCGGCCGCTGGTACGTTCGGCCAGCAGGGACTTGAGCTTCTCGGAGAAGTGGTACGCCTCGCCGCCGGTGCCGTCGGTGTGGTTGAAGCGGATGGTGATCGGCGCGGCGAGCGCCGGCCGCGAGATCATCGCGCCGCCGAGGCCGACGGCGCCCACCGCGCCCATCGTGGCGAGCACCTGGCGCCGGTTCGGGCGCAGCTGGGAATCTGCCTTTTTCATCTGTGTTGTCTCCATCGAGTAGTAATTGGTCTCACGGGAAGAAATGCGCTGGCAGGCCCTTACGGGTTGCGGGCGCGCCGGCCTCCACCGGCGTGCCCCGGCCACTGCCCTGGCCGTGTGCCCGGTCAGCCCTGGAAGTAGGCCGCCTTCACGTTGGTGAAGAACTCCAGGTTGCTGTGGCCGATCGAGTAGGCGCCCAGGCCGGAGTCCTTGACGCCGCCGAAGGGCATGTGCGCCTCGCTGTTGGTGCCGTGGTTCACGTGCACCATGCCGCTCTCGCTCTCGCGCACGAAGCGCAGCGCCTCGTCGACGTCGCGGGTGAAGACGGAGGCGGCGAGGCCGTATTCGACCGAGTTCGCCACCTCGATGGCCTGGTTCGCGTCGCGCACCGAGATCAGGGACAGCACCGGGCCGAACACCTCCTGCTTCGCCAGCAGGTTCTCGGGCGACACGTTCTCGATCAGCGCCGGCTCCAGGAAGTTGCCGCGCCCGAGCTCACCGTCTTCCAGCACGCGCCCGCCGAAGCGGATGCGGGCCCCCTGGTCCAGGCCGCTGGCCATGTTGCGCAGCACCGAGGCGCGGTGCTGGTCGGTGACCAGCGGGCCCATCCTGCTGGCCGGATCCCAGGCGGGCCCCACCTTGATGGCGGCCAGTTCCGCGACCAGCGCTTCGCCCAGTTCGGCCGCCAGGCTTTGCAGGACGATCACGCGACTGACCGCGGTGCAGCGCTGGCCGGTGGTGGTGAACGCGGCCTGCGCGATCTGCTTGGCGATGTTGGCGGCGTCGGCGTAGCTCAGAACGACGGCGGGGTTCTTGCCGCCCATTTCCAGCTGGGTGCGCACCATGCGACGGCCCGCCTGCGCGTTGATGTCCCCGCCGGTCCTGGTCGAGCCCGTGAAGCTGATGCCGCGCACCAGCGGGTGCTTGACCAGCGCCTCGCCCACGGTGCGGCCGGAGCCGAGCACCAGGTTGATCACGCCCTTGGGCACGCCGGCTTCCTTGAACAGCTCCACCAGCCTGACGGAGCACCAGGGCGTGAAATTGGAGGGCTTCAGCACCGTGGTGCAGCCGTAGGCCAGCGCCGGACCGATCTTGCGCACCGGCGTCAGGACCGGGAAGTTCCACGGCGCGATCGAGGCGATCACGCCGACCGGCTCGCGGAAGGTCATCGCCAGGCCGTTGCGCTTCTCGCTGGGCAGCGTCCAGCCTTCCATGCGGCTGGCCTCGCCGGCGGCAAAGCGCAGTTCCTTCACCGCCCGGCCGACCTCGCCGCGCGATTCGGCCAGGATCTTGCCCTGTTCGGCCGAGACGAGGAAGGCGAACTCCTCGGCCCGCTTCTCCAGCAGTTCGGCGGCGCGGAACAGGATGGCGCCGCGCTCCGGGCCGGGCACCTCGCGCCACGCCTTCCAGGCGCGATGCGAGGAGCTGACGGCGCGATCCGCGTCTTCCGCGGTGCCTTCGGCGAAGTGGCCGAGGACCTGGTCGCGCCGCGCGGGGTTCGTGATGGCCACGGCGTCGGGGCCGGCCTGCTCCCACTCCCCGTCGATGTAGTTGCCGTAGCGGCCGCCGATGTTCTGGCCGAGCCAGGTATGCATGTCCATGGGTCTGTCTCTCTTGGTGGTGTCGTGTTTACAGCTTGGCGCGCAGCAGCGCCTTCATGTCTTCGAGCGTCGGCTTGCGCGGATTCACCGCGACGTTGCCGGACAGCATGGCTTCGGCGGCCACGTCGTGCAGGTCGGCCTCCGTCATGTGGAAGTCGCCCAGCTTCGCGGTGATGCCGATGTCGGCCTGCAGCTGCTCGATCGCGATCACCGAACGCTCCGCCGCCTCGCGCAGGCTGAGGCCGTCGGTGCGCTCGCCGAAGATCTGCGCGATGCGTGCGAACTTCGCCAGGTTGCCCGGGAGGTTGAAGCGCATCACCGCCGGCAGCATGATCGCGTTCGCCAGGCCGTGCGGGATGTGGAAGCGCGAGCCGAGCGGCATGGCAAAGGCGTGCGCCAGGCCCAGGCGGGTGCTGTTGAACGCCATCGCCGCGATGGTGCTGGCCAGCAGCATGTCGGCGCGGGCTTCCTTGTTGCCCGGCTGGGCGACCGCCAGGCGCAGGCTGCGCGCGATCAGGGCCATGGACTGCTCGGACATCGCCTCGGAGATCGGCTGGGTGGCCGTGTTCACGTACGACTCCAGCGCGTGCGTCAGCGCGTCGATGCCGGTGGCGGCCGTGATGGCCGGCGGCAGGGACATGGTCAGCTCGGGATCGAGCAGGGCGATGCGGGCGCAGTTCAGGACGCTGCCGACGCCGAACTTGGTCTTCTGCTCCTTGTCCGACAGCACGGACCAGATCGTCAGCTCGCTGCCGGTGCCGGAGGTCGTGGGGATGGCGATCACGGGGGCGCCGGGCTGACCGATCTTGCCCATGCCGTTGTAGTCGCGGATGTTGCCGGGGTTGGTCAGCATCACGCCGATCACCTTCGCCACGTCCATCGCGCTGCCGCCGCCGATGCCGATGATGACGTCGCACTCCCTGGACCTGGCCAGTTGCACGCCGGCGTCCACCGAGCGGGCGTCCGGGTCGCTCTCGACATCGGTGAAAGTGGTCACGGGGATCGCCTCGCCGAGGGCGGCGACCACCCGGTTGACCAGTCCGGCCTGCGCCACGCCGGGATCACCCACAACGAGGGCTCGCCTGCCGCCCACGCTCTTCACGAGGTCGGGCAGGCGCGCCAGCGCGCCCCAGCCGAATTCGATGGCCGTGGGGTTGTGGTAGCTGAAGGAGGTGAGGGAGGAGGTCATGTTGGTCTCTCGGGTTCGTTCTTGAATCGGCTTGGCTTGACTTGAAGAGCGCACTGCAATGGGGGGCAAGTGTTCCGCGCGGGTGCATCCTTCGTCCAATACATAATTGGTGCTCCATTGATACCTGCCCGGCATCAAAGAATGATCGACCTCCGGCATTTCCGCTATTTCCAGGCGCTCGCCCAGGAACTCCACTTCGGGCGAGCGGCGGCGCGCCTGTGCATCGCGCAGCCGGCGCTGTCGCGGCAGATCCAGCAGTTGGAAGAAGAGATCGGCACGCCCTTGCTGCGGCGAACGCAGCGGCGCGTGGAACTGCTGCCGGCTGGCCAGGTGTTCCTGGAGCGCAGCAACCTGATCCTCGAGGAAGTGGAGCGCGCTGCGGTCGATGCGCGGCGCACCGGCGCCGGGGAGTTCGGGCGCCTGTCGGTGGGCTTCATCCACTCCTCGACGTACGGGCTGCTGCCGTCGATCATCGAGCGCTTTCGCCACCTCTATCCGGACATCGAGGTCGAACTGCACGAGATGCCGATCGCCGAACAACATGTGGCGCTTACCCGCGGCATGATCGACGTGGGCCTGCTGCGTCCCCAGCCCGCGCCTTCGGAAGTGGAGGTACAGGCGGTGCTGGAAGATCCTTTCCTGATCGCGGTTCCGCAGACGCACCGGTTCGCGCGGCGCAAGGCAGTGCGCCTGCGCGAGCTGCAGGACGAGCCGATGGTGATGTTCCCGCGCCGTGGCAGCCCGCTGTTCCACGCGCGGATCATGGCGATGTGTCTGCGAGCCGGCTTCACGCCGCGCGTGGTGCAGCAGGCCACCCAGATCCACACCGTGGCCGGACTCGTCGGGGCGGGCATCGGTCTCGCGATCATTCCTGGGACGGTGCGCAACCTGCAGCCCAGGGGCGTGCGTTTCCTGGAAATCGAGGACAGGCCGGAGCCGGTGCAGGTCGCGCTGGGGTGGCTGCGGTCGAAGGAAGACATGCCGGCGCTGCGCTCGTTCCGCCAGGTCACCTTGCTGGTGGCGCAGCAGATCGGGGCAGGGCGAGGCGTGCAGCGCGCGGCAGGCGAGGACAGGACCGGGGAGGATGCGCTGGTGCCAGAGGAAAACGAATGACAAAGACCTCGTGCGGGAACGATCTCGCGGATTTCCGCGCCAGGCCCGGTCCAGACTGCGCGGGCATCAATGAGCGCGGCATTCCGTATTGGACGCAGCCGCGCCGGCGCCCGACACTCGCGCGCAGCACACGCAAGAGAAGACAGGAGACTCGATGACCCGAACCGCCGGCGTGGCCCGCCGCCAAGCGAAGCACGGCCAGCGCATCATCGGCGCCTGGTGGGCGAACTGTGCGACAGCGGCGGCGGCGAGCTGGACTGGACCACCGTGGGACTGCTGGTGCAGGCGAAGGGGCGGGGCTAACCCCGCGCGCGACGCTCATGGCTACGCGACGGCGTCATCCTCCCGCAGATCGAGGTAGCGCACTTCCGCTTGCGAGGAGGCGCCCGGGGGGCAGGGGGAGCAGCGAAGCCCCGCGGAAGAAGGTCAGCTTCACGTAGTGCGTGAAGCAGTGGAGGCTCAGGAACCAGCCCTGGCCCCCCACCCCGTAGAAGGGCGAGTTCCAATGCACCGCCTTGCGCACATCAGCGCTTTGCAGACGGACGAGCGCTTGGCTGATGACAGCGACCGCTGTCCAGCGGCCCGATCTACGGACCGGCTGTCCGGACCCGACCCAAAGCGGTCCGCGGCAGAGCGAATCAGCGGACATCCGAGGAGCGGGACGCTGCTGCTTTGCAGCGAGCATCCCGCCGCGTTCGCGGGCTACCCGTAGAAGCGCAACGCCTTGACCACCAGACTGAACGCCGGCGACGGTTGACGCCGGCTGGGGTAGTAGAGGTGATAGCCTGGAAAGGGCGGACACCAAGCCTCGAGGACACGCTCCAGCCGACCATCACCCACCGGGCCAGCGACTTCATCTTCGGGCAACAACGCAATGCCGAGCCCGGCGACAGCGGCATCCACCTGCGGCGGCGATGTGTTGAAGATGAGCGGTCCGTCGACACGTACGTTGACTGCCTTTCCGCGACGCGCGAAGTCCCAGACGTACAGGCCTCCGGAACTGGGCATTCGCTGATTGATGCAGCGGTGGGCGGTCAGGTCATCGGGCGACCTTGGCTTGCCGTGGGCTGCGAAGTAGGCTGGCGATGCCACCACCGCCATGCGCAACGGCGGCCCGATCGGAACCGCGATCATGTCTTTGTCGATCGTGCTGCCAATACGCACGCCCGCGTCAAATCGTTCGGCGACGATGTCTCGGAATCCGTAGCTGACGTCGAACTCCACGGTCACTTCCGGGTATTCGCGCAGAAGCGGCGACAACTTCGGCATCAGCGTGTGTTGCAGCACGTGCTCGCCGCAGGTGATGCGCACTGTGCCCGCAGGCTTGTCGCGCAATTCAGTGAGCGCGTCCAACTCGGCCTCGATCTCATCGAAGCGGTGGCCGATGGCGCGTGCGAGGCGCTCACCCGCCGCCGTCGGCGCCACGCTGCGTGTCGTGCGCGACAGCAGGCGTATCTGAAGCCGCTCCTCGAGACCGCGGACGGATTGGCTGAGGGCTGACTGCGTCACCCCCAGAACCGCCGCGGCGCGCGTGAAGCTGCTTTCGCGAGCCACGGTGACGAAGGCCAGCAGATCGTTGAAGTTGCGGCGGGCCACAAAAGTGCATTTCGAGATTAGTTAGTCAATCTTATAAGAAGTATCAGGATTAGGGAGCTAGTCGGTAGCTCCCACGAGACCAAGAATTGCGGCATCGGCTGGATCGAGCCTCATCAAAGCATCTCGGAGTCACCGCATGAACAACACCATCTCCCGTCGCCTCGCCCTGCAAGGCGCCTTCGCCCTCGGCGCGGCGGGCCTTGCAACTTCGCCTGTGGCCGTTGCCCAAACCCGGGCCGCTTCGTCGAAGGGCGCAGCCCTGCAACTCACGCGGAAGTGGGACAAGACCTTCCCTCAGAGTCCGCGCTTGGTGCACCGCAAGGTGACGTTCACGAACCGCTACGGCATCACCCTGGCGGGCGACCTGTACCAGCCCCAGGGCGCCAGCGGTAAGCAGGCTGCGCTCATCGTGGGTGGGCCTTTCGGCGCCGTGAAGGAACAGTCCTCTGGCCTGTACGCCCAAACCACGGCCGAGCGCGGTTTCGTGACGTTGGCGTTCGACGGCTCCTATACCGGAGAGAGCGGCGGCGAGCCGCGCAACGTCGCGTCGCCGGACATCAACACGGAGGACTTCATGGCGGCGGTGGACTTCATCGGCCTGCAACCTGAGGTCGACCGCGAGCGCATCGGCGTCATCGGCATTTGCGGCTGGGGCGGCTTCGCACTGAACGCCGTAGCGGCCGACAAGCGCGTCAAGGCGGTGGTCGCCAGCACCATGTACGACATGACTCGCGTCATGTCCAAGGGCTACAACGACAGCGTGACGCCCGAACAACGCGCGCAAACGTTGGAGCAACTGAGCCGTCAGCGTTGGGAAGACGCCGCCAACGGGAAGCCTGCCTACCAGCCGGCCTACAACACGCCTCCGAAGGGCGGCGAGCCGAAGTTCATGGTCGATTACCACGACTACTACGGGACACCGCGCGGCTACCACCCGCGGGCGGTCAACTCCGGCAACGCCTGGACGATCACCACACCGCTGTCGTTCATGAAAATGCCGATCCTGACCTACATCAAGGAGATTTCGCCGCGTCCTCTCCTGATCGTCCATGGTGAGAAGGCCCACTCGCGCTACTTCGCCGAAACCGCCTACGCAGCTGCGGCAGAGCCCAAGGAACTCGTGATCGTCACTGGCGCCAGTCACGTCGATCTGTACGACAAGGTGGACAAGATTCCCTTCGATAAGCTGACCGCCTTCTTCAGGCAACACCTCTTGGGTACGCTGGGCGCATGAGTCACTTCAGCGCACCCGTCCCGGCCGTACCATGAGTTCCTTGCGCGCTTCGTTTAGTCAAACTCGTCGGCGTTGGCATCGCGTCGCTGGTCCGTGTCTGATGTCGGTACTCCTGATGGGCGGTACCGGTCATGGCCTTTCCGCAGACGGTCAGCAGGCCAAGGCAGGGGTAAGAGACTCTCAAGGGCATAAGCAGATGTGGATGACCGTCGCGGGCACTCAACGATTTGCGGTGACGCTGGAGGACAACCCTACGGCCCGCGCATTCCTGCAGATGTTGCCCATTTCGCTGGAGATGCCCGACCTGAACGACAACGAGAAGCACGTACGACTGCCCAGAAGCCTGCCGACCAACGCGACCCGGCCGGGGACGATCCGAACCGGCGACGTGATGCTCTACGGCAATGACACGCTGGTCGTGTTCTACAAGACCTTTCCGTCGAGCTACAGCTACACGCGAATCGGGCGTGTTACTCGACTGGATGGGCTTGTCGAGGCATTGGGGCCGGGCAGCCAGCGCATTAGCTTCGCGGTGGACTGACGGCGCGGGCGATCGCTTTCGGGCGTCGCTTTGGCCGGCCGCTCCTGGCCGATGGCTGGTCTCCGCGAGCGGCGGCTTCCTGGAGCCTCAATTGGGGCTGCGGCCTGCCTCCCGGGCAGTGAACTTGAGGCCCATCCCGAACGCCTTGGCGTGCTACAGCCTCCCCGCGCCTAGTCTGCCGAGACTCTCACCGCGGTGAGAGTTCGCTGGCAACCAGGTTCAATCGCAGCGCCACCAAGATAAACAACATTAGCTTGGCATGCTTGCTGTAGATCTAAACTGGCGCACATGGAAAACGCGCTGTCAGCGCCACCCAGCGTGCCCGCAGACCCGACTTGGCCGGACGAGGCTGCGCTGGCCGCATTCCGCGCCTGGCTTCAAGGGGTGCCCAGCCGCGCCGCCGTGGATCGCTATCTTCCCGGTCGCCGGACTGCCGGCGCATCGGCGCGCTCGGTGATCGGGCGGGTGAAGCGCCAGCTGGTGGCCTTCGCGACGGGCCGCGCGCAGGCGGACTACGCCGCCACTTTGTCGGCGGCCAGTCCATCCGACCGGAAACTCGCCAAGGCCGCCGCTGCCGCCATCGAGACATTGCGCGGGATGCCGCCTCCGCAGCCTCTCATTGGCGACGCCGTCGAGCGCTGGCTACCTGTGCGGCTCGTGGGCGTGCTGCACGCGGCGGGCATCCGCACGCTGGCCGATTTGACCCTGCGCGTACCGAGGCGCCAACGGTGGTGGGCCGGCATCGAGGGGCTCGGGCCGGCCAGCGCCCGCCACGTCGAGGCATTCTTTGCCCAACATCCTTCGCTGACCGAACGCGCTCGCGCGCTGATCACTGTGAACCAGGCGCAGGAACTGATCCCCTGGGAGCGGCTGGTCGTCCCCGAGGACGTCGACGGGTCAAGCGGTACGTTCCGAGCGCCGCGCGCCAGCTGCGCGCTCGACGCCAGCAACGACTACCAGGCCGTGAACGCCTGGCTGTCGCTGCACGAGTCGGCGGCGACCCAGCGGGCC
>CAYVXO010000231.1:0-8693 GCA_964454485.1 uncultured Rubrivivax sp.
GCCGCGCGGCCCCGAAGGCGCGCCGGGACAGGACCGCCCGCCGGGACCGCGGGCCCCGGGCGGCCCGGCCCGCAAGCCGCGCCCCGACAAGGCGGCGTGAACGGCGGCGCGAAGGAAGCGACGGCGCGTCTCTTCCTCGCGCTGTGGCCCGACCGGCCGCTGCGCCATGCGCTCGCCGCCTGGCGCGACTGCTGGACCTGGCCGGCCGGCGCCGCGGTGGTGCCCGACGACCGGCTGCACCTCACGCTGCACTTCATCGGCCCGGTGCCGCGCAGCCGGCTGCCCGCGGTGCAGGCCGGGCTCGGGCTGGCTTTCGAGCGGTTCGAGATCGAATTCGGCCTGCCCGCGCTGTGGCCGCGCGGCCTCGCGCTGCTGGAGCCGCTGGCCCTGCCGCCCGCCCTGCTGTCCTTGCACGCCGCGCTGGCGGAACGGCTGCACGCCCTGGCGCTGCCGGTCGAAGAGCGCCGCTTCCGGCCGCACGTGACGCTGGCGCGCAAGGCCGCGGGCGCGCTGCCGCCGCCCGAGCCGCCGGCGCTGCGCTGGGCCGTCGCGGGTTACGCGCTGGTCGAGTCCGAGCGCGGCTATCGCACGCTGGCCACCTGGCCGGCGGCCGGTTCGGTCTGACGGAGCCCCGCCCAGCGCCGCGTCAACTGCCGCGCCGCGCCAGCGCCTGGCGCACCCGTTCGCTCGCCGCGCGCGGCAGTTCGCCGGCCAGCGCCACCGCCGGCGGCGCGGCCTGCAATCCTTCGAAGAAGGCGCGCATCGCCTCGCGGTCGAGCGCGGCCAGCCGGTCGCGCCCCGCCGCCGCGTCGCGCACGCGGCCGAGCGCGAACAGGTCCAGCGCCGCGTCTTCCAGCTGCCGGTGCAGCCGCTCGCCGTCGCGCAGCCGGCGCACGCGGATCTGGTGGCGCGCGCGCTCCAGGTCCTGCGCGTCGACCCGCTCGGCCTGCAGGCGCAGCAGGCGCACCACCTCCGCGAGCAGTTCGTCCAGCTGCTTCGGGCCGGTGCTGGCCTCGACGACGAACTGGCCGCACATCTCCAGCACGTCGGCCGAGCAGGCGGCGTAGTAGGCCAGGCCGCGCTGCTCGCGGATGCTGTCCATCAGGGGCGAACTCATGCCTTCGCCGAAGAGCGCCGCCGCGAGTTCCGCGCGCGGGTCGTCGGCGGTGGCCGGCGGCACCGGAAAGCCCAGCACCAGGTGGGCCTGGCTGCTGCCTTCGATGCGCTTGGTGCCGATGCCGCCTTCCCAGGCCGCGGGGGCGAGCACGTTGGCTTCGCCGCGCGGCAGCGCGCCAAAGGCCGCCTCGGCGGCACGCGCCAGCGCCTCGGGGTCCACCGCGCCGGCGGCGCCGACGACGAGGTTGGCGCCGGTGAAGTGGCGCGCCACGTGCGCCACCAGCGCGTCGCGCCCGAAGCGCTCGATGTTGCGCCGCGGGCCGATCACCGCCTGCGCCGCGCCGTGGGTGCCGAAGCTGGCCTTGTCGAAGAGCTTGAACGCGGTCGACAGCGGGTCGTCCTCGTCCTCGGTGCACTCGTGCAGCAGCACCTGGCGTTCGCGCTCGATCTCGGCCGCCGGGAAGGTGGGGCCGGCGACGATGTCGCCCAGCATGCGCACGAAGTCGGCCGCGTGCTCGGCCAGGCCGCGCATGTGGAAGGCGGTGTGGTCCTTGTCGGTGTGGGCGTTGACCTCGGCACCCAGGCGCTCGGCGTCCAGGTTGATGCGGCGCGCGTCGCGCGTGCGCGATCCCTTGAACACCATGTGCTCGACGAAGTGGCTGATGCCGTTCTCGGCGCGTGACTCGTGCGCGCTGCCGGTGCGCACGAACACGCTCACGGCGGCGGTCTCGAGCGCCGGCCGGCGCAGCGTGAGCACGCGCACGCCGTTGGCCAGGGTGTCGACGCGGGTCTCGGGTTCGGTCATTCGATGGAGTTGGGGGTCGAAGCGGCGAATCTAACCCCCGGCCATCCCTTCCAGGACCGGTTTCGTCGCACGAAGGCCCTGCCGGCGGCGCTTGCGCGCTAGCGTGGCACCCGTGCGGCTCTCGGCCGCGGGAGGTGCCTCGATGCTCTGGAAAACCTTGTCGTCGGCAGCGGCCGTGCTGGCCGCCTGCGCCGTGAACGCCACGCCGCTGGACGGGCGCTGGGAAGGCTGGGCCCGCGTGCCCGGCGCGGCGCAGCCGCTGGTGCTGGACCTGGAAGGCGGCCGCGGCTCGGTCACGCTGCCCGGGCGCGGGGTCAGCGGCGCGCCGCTGCGCGACCTGCGCCAGTCCGACACGGCCGTGAGCGCCAGCCTGGCGGCGGCGATTCCCGCCTACGGCGCCTCGGCCCCGGCGCCCGCGGTCGAACTGGCACTGCGCGCCGACGGCCGCCTGGCCGGCCGCTTCAACCAGGCCGGCTGGAGCGCGCCGCTGGAGCTGCGGCGCACCGGTGCGGCGCAGGTGACGCCGGCGCCGGCCGGCACCGCGATCGACCCCGCGCTGGCCGGCACCTGGCGCGGCCGCTACGAACTGGACGGCGTGCCGCGCGAGGTGACGCTCGTGCTGGCGGCCACGCAGCCGGCGTCGGCCACGCTGGTCATCGTCGGCAAGCGGCGGGTGGAAGTGCCGGTGGACCGCGTCGCGCAGGGGCCGGCCTACCTGACGCTGGAGTCCTCGGAGTTCGGCCTCGTCGTCGAAGGGCGCGTCGGGCGCGGCGTCATCGACGGCACGCTGCAGCAAGGCCCGTTCGACCTGCCGCTGCGGCTGGTGCGCGAAGGGGGTGGATCGTGAAGGCCCGCCTCGTGCTCGCCGCGCTGATGGCCGCGCTGCTGGCCGCTGCCGCGGCCGCCGGCGCGCAGACCCAGTTCCGTGCCGACCCCACGCACGCCGGCGTGCAGAGCGGGCCGGCGCCCCAGCGCTTCACGCGCGTGAAGTGGAGCTTCCCCACCGGCGACCGCGTGGTGTCGTCGCCCGCGCTGCACGAAGGCGTGCTCTTCTTCGGCAGCGACGACGGCCTGCTCTACGCGGTGGAAGCCGCCAGCGGCCGCGAGCGCTGGCGCTTCCGCACCGGCGGGCCGGTGGCCAGCAGCCCGGCCGTCGTTGGCGGCCGCGTCTTTTTCGGCAGCTACGACGGCCGCTTCTACGCGCTCGACGAGAAGACCGGCAGCCTGCTGTGGAAGTTCGCCACCGGCGGCGAGCGCCGCTTCGAGGCGCGCGGCCTGCACGGCCAGCAGCCCCGGCGGCAGACCTTCGCCGACCCCTATGACGTCTACCTCTCCAGCCCGGCGGTGGCCGCAGGCACGGTGTTCTTCGGCAGCGGCGACGGCCATGTCTACGCGCTCGAAGCGGCCAGCGGCGCGCTGCGCTGGAAGGTCGACACCGGCGAGGTGGTGCACGCCTCGCCGGCGGTGGCCGACGGCAAGGTCTACGTCGGCAACTGGGCGAGCACGCTGTTCGCCTTCGACGCCGGCACCGGCGCCGAGCGCTGGCGCTTCCAGGCCGGCACCGACGAGCTGATGCACAACCAGGTCGGCTTCCAGTCCTCGCCCGCGGTGGCCGGCGGCGTGGTCTACGTGGGCTGCCGCGATTCGAACCTCTATGCCGTCGACGCCGCCAGCGGCCGCGAACGCTGGCGCTTTTCCACCGGGGCGAGCTGGGTCGTCGGCTCGCCGGCGGTGGCGGGCGGGCGCGTCTACTTCGCCACCTCGGACTCGAGCCTGGTGCACGCCGTGGACGCCGCGAGCGGCCAGCCGGTCTGGCAGCAGCCCGCAGCGGCCTACCTGTTCGCGTCGCCCGCGCTGGCCGGCGACACGCTCGTGCTGGGCGTGCTCAACGGCACGCTGGAAGCGCGCGACGCCGCCACCGGCGCGCTGCGCTGGGACTGGCGCACCGAAGCCTCGGTCGCCAACGAAGGCTGGGTGCTCAACGCCGAGCGGCGCTTCAACAGCGGCTGGCTCTACCCCTCGGCCTGGCGCGAGAAGACCGCCGTCGGCGTGGCACGCCAGGACAGCGTGGGCTCGATCTACTCGTCGCCGCTGGTCGCCGGCGGCGTGGTCTACGTGGGCAGCGCCGACGGGCGGCTGTATGCGATCGAGTGAGCTGTTGAGCGAACGCAAGGCGGCCCGGGCCGGTGGCCGGAGCATGCATCGCGAATGCAACAGCGGCGGTTGCGGGCGCCGGGGTCCGCCGATCAGAATGCGCTCGACACGACCATCAGCCACGAGGGCGCCGCATCGGCGAAGGATCGAGGAAACCGGTTTCGATGCCAAGCGCCGCCAGCACGCTGAACGTGTTCATCTCGTCCACCTCGGAGGACCTGAAGCCCTACCGCGCGGCCGCCGCCGACGCGATCCGCAAGGTGGGCTGGGTGCCGGTGATGATGGAGGACTTCGGCGCCATCGCGCAGCGCACCGTCAGCGCCTGCCACGACAAGCTGCGCGGCTGCCAGCTGGTGCTGCTGATCCAGGCCTTCCGCCGCGGCTGGGTGCCCAGCGTCGCCGAAGGCGGCAACGGGCAGGATTCGGTGACCGCGCTCGAACTGGCCTTCGCGCGTGACCCGGCACAGGCGATCCCGGTGCTCGTGCTGCTGGCCAAGCCGGCCTGGCCGGGCGACCTGTGGGACCACGACCCCGCGGCCTACCAGTGGGTGCAGCAGTTCCGCGCCGGGCTGAACCAGCCGGCCGCCTTCTTCGACCCCGAACCCGCCGAAGGCCCCGAGGACCGCCGCCTGCCGCTGTTCCGCGCCCTCGTGCAGACGGCGCTCAACAACCACCGCCAGAGCCTGCTGCAGCAGCAGGAACATGGCGCCGGCGGGGCCGGCATCGACTTCTTCGAGAGCGCGCGCGACATGCTGCTCAACCGCCGCGGCGTCGTGCCCTTCATCGGCGCCGGCATCTTCGGCGACGACGCGCTGGGCATCGGCCCGCTGATGCGCGCGCTGCGCCCCGAAGGCGAGAAGAACGACTTCGGCAGCCTGGCCGAGGTGGCCGAATACCGCCAGCGCCTGCTGGAGGAACGGCCCGCCTTCCTCGACCGCCTGCGCGAGGTCATCGAAACGCAGTCGCGCGGCGCCGCCACGCCGCGTGTCGTCGAGATGCTGCTGCGGCTGCCGCAGCTGCCGCTGGTGGTGGCCTGCAGCCACGACCAGGTGCTCGAGGATGCACTGCGCCACGAGAACCCGCCGCGGCGCTTCGTCGTCGTCAGCCACGTCATCCAGTCGGCCGGCGGCCAGCACGACGGCAAGATCGCCGTCTTCCGCGAGGACGAGCCGCCCGAGTTCGTGCCCGCCGACAAGTGGGTGCCGCGCGCCGGCGAGCGCGGCGACCAGCTGGTCGTCTACCGGCCGCTGGGCTCGCCGCTGCTCAACGACCGCGCCGACCCCGAGCTGGGCCTGGACACGGTCGTCATCACCGAGAACGACCACCTCACCTTCTTCGGCCGGCTGGAGAACCAGGCCAAGAGCATCCCGACCGTCTTCAGCCTGCCGCTGCAGACCAAGCCGCTGGTCTTCATGGGCTACGGCCTCGACGTCTGGCACTTCAGGCTGGTGATGCAGATGTTCCAGGTCGCCGGCGTCGGCCCCAAGCACGCGCCCTTCGTCGCCGTGCGCGAGCCGGCCTCCGAGATGGAGGCGCTGGCCTGGGAGGGCCTGCGGATCCGCCTCGTGCGCATGGACCCGGCGCAGTTCGCCGAGCGCATGCTGCCGCTGCTGCCGGCGAGGAACGTGCCGTGACCGCCGCGGCCGACGACGCCCGCCCCGAGGCGCGTCCCGCCGAGCCCTTCGTCGGCCTGCGGCCCTACGAACGCAGCGAGGGCCAGCTCTTCAAGGGCCGCGACCGCGACGCCCAGTACCTGACCAACAAGGTCTTCGCGAGCCGGCTCACGCTGCTGTACGCGCCTTCGGGCATGGGCAAGTCCTCGCTGCTGCGCGTGCGCGTGCTGCCGGCGCTGGAAGCCGAAGGCTGCCGCATCGCCTACCACGACGCCTGGAGCGGCGACGAGCCCGAAGCGCACCTGGCCGCCACGCTGCACCGGCTCGCGCTCGCCGACCGCCTGCCCGACGTGCTGGGCGACAGCGCGCCGCTCATCGACCGCGTGCGCCTGCTCAGCGCCGACGGCCGCACGCTGGTGCTGGTGCTCGACCAGTTCGAGGAATTCCTGCTCAACCATGCCGGCCGCCTGGACCCGCTGCGCGCCGAGCTGGCGACGCTGGCGCGCGTGCCCGACCTGGACCTGCGCATCGTGCTGGCGCTGCGCGAGGAGTTCCTGGCCGACCTGGAGCCCTTCCACGAGCTGATCGCCAACCTCTTCCAGAGCACCTACAGGCTCGAGGCGCTGGGCGACGAGGACATCGAGGCCGCCGTGCGCGACCCGATCGAGGCCTACGGGCGCCGCTGCCAGCCCGAGCTGCCCCGGCAGATCGTGGCCGACCTCGCCGCCGCCAACGCGGGCACCCGCCGCGCCAGCGGCTCGGGCGTCGACCTGCCGATGCTGCAGGTGGTGTGCCTGGAGATGTGGCGCGCGGCGGTGGCGCGCGGGCGCACCGACCTGACGCTGGACTTCTACCGCGGCGAGCTCGGCGGCGCCGACGCCATCCTGGACCGCTACGTGCGCAGCAAGATGCCCGCCGGCTGGCGCGACCGCGTCTTCACGGCGCGCCTGATGACGCACCTGGCGCCGCCCAGCGGGCTGAAGATCTCCTATACCGCGTCCGACCTGGCGGCGATGACGGGCGAGGCCGAGCCGCGCATCGAACGCGAGCTGCAGCGCCTGGCCGACCCGAAGATCCGCATCGTGCGCCCGCGCGACTACGGCCGCCAGGTGCGCTACGAGCTCCAGCACGACGCGCTCATCCGGCGCATCGCGCCCTGGCGCGACGACTGCCTGGCGCGCCAGCGGCGCTGGCGGCTCGCCGGCCTCGGCGGCGCGGCGCTGCTGTCGGTGGGCCTGGTGCTCGGCGGCTTCGAGCTCTACGACCGCTGGCGCCTGCGGCAGGCCGCCGACCAGCCGCTGGCGAACCTGGCCTGCAACGGCAGCGGCAGCGCCGAAGCACGCAAGGAGGCCGCCGGCAGCCTGGACCGCGTGGCCGCGCTGCTGGTCGGCCATGCGCGGGCCGAGCTCGCCTGGGACCTGCTGCGCGACCGCATGCAGCGCCACGTCGGCTGCATCGCGCCCGAGCATGGCCGCAGCGCGCTCGACCCGTATTCGCTGCAGCGCGCCCCCGACACGGGGCGCTGGCCCTTCGTGCTGTCGATCAGCGGCGACCGGCCGTTCGACGAGGACGCCTTCCTGCAGGTCTGGCTGGGCGTGGCCGGCCGCCTGACCGAGCGCTTCGGCGTGCCGGTGCCGCGGCGCCTGCGCATCGAGCGCGACCCCGGCCTGCCGCTGCACCGCGTGCGCCTGCTCGCCGGCGACGACACGCTGGTGGACACCGACATCGGCTCGCCGGCGGCGGAGGCCGCCCAGCCGCCGGGCCTCGTGCGGCTGGACGACGCCTCGCCGCTCGCGCAGCGCTTCGAGGCCCGTTTCGAATCCGAATGGCCGCAGTGGAAGCCGGCCGTGGCCGGCCAGCCGATGATCGAAGGGCGCTGGCGCCTCGTGCCGCGCTGGTCGCTGCCGGCCTGGAAGGCGCTCGGCGTCACCGTCCTCGAGCCCGGCGCCGGCCTCGGCCTGGTGCTGGAGAACCTGCTGCGGCGCGAACCGCAGCGCCTGCTGGCGGGCGCGGCGCCGGCGCAGGCGGCGCGGCTGGCGCTCGACGGGCCGGGCGCGGCGTCGCCGGCGTCGAAGTGGCCGCAGTGGTCGACCGTCTACGCCGCCCTGCCGGTGCTGCTGGCAGGGCCGCACGGGGCGCGCCAGCTCGCGCTGGCGCTGGACGCGGCACGCGGCCTCGACGACGACGTGCGCGACCAGGCGCTCGCCACCTTCGCCGCCGAGGGCTATGTCGCGAGCCTGCGCCACGCCGCGCGCCAGCCGCTGGCCCGGCCGGCGCACTTCGAGGCGCCGGTGGCGCCGAAGATGACGCCGCTGCCCGCCTACGCCGAGATGCAGCAATGGATGCCGCAGCCGCCGCCGCCGCTGCGCGTGCTGCTCGGCCCCGCGCTCGCGCGCGCCTGGATGCCCGACGGCCGCACGCAGCCGGCCTGGATGCTGGAATCGATCGGGCGCCTGCGCGAGGCCCTCTACGCCCGCCGCGGCATCGTCGTGCCCGACATCGCGATCGGCACCGCCGGCGCCAACGAGCTGCCGGGGCCGAACGCCTACAAGGTGGCGCTGTTCGACGAGGACGACGCGAAGCTGCCCGCGCTGCAGCTGGCGGGCACCGAGCCGCAGGCCTTCGAGGAACTGGCCCAGGCGGTCGCGCGCCGGCTCGACGACAGCCGCGCCGCCTGGGTGACCGACACCCAGGTGGAGGCCCAGCTCGCCAGCCTGCCGGCCGAGTTGCGCGGCTGGATCGCGCAGCGCTTCGACGCGCCCGCGCCCCTGCTCATGGCCCGTGCGCTGCTCGGCAGCGAGGCGGCGGCCACGCTGGCGCCGGCCGAAGCCGCCGGCCGCAGCCTGCGCCACCTGCCCTGGCTGATGGGCGGGCTGGCCGCGTGGACCGTCCTCGACGAAGGCGCCGAGCGCGCGACCGTCGGCGACGCAGGCGCCTTCCTGCGCCGGCTGCAGCAGGCGCGCGGCCGCATGGCCGCAGGCGCGGCCGCCGCGACCGCCGCGGGC
>CAYVXO010000232.1:0-8656 GCA_964454485.1 uncultured Rubrivivax sp.
CGATCGCGCTCGGCCACCCGCTGGGCGCCAGCGGCGCGCGGCTGGCCACCACGGCGGTCAACCAGCTGCACCGCACCGGCGGGCGCTACGCGCTGTGCACCATGTGCATCGGCGTCGGGCAGGGCATCGCGGTGGTGCTCGAGCGCGTCTGAGACGCGCGTGATCAGTGGCGCCGCGCCAGCGTCTGGCGCGGCGTCTCGCCGAAGCGGCGCCGGTAGGCGCAAGCGAACTCGCCCAGGTGCGTGAAGCCGAAGCGCAGCGCGGCTTCGGTCACGTGGGCCACCTCGCCGCGCGCCAGCAGCGCGTGCACGGCCAGCAGGCGCTGTTCCCGCAGCCACTGCATCGGGCCCTGGCCGCAGCGGGCCTGGAAGGCGTTCTGCAGCGTGCGCGCGGCCATGCCGGCGGCGCGTGCGGCCGCGGCCAGGGTCCACGGTTCCTCCAGCCGGGCGAGCAGCTGTTCCTGCAGGCGCTGCACCTGGCCCGAATGCGGCGCGGCCGGCGCCGCCGTGGCGGTCGGCCCCAGCTGCAGCAGCAGCGTGGTGAGCAGCAGGTCTTCCAGCCGCGCGTGCAGGTGCGGCAGGCCCGCGTGGCGCGGCGTCGGGCCCGAGGCTTCGGACAGCATCGCGAGCACCGGCGCCAGGGCGCGCCAGGCCGGGCCGTCCACCGGCACCGGCACCTGGAAGTCGATCGGCTTCGCAGGTGCCGCGCCGGCCAGCGCGGCCCATGCCGCTTCCACCGCGTGGCGCTCGAAGCGCACCACGATCTGGTCGAAGCCGGCCGAGGCCTCGAAGTGGAAGCGCTCGCTCGCGTTCACCAGCGCGGCGCAGCGCGGGTTCACGTCGTGCCGCCGTCCGCCCAGGTGAAAGGCAGCGTTGCCCGCCACGGGCAGGCTGAGCAGGTAGTAGTGGCCCAGGCGGTCGGGGTCCACCGCGACCGGCGCGCCCCAGGTCAGGCGGTTGATCGAGACGCCGCCCACCGGCAGGTGGTCCATGCGCGCCGCCAGCCGCTGGCCGCGGCCCAGCACCTGCAGCCGGTGTGGGTTGAAGACGCGGCCGCAGACTTCGCACGCCTCGTCGGCGTCGGTGGTGTCGAACAGGCGGCCGCGCGTGAAGTCGACGGCGGCGAAGGCGGGCCAGGGCAGGGCGGGCATGGCCGCGCCAAGGTGGCAGCGCCACCGGCGGCTGTCAATGCAGGCAAGCCCGCGCCGGCTGCAGCGCGAAGCCGGGGGCCGCGGCGCGAATCCGATAGCGCCGGGCCGGCGTGTTTTCCATCATGCCGGCCACCCCAATCCACCGAGAGGAGACTTCCCCATGCGCATCGTCCTCGTCCACGGCAGCTGGCACCACGGCGAACTCTGGGAACCGGTGGCGCAGCCGCTGCGCGCCGCCGGCCACGAAGTGCACACCCCTACCGTGGCGGGCCACGGGCCCGGCGTGGACAAGCGCGTGAACCACGCGCAGTGCACGCAGAGCATCGTCGACTACATCGTGCAGCGCGACCTGAAGGACGTGGTGCTGCTGGGCCACAGCTACGGCGGCACCATCATCAGCAAGGTCGTGGAGGCGGTGCCGGAGCGCGTGCGCCGGCTGGTCTACTGGAACGCCTTCGTGCTCAACGACGGTGAGTCGCTCGACGACAACGTGCCGCCGCATTACCGCGCGCTGTTTTCGCAGATCGCCGCGGCGAGCGCCGACAACAGCGTGATGATGCCCTTCCCCATCTGGCGCGAGGCCTTCGTCAACGACGCCGACCTGGCCACCGCCGAGCGCACCTACGCGCTGCTGTCGCCCGAGCCCTACCAGCCCTTCGTCGACAAGCTCGACCTGAAGAAGTTCTACGGCCTGCAGACGCCGCGCAGCTACCTCAACTGCACCGAGGACATCGCGCTGCCGCCGGGCGAGCCGTGGGGCTGGCACCCGCGCATGTCCAGCCGGCTGGGGCTGTACCGGCTGGTGCAGATCCCCGGCAGCCACGAGACGATGTTCACCGCGCCGGCACGGCTGGCGGCGGCCATCATGGATGCCGGCCGCGACTAGGGTTTGAACTTGAAGTGGCGGGCCTGGCGCAATTGCGCCAGGTCGCGCTGCAGCGACTCGAGCGCGTCGCAGACGGCGCGGTAATCGACTGCGGCTGCGGCGGCGGCCGGCGGCGCCTCGGCCGGCGGCGGCGCGATCACCTCGTGGCGCAGCAGGCGCGGCGCGCGCAAGGGGTCGCGCTTGCGGCGCTGCGGCGCCAAGGGCGGCGCTTCCTCGGGGGGCGTCGGTGCGGCCTGGACTTCCAGCGCTGCCGCGACGCGGAACACCTTCGGGTCGCGTGCCGGAGTTGACCCCGACGGCGCCACGTGGGCGGCGTCTTCCGCCTCGCGCACAAGGCCGGCGAGGCGGCTGCGCTTGACGATCACGGTCGGCTGGGCTTGCCGGGTTTCGAAGTGAAGGCCGTCGTCGGCCGCGGGGTGTTCGCTCTGGCGAGAGAAGAGGCTGATGCTCATGGCTCCGGGAACATGTCGACACCGGTGGTGCGACCCGGGACGCGATTGTAGGGCGCCCTCGGGGGCTGCCCGCGGGCCCGGCAAGCTCGCACGGGCCTGAGGCAGGTCAACCCGCCGCGCCCTCCGCCGCGCCGAGGCGAGGTCGCCCGACGCTAAGCTGGCGCGACCCCGCAACCACGGCCGCCCCATGGACTTCTCCCTGCCCGACAAGGTGCTGCAGCTGCAGGCCCGACTGAGCGCCTTCATGAACGACCAGGTGCTGCCGGCCAACGCCGAGTGGCTGCGCATCGCGCACGAAGGCGGCTACCCGCTGGCGATCGTCGACGACCTGAAGGCGAAGGCGCGCGCGCTCGGCCTGTGGAACCTGTTCCTGCCCGGGCTGCGCGACGACGAGCCCGGCACCCGGCTCACGAACGCCGAATACGCACCGCTGGCCGAGATCATGGGCCGCGTGCCCTGGTCGAGCGAGGTCTTCAACTGCAACGCGCCCGACACCGGCAACATGGAGTTGCTGCACCTGTTCGCCACGGCCGAGCAGCGCGAGCGCTGGCTGGTGCCGCTGCTGGAAGGGCAGATCCGCAGCTGCTTCGGCATGACCGAGCCCGACGTGGCTTCGTCCGACGCCACCAACATCGCCACCAGCCTCCGGCGCGAGGGCGACGAGTACGTCGTCAACGGCCGCAAGTGGTTCACCACCGGCGCCGCGCACCCGAACTGCCGACTGTGCATCGTGATGGGCGTGACCGACGCCGAAGGCGACGCGCACTCGCGCCACTCGATGGTGCTGGTGCCGATGGACGCGCCCGGCGTGCGCGTGGTGCGCAACGTGCCGGTGATGAACCATGTCTCGCCCGAAGGCCACTGCGAGGTGCTGTTCCGCAACGTGCGCGTGCCGGTGGCGAACCTGCTGGGCCAGGAAGGGCGCGGCTTCGCGCTCGCGCAGGCGCGCCTGGGGCCGGGGCGCGTGCACCACTGCATGCGCACCATCGGCCAGTGCGAGCTGGCGCTGGAGCTGATGTGCGAACGCGCGCTCGGCCGCCGCACCTTCGGGCGCGCGCTCGCCGACTTCGCCAACGTGCAGGACTGGATCGCGCGCGCCCGCGTCGACATCGACCAGGCGCGCCTGCTGGTGCTGCGCGCCGCCTGGCTGATGGACCGCGAAGGCAATGCCGCCGCGCGGGTGGAGGTCTCGGCGATCAAGCTGGTGGCGGCCGACCTGCACACGCGCGTGCTCGACCGCGCGATCCAGGTCTTCGGCGCGATGGGCCTCACGCCCGACACGCCGCTCGCGGACCTGTGGACCTGGGGCCGCGCGATGCACTTCCTGGACGGCCCCGACGAAGTGCACCTGCGCGTGCTGGCGCGCCACGAGCTGGGGCGGGCGAAGCAGCGCATGGGCAGCACGGCGGCGTACTACAACGCACCTTCGGAGCGCTGAAGCGCGGCGCAGGGCGCGGCGCACGAGCGGGCCGGCGGCGGCCTTCTCGGATATAAACATCGTTCCCGTTCCGAGAAGCCAGCCCACCCGCCATGCGTATTGCCACCCCCTTGCGGCCGGGACAGGTCGGCCCGGATCTCGAAGGGTGCGGCGAGTGCCTCGCCCGGCCCGCCGGCGACCGAAGGGCCATGAGCCCCCTCGCAGGCGGACTGCTGCTCGCGCTGGCCTTCGCCGCCGCGCGCGCCGACGACGAGGACGCCGCGTCCTTCGTGCGTTTCGTGCAGGAGCCGGCCGCCTCCTGCGTCGAGCGCGGCGGCCAGCAGGTGCTGGTGAAGAACACGCACCCGCAGCGCAGGCTGCGCGTGTGGCTGGACCGCATCTACATGGGCCAGGGCACCGGCGACCGCTCGCGCTCCGAACTGGCGCCGGGTGCCGAACCCGAGCCGCTGGGCTGTTCGCGCAACCTCAACGGCACCCAGGAATGGCGCGTCGTGCGCGCGCAGTTCCTGGACTGACCCTCAGGCCAGCAGCACGATCAGTGCGCCCGCGCCGCCCTGCGGCCCGCTCGCCTGCGCGAAGGCGATCACCTCCTGCAGCTGCGCCAGCCAGCGCTGCACCTTGGCCTTCAGCACCGGCTGGCGGCCGGGCGAGCCGTG
This sequence comes from uncultured Rubrivivax sp., assembly GCA_964454485.1. GTDB lineage: Bacteria > Pseudomonadota > Gammaproteobacteria > Burkholderiales > Burkholderiaceae_C > Rubrivivax. The sequence continues at coordinate 4,583 of CAYVXO010000232.1, forward strand.
GCCCTTGCCGTGCACCACGCGCAGGCAGCGCTGGCCGCGGCGTGCGGCCAGCCGCACGAAGGCGACGAGCGCCTCGCGCGCCTCCTCGCGCGTGAGGCCGTGGAGGTCGATCTGGGCCTGGATCGCCCATTGCCCGCGGCGCAGCCGCGTCACCACGTCGGGCCCGACGCCGGCGCGGCGGAACGACAGGCCGTCGTCGGTGAGCAGCAGCGATTCGACGTCGACCTCGTCGGACAGCGCCTCGCGCAGCGCGGCCTGCTCGTCGGCGCGGCGCTGGTGCGGTTCGGGTGCCGGCTTGGGCGACGCAACGTGGGCGCGGCGGTGCGGCGGCAGCGGCGTCACCGGGCCCACGGCGGCGGCGAAGAGGCGCTGCTCGGCTTCGGCCGCGGCCTTCGCGGCGCGTGCGCGGCGCGCCGCCTCGGCGGCTTCGGCGGCGCGCTGGCGCATCGCCTCGCGCAGCGCGGCCAGCTCCTTCAGGCTGCCGGCCTTCACAGCAGGCCCCGCTCGGCCATCGAGACCACCTGGCCGCGGCCGATGACCAGGTGGTCGAGCACGCGCACGTCCACCAGCGCGAGCGCGCTCTTCATCGTCTGCGTCAGGAACTCGTCGGCGCGCGAAGGCTCGGCCAGCCCCGAAGGGTGGTTGTGCGCCAGGATCACCGCGCCGGCGTTGAGCGCGAGTGCGCGGCGCGCCACTTCGCGCGGGTAGACACTGGTCTGCGTGAGGGTGCCCGCGAACATCTCCTCCAGCCGCAGCAGCCTGTGCTGGCCATCCAGGAACAGCACCGCGAACACCTCCTGCTCGCGCCCGCCCAGGTGCAGCGCGGCATAGTCCTTCACCGACTGCGGGGACTCGAACACCGGCATCGCGCGGATCTGCTGGCCGAGCGCGCGGCGCGCCATCTCCATCACCGCCAGCAGCTCGGCGCGCTTGGCCGGGCCCAGGCCCTTCACGGCCTTCAGGCCTTCGGCGTTCGCGCCCAGCAGGCCGGCGAAGCCTTCGAAGCGGTCCAGCACCGACTGCGCGAGCGCGAACACCCCTTCGCCGCGCAGCCCGGTGCGCAGCAGCACGGCGAGCAGTTCCACGTCGGCCAGCGCCGCGGGCCCGCGCACGAGCAGTTTCTCGCGCGGGCGCTGTTCCTCGGGCAGGTCCTTCGGGGTCACGGGTGGCGGCTCGTAGAATCGCCTGGCCAGTCTAAACGCCATGCAGCCGAACACCGTCCAGCCGGGGTCGTTCCTGACCCTGCACTACCGCTTGGCGGGTGCCGACGGCACCGCCCTCGTCGACACCTTCGGCCAGCCGCCGGCCACGCTGGCGCTCGGCAGCGGGCAGCTCGCGCCGGCGATCGAAGAACGCCTGCTCGGCCTGGCCGAGGGCGCCGAGGCCAGCTTCGAGCTGCCCGCCGGCGCCGCCTTCGGCGAGCGCAACCCGCAGCTGCTGCAGCGCGTGAAGCTCTCGCTGCTGCAGGAGATGGGCGACCCCGCCGAGGAATACCACGTCGGCGACGTCGTCGAGTTCCCCACGCCGGACGGCGAAGGCCGCTACGCCGGCGTGGTGCGCGAAGTGGGCGGCGGCTGGCTGCTGTTCGACTTCAACCACCCGCTGGCCGGCCAGGCGGTGCGCTTCGACGTCAAGCTCGTGGGGGTGATGTGAGCACCGTGCCCCAGGTCCATGAAGTGCTGCTGGCCGAGCCGCGCGGCTTCTGCGCCGGCGTCGACCGCGCGATCGAGATCGTCGAGCGCGCGCTCGTGAAGTACGGCCCGCCGATCTACGTGCGCCACGAGATCGTGCACAACACCTACGTCGTCAACGATCTGCGCGCCAAGGGCGCGATCTTCATCGAGGAGCTCGACGAGGTGCCGCCCGGCGCCACGCTGGTCTTCAGCGCGCACGGCGTGAGCAAGGCGGTGCGCGACGAAGCCGACCGGCGCGGCTTCCAGGTCTTCGACGCCACCTGCCCGCTGGTCACCAAGGTCCACGTGGAGGTGGCCAAGCTGGCGAAGGAAGGCTACGAGTTCATCATGATCGGCCACAAGGGCCACCCCGAGGTCGAAGGCACGATGGGCCAGCTCTCGGAGGGCATCTACCTGGTCGAGGACGTGGCCGACGTGGCGCGCGTGCAGCCGCGCGGCCGCCAGCTGGCGGTGGTGACGCAGACCACGCTGTCGGTGGACGACGCGGCCGAGATCCTGGCCGAGGTGAAGCGCCTGTTCCCGCACGTGCGCGAACCGAAGAAGCAGGACATCTGCTATGCCACCCAGAACCGCCAGGACGCGGTGAAGGTGCTGGCGCCGGGGGTGGACGTGGTCATCGTCGTCGGCAGCCCGACCAGCAGCAACAGCAACCGCCTGCGCGAGCTGGCCGAACGGCTGGGCACCGCGGCCTACATGGTCGAAGGCGCGGCCGACCTGAAGCCCGAGTGGTTCAGCGGCCGCGGGCGTGTCGGCCTCACCGCCGGCGCCTCGGCGCCGGACATCCTGGTGCAGCAGGTCATCGAGCGCCTGCGCCAGCTGGGCGCCACCGCGATCCGCACGATGGACGGCGTCGAGGAATCGGTGCGCTTCCCGCTGCCACGCGGCCTGGGCGACCGCAGCATGGCCGAGGTGGCGGCCTCGCGATCCTGACGCCGCCCCCGTGCCGGCGCCACCGGCGCCACGACCGAACGAAACACCTTCCGGGAGAGCCCTCCACATGCTCGACATCAGCCTGCTGCGCCGCGACCTTGCCGGCGTCGTCGCGCGCCTCGAACAGCGCAAGAAGCCGCAACCCTTCCTCGACGTCGACGCCTTCGGCGCGCTCGAGGCCGAACGCAAGAAGATCCAGGTCCGCACCGAGGAACTGCAGGGCAGGCGCAACAGCCTGTCCAGGCAGGTGGGCCAGCTCAAGGCCAAGGGCGAGGACGCGAGCGCGGTGATGGCCGAGGTGGGTGCGATCGCCGACGAGCTGAAGGCCGGCGCCGAGCGGCTGGAAGCGCTGCAGTCGCAGCTGCAGCTGATGCTGATGTCGGTGCCCAACCTCACGCACGAGAGCGTGCCCGCGGGCGCCGACGAGACCGGCAACGTGGAACTGCGCCGCTGGGGCACGCCGCGCGCCTTCGACTTCAAGCCGCGCGACCACGTCGAGCTCGGTGCCACGCTGGGCCTGGACTTCGAGACCGGCGCGAAGCTCTCGGGATCGCGCTTCACCTTCCTGCGCGGCAGCGCGGCGCGCCTGCACCGCGCGCTGGCGCAGTTCTTCCTGGACACGCACACGCGCGAGCACGGCTACACCGAGTGCTACACGCCCTACATCGTCAACCGCGAGATCCTGGAAGGCACCGGCCAGCTGCCCAAGTTCAAGGAGGACATGTTCTGGGTCACGCGCGGCGGCGACGAGACCCAGCCCGAGCAGTACCTCATCTCCACTTCGGAGATCTCGCTCACGAACACCGTGCGCGAGCAGATCCTGGACGCGGCCGCGCTGCCGATCAAGCTCACCGCGCACAGCCCCTGCTTCCGATCGGAGGCCGGCAGCGCGGGCCGCGACACGCGCGGCATGATCCGCCAGCACCAGTTCGACAAGGTCGAGATGGTGCAGATCGTGCACCCCGAGAAGAGCTACGCCGCGCTCGAGGAGATGGTGGGCCACGCCGAGGCGGTGCTGCAGCGGCTGGAACTGCCCTACCGCGTGGTGGCGCTGTGCACCGGCGACATCGGCTTCGGCAGCGCCAAGACCTACGACCTGGAAGTGTGGCTGCCGGCGCAGGACACCTACCGCGAGATCAGCTCGTGCAGCAACTGCGAGGCCTTCCAGGCGCGCCGCATGCAGGCGCGCTTCCGCAACGCGCAGGGCAAGCCCGAGCCGGTGCACACGCTCAACGGCTCCGGCGTGGCCGTGGGCCGCGCGCTGGTGGCGGTGATCGAGAACCACCAGCAGGCCGACGGCTCGGTGCGCGTGCCGGCCGCGCTGCGCCCGTATCTCGGGGGCGCCGAGGTGCTGCGCTAGAATCCTCGCTTCGCTTCAACAGCGAGACCACGAGCAGGAAAGGTGGCAGAGTGGTCGAATGCGCCGGACTCGAAATCCGGTGTACGGTTT
>CAYVXO010000233.1:0-8644 GCA_964454485.1 uncultured Rubrivivax sp.
GCGCGCTCGTCGCCTCGTCGAGCAGCAGGATCGGCGCGTCCTTGAGCATCACGCGTGCGATCGCGATGCGCTGGCGCTGGCCGCCGGAGAGCTTGACGCCGCGCTCGCCCACGTGCGCGTCGTAGCCCTTGCGGCCCTTCGGGTCGGTGAGGCCGACGATGAAGTCGGCCGCCTCGGCGCGTTCGGCGGCGCGCCGCATCTCGGCTTCGGTGGCGTCGGGCCGGCCGTAGACCAGGTTGTCGCGCACCGAGCGGTGCAGCAGGCTCGTGTCCTGCGTCACCATGCCCACCTGGCGGCGCAGGCTCTCCTGCGTGACGCCGGCGATGTCCTGGCCGTCGACGAGGATGTGGCCGCCGTCGATGTCGTACAGGCGCAGCAGCAGGTTGACGATGGTGCTCTTGCCGGCCCCGCTGCGGCCGACGAGGCCGATCTTCTCGCCCGGGCGGATGACGAGCGAGAAGTCGTCGACCACGTTGCGCTGGCCGTTGTACGAGAAACGCAGCTGCTCGAAGCGCACCTCGCCCTTGGTCACCGCGAGCGGCACCGCGCCCGGGCGGTCCACCACCTTGCGCGCCTTCGAGAGCGTGTTCATGCCGTCCTGCACGGTGCCGATGTGCTCGAACAGCGAGGACATCTCCCACATCACCCAGTGCGACATGCCGTTCAGGCGCAGCGCCATCGCGGTGGCGGCGGCAACCGCGCCGGCGCCCACCTGGCCCTTCGTCCACAGCCACACCGCGACGCCCGCGGTGGCGGCGATGAGGCCGACCGAGAGCACCTGGTTGACGATCTCGAAGCCGGTGACCAGCCGCATCTGGCCATACGCGCTGACCATGAACTCCTGCATCGCACTCCTGGCGAAACCCGCCTCGCGCTGGGCGTGCGAGAACAGCTTGACGGTGGCGATGTTGGTGTAGGCGTCGGTGACGCGGCCGGTCATCAGCGAGCGCGCATCGGCCTGCTGCTGCGCCACCCGCCCCAGCCGCGGCACGAACCAGCGCAGCGTGATCACGTAGGCGACGAGCCAGCCGCCGAAGGGCAGCATCAGCCACGGGTCCATGCCGCCCAGCACGCCGACGATGGTGGCGAAGTAGATCACCACGTAGACCAGGATGTCGGCGAAGATCATCCAGGTGTCGCGCACCGCCAGCGCGGTCTGCATCACCTTGGTGGCGATGCGGCCGGCGAACTCGTCCTGGTAGAAGGCCATGCTCTGCTCGAGCATCAGGCGGTGGAAGTTCCAGCGCAGCCGCATCGGGAAGTTGGCGAACAGGCCCTGGTACTTCACGAGCGCCTGCGCGCCGGCCAGCGCCACGCTGCCCGCCAGCAGCACCGCCAGCAGCACCAATGTGCCGCCGTGGCGCGGCCACAGCTCGGCCGGCGGCACCGCCAGCAGGTCGACCACGCGGGCGAGCGCCCAGAACAGGCCCGCCTCGAAGGCGCCGATGGCCGCGGTCAGCAGCGTGAGCAGCAGCAGCCAGGGCCGCAGGCCTTCGGTGTTCTGCCACAGGAAGGCGAAGAATTTCGGCGGCAGCGCCTTCGGTGGAGCCTCCGGGTAGGGGTCCACCAGGCGTTCGAATCGCTGGAACAAGAGCTTCTCCCTGGCCCGCCGGTGGGCGGTGTTCTCGGGTGCCTGCGGCGGCCGTTCGGACCGCGCGGGGGACCGGCATTATGGCGAGCGCGCTCAGGCGTCGCCGAACAGGGTCTCCATGCGCGCGAGCGCGCGGTCCACGTCCAGCGGCTTGGTCCAGTAGCCGGCGCAGCCGGCGGCCAGCGCGCGCGCCACGTCCTCGGGCATCGCCGCGGCCGAGACCACCACCGCCGGCGTCTCGGCCAGCGCGGCGTGGCGGCGCAGGTTCCGCAGCAGCTCGACGCCGTCGCCGTCGGGCAGGTGCAGGTCCAGCAGCAGCAGGTCGGGCGGCGCGGCGAGCGCGGCCCGCTCCAGCGCCGTACCGTCGCCCACCACCTCGAGCGACCAGCCGGGCCGCAGTTCGAAGACCGCCTCCATCAGCATCGCGTTGACCGGGTTGTCCTCGACGTAGAGCACGCGCCGCGGCCGTGAGGGCGCGGCACGCGGCGGCACGGCCGGCACCTCGGCCGGCGGCGCCGGCAGTGCCGCGGGGGCCAGACGGACGGCGAACTCCGAACCGCGGCCGGGTGCGCTCAGGACCGTGATCGTGCCGCCCATCAGCTCGACGAGCTGGCGCGAGATCAGCAGCCCCAGGCCGACGCCCTCGACCCCCGTGCGCTCGGCGCCCAGCCGGTTGAAGGGCTGGAACAGCTGGCGCTGCTGGTCCTCGCTCAGGCCCGGGCCGGTGTCGGCGACGGCGATGCGCACGCCGCAGCCGTCCTGCGAGGCGGTGAGCGTGACGCGGCCGCCGGGGCGGTCGTACTTGACCGCGTTCGACAGCAGGTTGGCCAGCACCTGCGCCAGCCGGTCGCGGTCGGCCAGCACCGCCAGCGGCGGCGGGCAGTCGACCGGTGCCAGCGTGATGCCGCGCGCCAGCGCGGGCGCCTCGACCATGCGCAGCGCGTGCTCGAGCAGCGGGCGCAGCGGCACCGGCTCGCGCCGCAGCGCCAGGCCGCCCTGCTCGATGCGGGTGATGTCCAGCACCTGGTCGATCAGCCGCGTGAGGCTGCGCCCCGAGTCCTCGATGATGCCCAGGCGCCGCCGCTGCTCGGCGCTGAGCGTGCCGGCCTCGTCGATGCGCAGCAGGCGCGCGAACCCGAGGATGCCGTTGAGCGGCGTGCGCAGCTCGTGGCTCATGCGCGCCAGGAAGCGGCTCTTGGCGCGGCTCGCGCTCTCGGCGGCCTCCTTCTCGCGCACCGCGCCTTCCAGCGTGCGCTGGTCGGTCACGTCGGCGATGAAGCCGTGCCACACCGTGCGCCCGCCGGTGTCCAGGCGCGCCACCGCGCGCGCCTCGTGCCAGGCCTCGCCGCGGCCGGGCAGCACGACGCGGAAGCGGTCGCGCCATTCGCGGCCGCTGGGGGCGGCGGCGCGCAGCGCGTCGGCCACGCGGGCGCGGTGCGCCGGGTCCACCCGGTCCAGCAGCGGCGCGGCGTCGTGGCGCACCTGCTCGGGCGTGAGCTGGTAGAGCCGGCGCAGTGCATCGCTGGCATAGGTCATCGCGAGGCCGCCGCTGCTGGTGCTGACGATCTGGAAGATCACCCCCGGCGCCATCTCGGCGGCGCGCCGCACGCGCAGCAGTTCGTCCTCGAGCCGGCGCCGTTCGCGCATCGGCACCAGCGTGGCCTCGACCACGTCGCCGCCTTCGGCCGGGCGCAGGACGGCGTAGACGAGCGCGTCGACCGTGCTGCCGTCGGCATGGCGCAGGCCGAGCGCGAACTCCTCGACGCGGCCGTGCAGCTGCAGCAGCGGCATCAGGTACGAGTGGTAGAGCACGCGCGCGCCGCCGGCCAGCAGGGTGTCGACCCACTCGCCTTCCAGCGCCTGCTGCTCGCGGCCGAGCAGCCGCCTGAGCGGTTCGTTGGTGGCGTGCAGGCGCCCGCCCACCTCCAGCCGCAGCCAGCCGCAAGGCAAGGCGTCGGCGTCCAGCGTGATCGCGTGGCCGTGCGGGATCTCGCTCACGCGGCCAGGTACTCGCGGATCGCCTCGATGGTCTCGCGCGGGTGCGTCATGTGCGGGCAGTGGCCGGCCGCCTCGATCGTGCGCAGGGTGCTGGCGCGCAGGTGGCGGTGCAGGTAGTCGCCCGCCGTGCGCGGGGCGATCGCGTCGTCGGTGCACTGCAGGAGCAGCGAAGGCACGCTTACCAGCGGCAGGTCGGCACGGTTGTCCGACAGGAAGGTGGCTTGCGCGAAGCGGCGCGTGATGTAGGGGTCGCCGGCGCACAGGCTGGCGCGCAGTTCCTCGGTCAACTCGGTCGGGTTGCGCGGGTTCATCACCAGCGGCGCCAGGAAGTTGGCCCAGCCGAGCTGGTTGCGGTCCATCATGTCGATAAGGCCGTCGATGTCGGCGCGGTCGAAACCGCCGACGTACGCCGGCGGGTCGTTGAGATAACGCGCCGAAGGCGCCACCAGCACCAGCCTGGCGAAACGGTCGGGCGCCTGGATCGACGCCAGCAGGCCGATCTGCGCGCCCACCGAATGGCCGACGAGCACCACCTCGCGCAGGTCGAGCGCACGCACGATGTCGACCAGGTCCTGCGCGTAGCCGTCCAGGCTGGCATGTCGGATGTCGTCGTAGGCGGCGGCGTCGGAGCCGCCGCAGCCGACGTGGTCGAACAGCACCACCTCGTGCGTGGCCTCGAAGGCGGGGGCGACGAAGCGCCACATCTGCTGGTCGCAGCCGAAGCCGTGGGCGAACAGCAACGTCGGCCGGCCCTGGCCGCTGCGGCGGACGTTGTGGCGGCGGAGGATGTCCATGGTCGAAAGCGGTTTCTCTATTTGATGAATTCGCAATTATCGCAACCTTCCGCTCTCCGGTGGCATGGTGCGCGCGGGGAAAGCGCCGGAGAATCCACGCTTCGCTCCCAACAGGACCGCCTGCCATGGACCCTGCCGCCGCCCCCGACCGCTGGAAGCACGACGGCGTGCGCGTGGTGCCGGGCGACCGGCTGGACCCGAACACGGCGCAGACGCCGGGCATGGACCGCAAGGCGGCGATCAACTTCGCGCGCGTCGGGGCGCAGAAGCTGTGGGCCGGTACCGTGCACATCCACCCCGACGCCAGGACCGGCGCCCACCACCACGGCCCGCTGGAGAGCGTGATCTACGTCGTCAAGGGGCGCGCCCGCATGCGCTGGGGCGAGCGGCTCGAGTTCACCGCCGAGGCCGGGCCGGGCGACTTCATTTACGTGCCGCCCTTCGTGCCGCACCAGGAGATCAACGCCAGCCCCACCGAGACGCTGGAATGCGTGCTGGTGCGCAGCGACGGCGAGGCGACGGTGGTGAACCTGGACATCGAAGCGGTCGAGACGCCGCAGACGGTGCCGTGGATCGACCCCATCCACCGGACGTGAATTGCGCGCGCCCAACAGGCTTCGGCCAGCCGCCGGCAACATCTGCTCACCCCTGCGGGCGGGGTGGCTGCGATCCAATGGCGACGTGCGCGCGCTGATCCACCTTCTGACACTGCTGGCGGGCCTGCTGCTGGTCGCGGCGCCGGCACGCGCCCAGTCCGACGAGCCCACGCTGCTGGCGCAGGTGAGCGAAGCGCTGTGGCCGGCCGACATCGTGCGGGCCGCCGATCGCTACCTGCAGGCCTTCCCCCAGGGCAGTGCGGCCGACGCCGTGCAGGCCGACCGCCGACGCGCCGGCGAGACCGCGCGCCTGCTGGCACGCAACGATGTGCGCCTGTACCGCAGCGCCTTCGCGGCGCCGCCCGGCGCCACGCGGTCCGAACTGCGCCTGGCAGCGCTGGGCGATCGCGCCGCCGTGTTGCGGCTGGCGCGCGCCAGCCGCGACGGCGAGGTCGGGCCCAACCGCTGGGTCGGCTGGCTGCAGCTGGCTTCGCTGCTCGGCGACGAGAACGCCAGCTACGAACTGGCGCTGCACTTCAGGCGCACCGACCAGCCGGTGCTGGCGGCGCACTACGAGACACGCGCGGTGGCGCTCGGCTACCAGCCGGCGCGCTCGCTCGACAACGTCCGCAAGTAGAGGCGCACGCCGAAAAGCGGCCGCAGGGTCGATGGCATCATCGATGCCGGCTTCCCTGAAGGTCGCATGTTCGACTACATCATCGTCGGTGCCGGCTCCGCCGGCTGCGTGCTCGCCGCCCGGCTGAGCGAGGACCCGCGCAACAGCGTCTGCCTGGTGGAGGCGGGCCCGCCCGACAGCAGCGTGCTCATCCACTGCCCTGCCGGCCTGGCCCTTCTGGCGCAGACCGGCCAGGCCAACTGGGGCTTCGAGACCGTGCCGCAGCCCGGCCTGAACGGCCGCCGCGGCTACCAGCCGCGCGGCAAGGTGCTGGGCGGGTCGAGCTCGGTCAACGCGATGATCTACCTGCGCGGCCAGCCCGAGGACTACGACGCCTGGGCCGCCGCCGGCAACCCGGGCTGGGGCTGGTCCGACGTGCTGCCCTTCTTCCTGAAGGCCGAGCACAACGAACGCGGCGCGGACGCGTGGCACGCCACCGGCGGGCCGCTCAACGTGATGGACCTGCGCAGCCCGAACCGCTTCGGCCCGCTGTTCGTGCAGGCGGCGCAGCAGGCCGGCTACCCGGCCAACCCGGACTTCAACGGCGCGCGCCAGGAAGGCTTCGGGATGTACCAGGTGACGCACCGCAACGGCGAACGCTTCAGTGCGGCCAAGGCCTACCTGGCGCCGGCGCGCTCGCGCACCAACCTGCAGGTGCTGACCGGCGCGCAGGTGCTGCGCGTGCTGCTGGAAGGCCGCCGCGCGGTAGGCGTGGAGATCCGCGAAGGCGGCGCCACGCGCACGCTGCAGGCGCGGCGCGAAGTGCTGCTGGCGGCCGGCGCGCTGCAGTCGCCGCAACTGCTGCTGCTCTCGGGCATCGGCCCCGGCGCCGAACTGCAGCGGCTGGGCATCCCGGTGGCGCACGACCTGCCCGGCGTCGGCCGCCACCTGCACGACCATGTCGACGTGGTGCAGGTGGTCGACGCGCCGCAGCTCACCGACCTGTTCGGGCTCTCGCTCACCGGCGCCTGGCATGCATTGAAGGGCGTGCTCGAGTGGCGACGCCACCGCAGCGGCATGCTGACCACCAACTTCGCCGAAGCGGGCGGCTTCCTGCGCAGCGGCCCCGAAGCGGACCGGCCCGACCTGCAACTGCACTTCGTGATCGGCAAGCTCGTCGACCACGGCCGCAAGACGGTGTTCGGGCACGGCTATTCCTGCCACGTGTGCCTGCTGCGCCCGAAGAGCCGCGGCCGCCTGACGCTGGCCAGCCCCGACCCGCTGGCGCCGCCGGCGATCGACCCCGCCTTCTTCGCCGACCCCGACGACCTGCCGCGGCTGGTGCAGGGCTTCAAGCTGATGCGCGGCATCCTCGGCCAGCCGGCGCTGACGGCCTTCGGCGGCCGCGAGTTGCCGGCCTCGGCGGCGGCGGTGAGCGACGCCCAGATCGAGACCTTCGTGCGCGGCCACGCCGACACCATCTACCACCCGGTGGGCAGCTGCCGCATGGGGCCCGGCCCCGAGGACGTGGTCGATGCCGAGTTGCGCGTGCACGGCATCGACGGCCTGCGCGTGGCCGACGCGTCGATCATGCCGTCCATCATCTCGGGCAACACCAACGCGCCGGTGATCATGATCGGCGAGAAGGCGGCCGCGCTCGTCGCCAGCGAGCGATGAAGCTCTCGGTGCTGGACCAGTCGGTGCGCTGTGCGGGGCGCGACGACGCGCATGCGCTGCAGGACACGCTGCAGCTGGCGCAGGACGTGGAAGCGCTGGGTTACCACCGCTTCTGGGTCAGCGAACACCACGGCCTGCCCACCATCGTGGGCAGCGCACCGGAAGTGCTGCTGGCGGCGATCGCGGCGCGCACCTCGCGCATCCGCCTCGGCAGCGCCGGGGTGATGCTGCCGCACTACGCGGCGCTGAAGGTGGCCGAGCAGTTCGGCGTGCTGCAGGCGCTGGCGCCGGGACGGATCGACCTGGGCGTCGGGCGCGCGCCCGGCGGCGACATGCGGACCGCCTTCGCGCTCAATCCGAACGCGGCCCAGGCCACGGAGCAGTTCCCGCAGCAGGTGCTGGACCTGCAGGCCTGGACCCGCGGCCAGCGCCACCAGGGCATCGCCGCGCATCCGCTGCCGTCGGCCGGCGTGGCGCCGCCGGAGATCTGGATCCTGGGCAGCTCGGACTACGGCGCGCGCCTCGCGGCCCAACTGGGGCTGCCCTACGCCTTCGCCTACTTCTTTGCCGACGGCCAGGGCGTCGAGCAGGCGCTGGACCTGTACCGCACGCTGTACCGGCCGAGCGAACGCCACCCGCGGCCGCAGCCGACGATCTGCGTCTGGGCGCTGGCCGCCGACACGGCCGAGGAAGCGCGCTTCCACGCGCAAAGCCGCGAACGCTGGCGGCTGGACCGGCAGCGTGGCCTGCTCGGCCCGCTGCAGGCGCCTTCGACCGTGGCCGAACGCGGATTCACCGCCGAAGAACTGGCGGCCCTGGCTCCGGTGCGCGAGAACGCGCTGGTCGGCACCGGCCCGGAGGTGGCGGCCCGCATGCGCGCACTGGCCGCGCGCCTGGGACTGGACGAGCTGGTGGTGAACACCTGGGCGCACGACCCGGCGATGCGGCGGCGGTCCTATGCGCTCATCGCCGGCGAAATCTCAGGCCCTGAAAACACGAACCCCTCCGCACCTTGACGGCCGGAGGGGTGGGCGGCAAGCCGCCGATGGGGATCCGGAGAGATGAGGTCCGGGGCCCCTGATGCGCAGTGACTGCGCCATCGAAAGGTACCTGCCCGCGGCAGGCGTACGAACATTAGTCGATGCGCCCGGGCGCGGCAAGCGGTTCCCGCGGTCGCGTTCGTGTCTTTTCGCTCAGCGGGATTCCATCAGGGCAGCGACCAGCCGGTCGGCGCGTGCCTGCACCGCGGCGTCCATCGCGATCGGGCGCCCCCATTCGCGCGCCGTCTCGCCCGGCCACTTGTTGGTGGCGTCCAGGCCCATCTTGCCGCCCAGGCCGCTGACGGGCGAGGCGAAGTCCAGGTAGTCGATCG
>CAYVXO010000234.1:0-8602 GCA_964454485.1 uncultured Rubrivivax sp.
CCCCGAGCCCTACGCCGGTGGCCACGCCTTCGCCCTCACCGGTCGCCACGCCGACGCCCACGCCTTCGCCTTTGCCGGTGGCCACGCCGGCGGCGGCCCCGGTGGCGCCGCCGGTCGCTTCGGCGCCGCCGCCTTCGCCGGTGGTCGCGCCGCCCAAGCCCGCGGCGCTGCCGCCGCCGGCCGAGGAACCCGGCTTCATCGCCACCCTGCTCGAGAACCCGCTCGTGCTGCCGGGTGCCGGCGTGCTGGTCGCGCTGCTGGCCGGCCTGGGCCTGTACCGGCTGCGCGGCCGCCTGCGCAAGCAGAGCGGCGAAACCTCGTTCCTGGAAAGCCGCCTGCAGCCCGATTCGTTCTTCGGCGCCAGCGGCGGTCAGCGCATCGACACGCGCGAAGCGGCCAGCACCAGCTCGGGCGCCGTCTCGTCGATGAGCTACTCGCTCAGCCAGCTGGACGCCATCGGCGACGTCGACCCGGTGGCCGAGGCCGACGTCTACCTGGCCTACGGCCGCGACCTGCAGGCCGAGGAGATCCTGAAGGAAGCCATGCGCGCCAGCCCCGAGCGCATGGCCATCCGCATCAAGCTGCTGGAGGTCTACGTCAAGCGGCGCGACATCAAGGGCTTCGAGCTCCTGGCCACGCAGGTCTACACGCTCACGCGCGGCACCGGCGAGGACTGGGCCAAGGCGCAGGAGCTGGGCCGCCAGATCGACCCCGACAACGCGCTCTACCAGCCCGGCGGTGCGCCCGATCTGGCGGTGGGCCCGAGCGGCAAGATGATCGAGCCGCTCGACGCGACGACGATGCCGCACACGGCCAAGCCTTCGCTGCCGGTGTTCCAGCCCGCCCCCGACGCCACGCTGGACCACGAGCAGGAGCCTGCCGCCGCGGCCGAAGGCCCGGTGGACCTGGAGCTGGACATCGGTGCCGGCGGGCACGAGGCCCCCGCCCCGGTGCACCCGGAAGCCACGCTGCCGGTGCCGAACATCGCCATGCTCGAACCGCAGCCCGATTCGCCGCCCACGCTGCCGGCGATGCCGCGCGTGGAGCCGCCGACGCAGCGCGTGGAGCCGCCGAAGGACATGGGCGCGCTCGACTTCGACCTCGGCGACATGGACCTCGGCGACGCCAAGCCCTCGTCCGGCGGCGGCGGCCCGCGGCCGCCCGATTCGACGATGGACTTCTCCGAGTTCGGCCTCGACACCACCGACTCGCAGCACGGCACGCTGTCGGGCGACGGCGACCCGCTGGCGCGCAAGCTCGAACTGGCGGAGGAATTCCGCCAGATCGGCGACCTGGAAGGCGCGCGCGACCTGCTCGAGGAAGTCGTGGCCAAGGCCGAAGGCGCGCTCAAGACCAAGGCGCAGGGGATGCTCTCCACGCTTGGCTGATCCGGCCGGCCCGCGCATCGCGCTCGGCGTCGCCTACCGCGGCGGCGCCTATCACGGCTGGCAGTCGCAGCCCGACGGCCGCACCGTGCAGGACCGGCTGGAGGCCGCGCTCTCGGCCTTCGCCGCGCAGCCCGTGGCCACCGTGTGCGCCGGCCGCACCGACACCGGCGTGCATGCGCTCAACCAGGTCGTGCACCTGGACGCGCCGGTCGAACGCGAGCCCTTCTCGTGGGTACGCGGCACGAACCGGTTCCTGCCCGAGGACATCGCCGTCCAGTGGTGCCGGCCGGTGGGCGCAGGCTTCCATGCGCGCAACGCGGCGCGCGGGCGGCGCTACAGCTACCGGCTGCTCGAATCGCCGGTGCGGCCGGCGCTGGAAAGCGGACTCGCCGGCTGGACCTTCAGGCCGCTGGACGGCGACGCGATGCGCGCCGCCGCCGCCCACCTGGTCGGCGAGCACGACTTCAGCGCCTTCCGCGCCGCCGACTGCCAGGCGTCGACCCCGGTCAAGCGCCTGCACTCGATCGCGATCTCGCGCCAGGGCGCCTTCTGGCGCTTCGACTTCGACGGCGTCGCCTTCCTGCACCACATGGTGCGCAACATCATGGGCTGCCTGCTCGCGGTGGGCAGCGGGCGCGAGAAGCCGGGCTGGATGGCCGAGGTGCTGGCTTCGCGAAGCCGCGACGCCGCCGCCCCCACCTTTCCCGCCGCCGGGCTGTACTTCGTGGGCCCGTACTACGATGCTGCGCATGGCATCCCCGACCGCACGCCGGCCTTCGACTGGCTGAACCTCCCGTGAGCCGAACGCGCATCAAGATCTGCGGCCTCACGCGCGAGGCCGACGTCGACGACGCGGTGGACGCCGGCGCCGACGCGGTGGGCTTCGTGCTCTGGCCGAAGAGCCCGCGCGCGGTGCCGCTCGAACGCGCGCAGGCGCTCGCATCGCGCCTGCCGCCCTTCGTGACGCCGGTGCTGCTGTTCGTGAACCCCACGCCTTCAGAACTGCGCCGCGCCACCGAGGCGCTGCCGCAGGCGCTGCTGCAGTTCCACGGCGACGAGACGCCGGAACAGTGCGCCGCCGCCGGCCGCCCCTTCCTGCGCGCCGCGCGCATGGGGCCGGGGTTCGATTTGCTAGACTTCGCCCGGCGCTTCCACGAGGCGCAGGGCCTGCTGCTCGACACCCATGTCGATTCCTACGGCGGCAGTGGAAAGGTCTTCGATTGGTCACTGATTCCACCAAGCGTTCCCCTTCCGGTCGTTTTGTCTGGTGGGTTGAGTCCTGCCAATGTGACCGATGGGGTGCTTCGCGTCCGGCCCTGGGCCGTTGACGTGAGCTCCGGCGTGGAGCAGGGCAAGGGCCTCAAGAACGCCGCCCTGATGCGCCGGTTCTGCAAGGCGGTGCGCGAAGCCGACGAAAGGCTCGCCGCCGGCTGACCCCGGAGAGTCTTCGAATGCTGAATTACGACCAACCCGATGCCCGCGGGCACTTCGGGCCCTACGGCGGCACCTTCGTCGCCGAGACGCTGATCCACGCGCTGCGCGAACTGGAGGCGGCCTACGAGCACTACCGCCAGGACCCGGAATTCCAGGCCGAATTCCGGCGCGAACTGAAGCACTTCGTCGGCCGGCCGAGCCCGGTCTACCACGCGGCGCGCCTGTCGAGCGAACTGGGCGGCGCGCAGATCTACCTCAAGCGCGAGGACCTCAACCACACCGGCGCGCACAAGGTGAACAACTGCATCGGCCAGGCCATGCTGGCGCGCCGCATGGGCAAGCCGCGCGTCATCGCCGAGACCGGCGCCGGCCAGCACGGCGTGGCCACGGCCACCGTCTGTGCGCGCTGGGGTCTGGATTGCGTGGTCTACATGGGCGCCGAGGATCTGCGGCGCCAAAGCCCGAACGTCTATCGCATGCGGCTGCTGGGCGCCGAGGTGGTGCCCGTGCACAGCGGCAGCCGCACGCTCAAGGACGCGCTCAACGAGGCGCTGCGCGACTGGGTCACCAACGTCGAGAACACCTTCTACATCATCGGCACCGTGGCCGGCCCGCACCCCTACCCGACGATGGTGCGCGACTTCCAGCGCGTCGTCGGCGACGAATGCCTGCTGCAGATGCCCGAGCTGATCGGCCGCCAGCCCGACGCCGTGATCGCCTGCGTGGGCGGCGGCAGCAACGCGATGGGCATCTTCTACCCCTACATCCGGCACGAGAACGTGCGCCTGATTGGCGTCGAAGCGGCGGGGCAGGGCCTGGCCACCGGCAAGCATGCGGCGTCGCTGTCGGCCGGCTCGCCCGGCGTGCTGCACGGCAACCGCACCTACCTGCTGCAGGACGCGAACGGCCAGATCACCGAGACGCACTCCATCTCCGCCGGCCTGGACTACCCCGGCGTGGGCCCCGAGCACGCGTACCTGAAGGACATCGGCCGTGCCGAGTACGTGGGCATCACCGACGACGAAGCGCTCGCCGCCTTCCACAAGCTGTGCCGCACCGAGGGCATCATCCCAGCGCTGGAGTCCAGCCACGCGGTGGCGTACGCGATGAAGATCGCCCCCACCATGCGCCCCGACCAGCACCTGCTGGTGAACCTCTCGGGCCGCGGCGACAAGGACATCGGCACCGTGGCCGACCTCTCGGGCGCCGACTTCTACTGCCGGCCTTCGTGCCGCGGCCAGCAGGTGAAGCAATGAGCCGTATCGCCGCCACGTTCGAGCGCCTCAAGGCCGAGGGCCGCAAGGCGCTGATCCCCTACGTCACCACCGGCGACCCGTTCGCAGATGCGACGCCGGACATCATGCACGGCCTCGCCGAAGGCGGTGCCGACGTGATCGAGCTCGGCGTGCCCTTCAGCGACCCGATGGCCGACGGCCCGGTGATCCAGAAAGCCGGCGAGCGTGCGCTCGCGCGCGGCATCGGGCTGCCGCAGGTGCTGGCCGCGGTGAAGACCTTCCGCCAGCGCGACCTGAAGACGCCGGTCGTGCTGATGGGCTACGCCAACCCGGTGGAACGTTACGACCAGCGCGAAGGCGAGGGCGCCTTCATCGCCGCCGCGCGCGAAGCCGGCGTCGACGGCGTGCTGGTCGTCGACTACCCGCCGGAGGAGTGCGAAGCCTTCGCCGGCAAGCTGAAGGCCGCCGGGCTGGACCTGATCTTCCTGCTCGCGCCCACCAGCACCGACGAGCGCATCGCCCAGGTCGGCCGCATCGCCAGCGGCTACGTGTACTATGTGTCGCTCAAGGGTGTCACCGGCGCCGGCCACCTGGACACCGGCGCGGTGGCGGCGATGGTGCCGCGCATCCGCGAGCGCGTGAAGGTGCCGGTCGGCGTGGGCTTCGGCATCCGCGACGCCGCCAGCGCGAAGGCGGTGGCGGCGGTGTCCGACGCGGTGGTCATCGGCACGCGCCTGGTGCAGTTGCTGGAAGCCGAGCCGCGCGACCGCGTGGCGGGGGTGGCCCGGTCCTTCATGGCCGAGATCCGCGCCGCGCTGGACGCGAAGTGAACGAAGGAGCGAGCGCAAGATGAGCTGGTTGGAAAAGCTGCTGCCGCCGAAGATCCAGCCCACGGATCCGGCCGAGCGCCGCACCGTGCCCGAAGGGCTGTGGATCAAGTGCCCGGCCTGCGAGACGGTGCTCTACAAGACCGACCTCGAGCAGAACCTCAACGTCTGCCCGAAGTGCGACCACCACCACCGCATCGGCGCCCGCGCCCGCCTCGACGCCTTCCTCGACCCCGAAGGCCGCTGGGAGATCGGCCAGGAAGTGCTGCCGGTCGACGCGCTCAAGTTCAAGGACAGCAAGAAGTACCCCGAACGGCTGAAGTCCGCGCTCGAATCCACCGGCGAGACCGACGCGCTCGTGGTGATGGGCGGCGCGGTGATGAGCGTGCCGATGGTGGCCGCCGCCTTCGAGTTCGATTTCATGGGCGGCTCGATGGGCTCGGTGGTGGGCGAGCGCTTCGTGCGCGGCGTCGAGGCGGCGCTGGAGCAGAAGGTGCCCTTCGTGAGCTTCGCCGCCACCGGCGGCGCGCGCATGCAGGAAGGGCTGCTGAGCCTGCTGCAGATGGCCAAGACCAATGCCGCGCTCACCCGGCTGGCGAAGGCGAAGCTGCCCTACGTGAGCGTGCTGACCGACCCCACGATGGGCGGCGTCTCGGCGAGCTTCGCCTTCGTGGGCGACGTGGTCATCGCCGAGCCGAAGGCGCTGATCGGCTTCGCCGGCCCGCGCGTGATCGAGAACACCGTGCGCGAGAAGCTGCCCGAAGGCTTCCAGCGCAGCGAGTTCCTGCTGGGCAAGGGCGCGCTGGACATGATCGTCGACCGCCGCCAGCTGCGCTCGACCATCGCCCGCGTGTGCGCGATGCTGCAACGGCAGAGCGCCGACGCCGTAGCCTGAGACCCGGACCTGGCCACGCCGGGCCCTTCGCGGGCCCGGTTTCGTTTGATGAACCTGCTCCGCACACTGGACGACTGGCTCGCGCATTGCGATCGGATGCACCCGGTCTCGATGGACCTGTCGCTGGAGCGCACGGCCGAGGTGCGGCGCCGGCTCGGCATCGAATTCACCGTGCCGGTGATCACGGTGGCCGGCACCAACGGCAAGGGATCGACCTGCGCGATGCTGGAAGCCATTGCGCTCGCCGCCGGCTACCGCGTGGGCCTGTACCAGAAGCCCGAGCTCGTGCACTTCACCGAACGCTGCCGCATCGGCGGCCGGCCGGTGGAAGCCGGGACCCTGCTACCGCACTTCGAGGCGGTGGAGCAGGCGCGCGCCGAGATCACGCTCACCAGGTTCGAGTTCACCACGCTGGCGATCGCGCACACGCTCGCCGCGGCGCCGCTGGACCTGGTGATCCTGGAGGTGGGGCTGGGCGGCCGCTTCGACGCCGTCAACGTCTTCGACTGCGACTGCGCCGTCATCACCAGCATCGCGCTCGACCACATGGAATACCTGGGGCCCGACCGCGAGTCGATCGGCTTCGAGAAGGCGCACGTGATGCGCGCGGGCCGGCCGGCGATCGTCTCCGACCCCGAACCGCCGGCCAGCGTGCTGCGTTACGGCGAAAGCATCGGTGCCGACCTCTGGCGGGTGGGCCGCGACTTCAACACCAGCGGCGACCGCCAGCAGTGGAACTGGGCCGGCCGCGGCCGCCGCTACACCGGCCTGGCCTACCCGGCGCTGCGCGGTGCCAACCAGCTGCTCAACGCGGCCGGCGTGCTGGCTGTCTTCGAGGCGCTGCGCACGCGCCTGCCCGTCAGCGCGCAGGCGGTGCGGCAGGGCCTGGCGCAGGTGGAGCTGCCGGGCCGCTTCCAGGTGGTGCCGGGCCAGCCGGCGCTGGTGCTGGACGTGGCGCACAACCCGCAGTCGGTGGGCGTGCTGGCCGTCAACCTCGACGCGATGGGCTTCTACCCGCGAACGCACGCCGTGCTGGGCGCGATGCGCGACAAGGACATCCCCGGGCTGCTGGAGCGCATCCGGCCGCTGGTGGACGTGTGGCACCTGACCGACCTGCCGACCGCGCGCGCGGCCCGCGCGACCGAGCTGGCCGCCGCGCTCGGGCCGGGTGTGGAAACGCACTGTCACCCGACACCTTCCGCCGCGCTGGCCGCGGCGGCGGCGGCGGCCGACCCCGCCGATAGAATCGTGGTCTTCGGTTCCTTCTTTACCGTGGGGGGCGTTCTCAAGGACGGCCTGCCGCGGCTCGCGGCCCGCCACGCCGGCTGACCGCGCCGGATTCATGCCCCTGCCGACCTTCCTGCAGCGAAAGAAACCCGAGCCGCCCGCGCGGCGTGCGGCCGCCGCCACCGAGAGCGAAGACAGCGGCGCGGTGCAGGTCGCGCGCACGCGCGCGCGCCGCCGCCTCATCGGCGCGGTGGTGCTGCTGGCGGTGGGCATCGTCGTCTTCCCGCTCGTCTTCGAGACGCAGCCGCGGCCGATCGCGACCGACGTGCCGATCGAGGTGCCGGCGCGCAAGGACGGCGGCACCGTCGCGCCCGCGCGGCCGGTGACCCGGCGGCCCGTGCCGCCCGCCGAGGTGCCGGCCGAAGCGCCGGTGGAACCGGCGCCGCAGGTGGCCGCGGCCGCCTCGGCGGCACCCGAACCTGCGCCCGCACCGCCGGTGGCGGCGCCGAAGCCGGCGGAGCCCAGGGAACACACGGCGGCCGCCGCGCCGAAGCCCAGCGCCCCGGCGGCGACGCCGAAGCCTGCCGTCGTCGCGAAGGTCGAAGAGGCGCAGCGCGCGAAGTCGCTGCTGGAAGGCAAGCCCGCCGCGTCGCCGCCGCCGGCCTCCGCGGCGAAGGAAGGCCGCTTCGTCGTCCAGGTCGGCGCCTTCACCGACGCGGCCGCGCTGAAGGACGCGAGGCAGCGCGTCGAGAAGCTCGGCCTCAAGACCTACACCCAGGTCGTCGAGACCGACGCCGGCAAGCGCACGCGGGTGCGCGTCGGCCCCTTCGCCACGCGCGAGGAGGCCGACCACGCGGCGGCCAAGCTCAAGGGCGCGGCGCTGCCGGCCGCGGTGCTGACGCTGTGATCGCCGGCCTCGCCTGGGTCGACTGGGCGCTGATCGCGGCGCTCGCGCTGTCGGTCGTGGTGGGCGTGGTGCGCGGCTTCCTGTTCGAGCTGATGTCGCTGGTGGGCTGGCTCGTCGCCTGGGTCGCGGCGCAGTGGTTCGCGGCCGACGTGGCGGCCTTCCTGCCGATCGGCACGCCCGGCTCCACGCTGCAGCTGGCCACGGCCCTCGCGCTCACCTTCGTCGCCTGCCTGCTGGCCTGGGCGCTGCTGGCGCGGCTGGTGCGCTTGCTGATCCAGGCCACGCCGCTTTCGCTGGCCGACCGGGCGCTGGGCGCCGGCTTCGGCCTCGTGCGCGGCGGCGTGCTGCTGCTGGTGCTGGCGATGGGCGTGGCGCTGACGCCGGCCGCCCGTTCGCCCGCCTGGCGCGCTTCCACCGGCGCGCTGTGGCTCAATACGGCCCTGGCGGGCCTCAAACCGGTGCTGCCCGAACCGGTGGCGCGCCACCTGCCGGCCTGAAAGGACAACTCCCCACCATGTGCGGCATCGTCGGCGTCATCGCGAAGACGCCCGTCAACCAGTTGATCTACGACGCGCTGCTGCTGCTGCAGCACCGCGGCCAGGACGCCGCGGGCATCGTCACGATGCAGGGCACCAAGTGCTTCATGCACAAGGCGCGCGGCATGGTGCGCGACGTCTTCCGCACCCGCA
>CAYVXO010000235.1:0-8549 GCA_964454485.1 uncultured Rubrivivax sp.
GGCATCTACGTCAGCCCCTTCGAGGTGGAAGCCACGCTGGTGCAGCACCCGGCGGTGCTGGAAGCGGCGGTGATCGGCGTGCCCGACGCCGAGGGGCTGATCAAGACCAAGGCCTTCGTGGTGCTGAAGAACGGCGCCATTGCCGACGAAGCCGAGCTGAAGGCCTTCGTGAAGGACCGCCTGGCGCCCTACAAGTACCCGCGCCAGATCGAGTTCGTCAACGACCTGCCGAAGACGGCCACCGGCAAGATCCAGCGCTTCAAGCTGCGCGAGCGCGAAGGCACGAAGTAGCCCGCGGCTACACGCCCAGGTAGCGGTGCCAGAGGGCGCGGTCGGCGCCCAGCGCCGCCGAGCTGCCTTCCCACGCCACGCGGCCCTTCTCCAGGATCACGTGGCGGTCGGCGATGGCGACCAGCCGGCCGACGTACTTGTCGATCACCAGCATCGCGTGGCCGGCCTCGCGCAGCGCCTTCAGCGCGCGCCAGATCTCCTCGCGCACCAGCGGCGCCAGGCCTTCGGTGGCCTCGTCCAGGATCACCAGCTTCGGGTGCGTGACGAGGGCGCGGCCGATGGCCAGCATCTGCTGCTCGCCGCCGGAGAGCTGGTTGCCGAGGTGGTCGCGCCGCTCGGCCAGGCGCGGGAACAGCTCGTACACGCGCGCCGGGCTCCAGCGCGTGCCGCCGCGCTGGAACGCGGCCAGGTGCTCGTGCACCGTGAGATTGGCGAACACCTGCCGCCCCTCGGGCACGAGCGCGATGCCGGCGTGCGAGATGCGGTGCGGCGGCTCGCGGTCGATCGCCGCGCCGCCGAAGCGCACGCTGCCCTGCGTGGTCTTCAAGAGGCCGACGATGCAGCGCACCAGCGTGGTCTTGCCCATGCCGTTGCGGCCCAGCAGGCCGACGATCTCGCCCGCGCCCACCGTGAGGCCGGCGCCGAACAGCACCGGGCTCGCGCCGTAACCGGCGTGCAGGTCCTGCACCTCGAGCAGCGGCGGGCCGCTCACACGTGCTCCCCGTCGCCCAGGTAGGCGGCCACGACGCCGGCGTCTCGCCGCACCGCTTCCGGGCTGCCGCTGGCGATGACGCGGCCGTTCACGAGCACGCTCACGCGGTCGGCGAGGCGGAACACGGCGTCGACGTCGTGCTCGATCAGCAGCACCGCGGTGCGGCCGCGCAGGCCGTCGACCAGCTGCTCCATGCGCGCCGACTCCTCCGCGCCGAGGCCGGCCATCGGCTCGTCCAGCAGCACCAAGCGCGGCGCGGCGGCCAGCGCCAGGCCCACTTCGAGCATGCGGCGCTCGCCGTGCGAAAGCGCGTCGACGCGCGCGCTGCCCTTGCCGGCCAGCGACAGGTCGGCCAGCAGCGCGTCGACGCGGTCGAAGAGCGCGGTCTCGCGCGCCACCGGCGCCCAGGCGCGCAGGCTGCTGCCGCTGGCGGCCTGCAGCGCCAGCGCCAGGTTCTCGCGCACCGAGAAGCCGGCGAACAGGCGCGTGATCTGGAACGAGCGCGCCAGCCCGCGCCTTGCGCGCTGGTGCGCGGGCAGGCGGGTGACGTCGTGGCCGTCGAAGTGGATGCGGCCTTCGTCGGGTGCCAGCTGGCCGGCCAGTTGCGCCACCAGCGTGGTCTTGCCGGCGCCGTTGGGGCCGATCAGGGCGTGGATCTCGCCTGCGGCCACCAGGAGGTCGACGTGATCGGTGGCCACCAGGCCGCCGAAACGCTTCACCAGGCCTTGCACCTGCAGCAGTGAGTTCATCGGACCAGCAACCCCGCGATGCCGCGGCGCGCGAACAGCACCACCGCCAGCAGCACCCAGCCGGTCCAGAACGACCAGTACGTGGTGTAGGCGGCGAGCAGCTCTTCCAGCAGCAGCAGCGCGGTGGCACCCAGCACGCCGCCCCACAGCGTGCCGGTGCCGCCCAGGATCACCATCACCAGCAGCGTGCCGGATTGCGTCCAGTGCAGCGCGTTCGGGCTCACGTAGCCCTGCAGGTTCACGCTCAGGGCGCCGGCCACGCCGCAGAGCACGCCACCTGCCGTGAACACCAGCCACTGGATGCGGAAGGTGGGAAAGCCCAGCGCCTCGGCGCGCGTCTCGTCGTCGCGCAGCGCCAGCAGCGCGCGCCCCAGGCGCGAAGGCACCAGCCGCGCGAGCGCAAAGAGCGAGAGCGCCAGCACCGCCAGCGCCACCCACCAGAGCAGCGGGCCGTTCTTCAGGTCCCAGCCCGTTGCCAGAACCGAGCGCGCGCGCACGTTCAGGCCCTCGTCGCCGCCGTAGGCCTTCACCGAATTGGCCAGGAAGTACAGCATCTGCGCGAAGGCGAGCGTGATCATGATGAAGTACACCCCGCGCGTGCGCAGCGAGATGGCGCCGATGGCCGCCGCCGCCACGCCGCACACCGCCACCGTCGCCAGCAGGTGGGTGCCGGCGCCGGTGACGCCTTCGCTCAGCAGCACGCCGGTGGCGTAGGCGCCCAGCCCGAAGAAGGCCGCGTGGCCGAGCGAGACCATGCCGCCGTAGCCCAGCACCAGGTTCAGGCTGGTGGCGGCGATGGCGTAGACCACGATGCGCGTGGCCAGGCTCAGGTAGAAGCCGGCGTCGAAGGCGTTCAGCAGGGCCGGCAGGGCGGCCAGCAGCAGGGCGAGGACGCCGAGGCCGACTCGTGCCGCCATCAGCCGCGCGCCGGGAACAGGCCGCGCGGGCGCCACACCAGCACCGCCGCCATGAACACGTACACCGCCACCGAAGCCAGCGCCGGCCCCGCGGCGCTGGCCCACGAAGGCGGCAGGAAGGCGCGCAGCAACGCCGGCAGCGCGGTGCGGCCGAGCGTGTCGACCGCGCCCACCAGCAGCGCGCCGACGAGCGCGCCGCGCATCGAGCCGATGCCGCCGATCACCACCACCACGAAGGCGAGGATGAGGATGTTCTCGCCCATGCCCACCTGCACCGCCAAGAGCGGCCCGAGCAGCGCGCCCGCCACCGCGCACAGCCCGGCGCCGATGCCGAAGACGGCGGTGAACAGGCGCTGCACGTTGACCCCCATCACCTGGCACATCTCGCGGTTCGAAGCACCGGCGCGCACCAGCGCGCCCAGGCGCGTCTTCTGCACCAGCGCCCACAGTGCCAGCGCCAGCACGAGCCCGACGCCGATGATGAGCAGCCGGTAGGACGGATACGGCAGCCCGGGCAGCAGCTGCACCGGCCCTTCCAGCGCGGCCGGCGCGGACAGCGGCAGGTCGTTGCCGAAGACCATCTTCACGCCGTCGTTGAGGATGAGGATGAGCGCGAAGGTGGCCAGCACCTGCGAGAGGTGGTCGCGCGCGTACAGCGTGCGCAGCAGCGTGGTCTCCAGCAGCATGCCGAAGGCGGCCGTGAGCACCACCGCGGCGAGGACGCCCAGCACGAACGAGCCCGTGGCCGCCGCGCCCCAAGCGGCGACGAACGCGCCCACCATGTACAGCGAGCCGTGCGCCAGGTTGATCATGTCCATCACGCCGAACACCAGCGTGAGGCCCGCGGCCAGCAGGAACAGCATGAGCCCGAACTGCGCCCCGTTGAGCGCCTGTTCGAGCAACAACAGCCCGCTCACTTCATCGGGCAGCTCTGCACGTACGCGTCGCCGTGGTCCTTCAGGATCGGCTCGCCGAAGGACTTGTTGACGAGCCCGCCCTTGCCGTCGCTGCCGACCGTGCGCACGTAGTAGTTCTGCACCGGGTACTGGTTGGTGTTGAACCTGAAGGGGCCGCGCACCGAGTCCCACTTGGCGGTCTTGAGCGCCTTGCGCACCGCCTCGGTGTCGTCGAGCTTGCCCTTGAGGTCGCGCACCGCGGCGTTGATGAGTTGCGCCGCGTCGTAGCCCTGCGAGGCGTAGAGCGTCGGGATGCGGCCGTATTCCTTCTGGAACGCGGCGACGAACTTCTGGTTGGCCGCGTTCGTGAAGTCGGGCGACCAGTGGGCGGTGTTGAAGATGCCGGCCATCGCCGCGCCCACTGGGCCGATGACGTCCTGGTCGGCCGAGAAGCCCGGCAGCAGCAGCGTGCTCTGCGCGCCCAGGCCCGCGCCCACGTACTGCTTGATGAAGTTGATGCCCATGCCGCCGGGCAGGAACACGTACACCGCCTGCGGCTTGGCGGCGCGGATCTCGGCCAGTTCGGCCGCGTAGTCCAGCTGGCCCAGCTTGGTGTAGTTCTCGCCGACGATCTGGCCCTTGAAGGTGCGCTTGAAGCCGGCCAGCGAGTCCTTGCCGGCCTGGTAGTTGGGCGCCAGCAGGTACACGCTCTTCAGGTCGCGCTGGTTGGCCAGCTGGCCCGCGGCCTCGTGGTAGGCGTCGTTCGGCCACGAGACGGCGAAGAACAGCGGGTTGCAGTCCTTGCCCGCCATCGGGCTGGGCGCCGCATTGGGGCTGATGTAGATGACCTTGTTGTCGATGGCCTCGGGCAGCGCGGCCAGCATGATGTTGGAGAACACCACGCCGGTCATGAAGTCGACCTTGTCGCGCTTGACGTTCTTCTCGAACAGCTGGCGCGCCACGTCGGGCTTGAACTGGTCGTCGGACACCAGCACCTCGGCCGGCAGGTTGCCGAGCTTGCCGCCGTTGAGCTTGACGGCGAGCAGGAAGCCGTCGCGGATGTCCACGCCCAGTGCCGAAGAGGGGCCGGAGAGCGTGCTGACGAAGCCGATCTTCACCTTGTCGGCGGCGTGGGCGCCGGCCGCCAGGAGCAGGCTGCAGGCAAGGGCGGTGAGTGTCTTCTTCATGGTGTTCAGACCCAGATTTGCAGGACGTAGTCGTAGGGCGCCTGGCTGTTGAACAGGTCCACGCGCTGCAGGCGGATCTTCAACGGGCCAGACGGATCGCGCACCAGCGTGTGCCGATAGGTGCCGCCGAAGTGGCGCACGCTGTCGCGCCGCAGCTCCATCATGTGGAAGCGCGAACGCACCTGCAGCGTGCCGCCTTCGATCGACTCGATCGCGACGTGGCTCACCACGTGGTTGGTCTCCCACATGGGCGCCTGCGACCAGGCGTTGGGGTGCGTGACACGGCCCTTGCGCACCTCCATCAGCAGCTTGTCTTCCGCGAAGATGGAAGGCTGGCTTTCCCAGTCGGTCTGTTCGGGCGTGACCGGCATCCAGTAGACGCCGTCTTCGGCGAAGCAGTCGATGAAGGCCTGCCAGTGCTTGCCATCGAGCAGTTCGGCCTGCAGGTACAGCAGTTGTTCCACCTCGCGCTGCAGCGCGTAGTCGACCGCGAGCGCGGGCTTGGGCAGGCCGGTGCGCGGTGCCTGCGCCACCGAGATGGGCGCGCGCGGCGAGTGGTCGGGCGCGACCGACTGCGCGCCGGTGCGCGCGCCTTCGCTCTGCCCTTCGATCACGACCTCCTGCGCCAGCAGGTGCTCGAAGTCGGGGCCGGCGGTGGGAATGGCTTTCTGGGTCATGGTGCGTGGACTCCCGGCCTCAGGCCATGTACTCGACCCAGGCCTTGAACTGGCTGCGCATCACCGCCTCCGAGGTGCCGTGGTTGGAGTAGGTGACGCCGTTGTCCACCGTGTCGTCGCCGTGCCAGCGGTGGAAGCTGACCCAGTCGCCGCCGTTCGATTCGAGCCCGCGCTGGCCCTTGTTCCAGTTCTCCAGGTCGTCGGCGTTGATCATGGTGGCCGGCGAGTTGACCAGGTTGTAGTACCACAGGCTGCGCCGGTAGATGGCCTCCGGCGCGCCCTTCAACCGGAAGTGCCAGATCTCCGAGAGCGTCTTGTCGGGCCCGATGGGCCGCATGCAGCGCAACTGCTGCAGCGGCGACTGCACCGAGAGGTACGGGTACACCAGCACGTGGTGGATGCTGCGCGAGAGGTACTCCTCGGTCTTCTGCTCGCCGTAGGCCGATCTCAGCAGCGCCTCGTATTCCAGCGTGTCCGGGTCCTGCGGCCGCAGGCCCATGTAGGCCTTCAGGATGCCGTGGCCGCGCGGGAAGTTGACCGTCTGCACCTTGTCCCACTGCTCGAAGCTGGACGCAAAGGCCGAGAGCATGTGGTAGTACAGCGGCGGCGTGCCCGCCGCCTTCAGCCGCTTTTCCACCCGCGCCGCCGAGATGCCGGTAGACTGGTGCGTCACGCTGGGGTGCAGCGCGTCGAGCTGGTTCTCCATGAAGAACTTCCAGTTCGAGTGCTGCACCACGCGGTGGCACACCGGCACCACTTCGACTTCGCCCACCGGCGAGCGGTCGCACATGTCGTCGAAGGCGACCTTGGCTTCGCCCAGGAACTCCTGCAAGGTGGGGCCGTCCTCGGACAGGCTGGCGAAGACGAAGCCGCGGTAGCTGTCCACGCGCGCCGCGCGCTTCATCCGGCAGTCGGGGTTCTCGCGCGTGAGGCGCGTGTTCTCGTAGCCCTTGGCGAGCGGGATGGCACGCACGCTGCCGTCGAGCCAGAAGCTCCAGGCGTGGTAGCTGCAGACGAACGATTCGCCGGTGTTGCCCTTCAGGTTGCCCACCAGCTGCACGCCGCGGTGCGGGCAGCGGTTGTAGAGCACGTTCACGCGGCCGTCGGGCTGGCGCACCATGATCATCGGCTGGCGGCCGATCTGCACCGCGTGGTAGTCGCCCGCCTTGGGCACCTGCGATTCATGGCCGCAGTAGACCCAGATGCGTTCCCAGATGCGCTCCATCTCGCGGTCGAAGATGGCCTGGTCCGTGTAGACCGACTTGTGCACGCGGTCGGGTTCGACGAGCTTTCTCAAATCCATCCAGTGTCCTTGGGCTTGATTGGTCGGCAGCAGGAACCGTGCCGCCAGTATGGGCCGCCCCCCGCGCGCGCGCTGCCCAGGAAAGCCCGGGGACGGGCGGGCGTACGATGGCGCATCCCACAGGAGCCACAGGCATGTCCAAGCACTTCATTGGTGGCGAATGGGTCGCGCCCGCCGGCGGCGAGACGCTGCCCGTCATCGACCCCGCCACCGGCCAGCCCTTCGACCAGATCGCACGCGGCAACGCGGCCGACGTGGACCGCGCCGTGAAGGCGGCGCGCGCCGCGATGGAAGGCGCCTGGGGCCGCAGCACCGGCACCGAGCGCGGCCGCATCCTCATGAAGATGAGCGCGCTCATCCTGGAGGACCACGAGAATCTCAGCCAGCTGGAGGCGCGCGACACCGGCAAGCCCATCGGCCAGGCGCGCAACGACATCACGGTGGCGGCGCGCTACCTGGAGTTCTACGCCGGCGCCGCCGACAAGCTGCACGGCCAGCAGATCCCCTACCTCGAGGACTACCACGTCGTGGTGCTGCGCGAGCCCTACGGCGTGACGGCGCACATCCTGCCGTGGAACTACCCGGCGCAGATGTTCGGCCGCACCGTGGTGCCGGCGCTGGCCACCGGCAACGCGGCGGTGCTCAAGCCTTCGGAAGACGCCTGCCAGACGCCGCTGGCCTTCTGCCGCATCGCGCAGAAGGCGGGCATGCCGGCGGGCGCACTCAACGTCGTCACCGGGCTGGGCGAAGAGGCGGGCGACGCGCTCACGCACCACCCCGACATCGACTTCGTCAGCTTCACCGGCAGCCCCGAGGTGGGCACGCTGGTGCAGAAGGCGGCCGCCGAGCGCGTGCTCAAGTGCGTGCTGGAACTGGGCGGCAAGAGCCCGCAGATCGTCTTCGAGGACGCCGACCTGGACCGCGCGACGCCCTTCATCCTGAAGGCGATCACGCAGAACGCGGGCCAGACCTGCTCGGCCGGCAGCCGGCTGCTGGTGCAGCGGTCCATCCACGACGCCTTCGTCGCCCGCGTGGCCGAACTCTTCAAGGCCAGCAGCGCCGGCACGCCGGCGATGGACCGCGAGTGCGGGCCGCTCATCAACGCGGCGCAGAAGGCGCGCGTGGAGGGCTACATCCGGCGCGCGGTGGACTCAGGCGTGAAGCTCATCGCCCAGGGCAAGGTGGCCGAGGGCGTGCACCCGGGCGGCTACTACGTGCCGCCCACGCTCTTCGGCCCGGTGCCGCGCGACCACGCGCTGGCCTGCGAGGAAGTCTTCGGCCCGGTGCTGAGCGTGATCCCGTTCGACGACGAGGACGACGCCATCCGCCTGGCCAACGCCACCGACTACGGCCTCATCGCCGGCATCTGGACACGCGACGGCGGCCGCCAGACGCGCGTGGCCAAGAAGATGAAGTGCGGGCAGGTCTACATCAACACCTACGGCGCTGGCGGCGGCGTCGAGCTGCCCTTCGGCGGCGTGAAGAAGAGCGGCCACGGGCGAGAGAAGGGCTTCATCGCGCTGGAGGAGTACTGCACCGTGAAGACGGTGGTGCAGTACCACGGGCGCTGAGACGCCGGCCCGGGTTCAGGGCAGGGTGCGGGCGACGGCGGCCGAAGGCGCGCTGGTGGTGCCGTTGGCGTTGACCACCACCACCGCGAAGTACCAGGTGCCGGCGGTCAGGCCGTTCACGACGGCGTTGGTCGAGGTGGCGCCGGGCACGGCCAGCGTCGAGCCGAGGCTGCCGGGGCTGGTGCCGTAGACGACGCGGTAGCTGGCGATGTTGGAGAGCGCGCTGCCGTCGGTGTTCAGGCTGGG
>CAYVXO010000236.1:0-8534 GCA_964454485.1 uncultured Rubrivivax sp.
CGTTGATGTAGCCGTTGCCGCCGAAGATCTGGATGCCCTCGCCGGCCATCCAGGTCGCCTTCTCGGCGCACCAGAGGATCACGCTGGCGCAGTCCTTGCGCACCTGGCGCACGTGTTCGCTGCCCAGCTTGTCCAGGTTCTTGCCGATCGTGTAGCAGAACGCGCGACCGGCCTGCAGCACGGTGTACATGTCGGCCAGCTTGCCCTGGATGAGCTGGAACTCGCCGATGCTCTGGCCGAACTGCCGGCGGTCGTGCACGTAGGGCACCACGTTGTCCATCACCGACTGCATGATGCCGATGGGGCCCGCCGCGAGCACCGCGCGTTCGTAGTCCAGCCCGCTCATCAGCACCTTGGCGCCGCCGTTGAGCGCGCCCAGCACGTTGGCGGCCGGCACCTCCACGTTGTTGAACACCAGCTCGCCGGTGTGGCTGCCGCGCATGCCCAGCTTGTCGAGCTTCTGCGCGATGGAAAAGCCCTTCATGCCCTTCTCGATCAGGAAGGCGGTGACGCCGCGCGCGCCGAGCTCGGGCTCGGTCTTCGCGTAGACCACCAGGGTGTCGGCATCGGGGCCGTTGGTGATCCACATCTTGCTGCCGTTCAGGACGTAGAAGCCGTTCTTCTCCTCCGCCTTCAGCTTCATGCTGATGACGTCGGAGCCGGCGCCGGGCTCGCTCATCGCCAGCGCGCCCACGTGCTCGCCGCTGATGAGTTTCGGCAGGTACTTCTTCTTCTGCGCCTCGGTGCCGTTGCGCTTGATCTGGTTCACGCACAGGTTGCTGTGCGCGCCGTAGGAGAGGCCCACGCTCGCGCTGGCGCGGCTGATCTCCTCCATCGCGATCATGTGCGCCAGGTAGCCCATGTTGGCGCCACCGAATTCCTCCGGCACGGTGATGCCCAGCACGCCGAGTTCGCCCATCTTGCGCCACAGGTCCATCGGGAACTGGTCGCTGCGGTCGATCTCGGCCGCGCGCGGGGCGATCTCGCTTTCCGCGAAGGCGCGCACGGCGTCGCGCAGGGCGTCGATGTCTTCGCCGAGCTGGAAGTCGAGTCCGGGCAGGTTCATGGTTCAGGTCTCCTTCTTGGGGTTCTTGCGCGGGCGCGCGGCGGCCAGCAGGCTGCGGCAGCGTGCCTCGTGCTGGGCGATCTCGGCCAGCGTGACTTCCAGGTCCTCGCGCTGCTGCTCCAGCTGGCGCCGGTGCGCGGCCAGCACGGAAAGAAAGGCTTCCAGCTGCGGCGTGGTGTCCGACGGCGAGTCGTACATGTCCACCAGCTGCTTGATCTCCGACAGCGTGAGCCCCAGCCGCTTGCCGCGCAGCGTGAGCTTCAGCCGCGTGCGGTCGCGCTGCGTGTAGACGCGGTTGCGGCCGGCGCGCCCGGGCTCGAGCAGGCCCATGTCCTCGTAGAAGCGGATCGCGCGCGGGGTGACGTCGTACTCCTGCGCGAGCTCGGTGATCGTGAAGGTGCGCGCGCCGTTGCGCGAGGACTCGGCCATGGCAGGACTGACGTTGACGTAAACGTAAATGTAAGCCCAGCCGCCGCGCGCCTCTCCAGCACCGGGCGCCCCAAACGAAAGGGCGGCAGGTCCTTCGAGAACCTGCCGCCCTTCGTCTTGGCGTCTTCTGGTTGCTTTTCCCTGAGCCGGTGCGTCCTGACAGCGCTGAACGGGAGTCTGCCCAAGCTTGGCTCCGGGGGGCATCCTCCAGTGGGGGGAGAAGACCCCCCTAGGTCGCGATGGAATAGTCGTTCATTCGAAGGCGGGGAGAATTTCGTCACGCAGCGTGTCGCGCGAGCGTTCGAACTCGGGCAGCACCGAACGCACGACGTTCCAGAACGCCGGGCCGTGGTTCATCTCGCGCAGGTGCGCCAGCTCATGGGTGACGACGTAGTCGATCACCGGCAGTGCGAAGTGCACCAGCCGCCAGTTCAGGCGGATCGACCCGTCGGCGCTGGCGCTGCCCCAGCGCGTGGCGGCCGAGCTGAGCGCCAGCCGCCGCACCTGCACGCCCAGGCGCTGGGCGAAGAGCTGGCAGCGTTCCTCGAACAGGCGGCGCGCCTGGCGCTGCAGCCAGCTCTGCACGGCGTCGCGGATCTGCGCCGGCTCGGCGCTGCGCGGCAGCGGCAGCTGCAGCGCGCCGGTCTCGGCGTCCAGCAGCGTGGCGGCGGCCTGCGCGTCCAGCCGCACCGCGACCGGGCGGCCGAGGAAGGGGAAGGTGGCGCCGTCGCGCCACTCCACGCGCGCCTGGTCCAGGCGCGCCGCGCGCTCGCGCTGCTCGTGCAGCTTGCGCAGGATCCAGTTCGCCTTCTCGCGCAGCGCGCTTTCGATGTCACCTTGGCCCACCCAGCGCGGCGCGCTCACCGAGAGCCCTTCGGGCCCGACGACGAAGCCGATGCTGCGGCGGCGCGCCCGGCGCAGCTCGTAGGCCACGAGGTGTTCGCCGAAGCGGATCTCGCGCTGCGAACGCGGGTGGCGGAAGGGGCCGGGCGGCGGCGGCGGGGCGGGGGCCGGCGCGGGCGGCGGCGCGGGCTCGTCGAACAGCGAAAGCTGCTGCGGCGACGAATCGGCGGGCGCGAACGGCATGAGCCGCGATTCTAGGGTGCCGCTTCCTTGTAGGGGGCGAAGAGGTCGCGCAGCGCACCGCGGCGGCCGAGCGAGAGCGAACGCTCCAGCTCCACCAGGTGGCGCCGCATCTCGGCCGACGCGGCGGCGGCGCTGCCGGCGGCCAGCACCGCCAGCAGTTCGCGGTGGCCGTGCACGGTGCAGGACGGGCGCGCAGGATCGCCGTAGAGCGAGATCATGAGCGACGTCGTCGGCAGCAGGTCGTCGAGGAAGCGCGTGAAGAGCGCGTTGCCGGCCTCGCGCGCGAGCGCGCGGTGGAACTCGGCCGACAGGCGCACGGCGGCGGCGGTGTCGCCGCGCGCGAGCGCTGCCGCCTCGTCGTCGGCCAGCGCCTGCAGCGAAGCCAGCGCCGCCGCGTCCAGCCGGCCGGCGAGGCGGCGCGCGATCTCGCATTCCAGCACCCGGCGGGCGTCGAACACCTGCGCCGCGCGTTCGCGCGACGGCCGCGCCACCTGCGCGCCGTGGTGGTGGCGCAGCTCGACCACGCCGTCCTGCGCCAGCCGCTGCAGCGCCTGCCGCACCACCGTGCGCGAAACCTCGAAACCGGCGGCCAGCTCCACTTCCAAGAGGCGCGTGCCGGGGGCCAGCCGCTGTTCGGCGATGGCCGCGTGGATGGCGGCGTAGACGCGGCCGGTGGCGGTGCTGGTGTCGGGCCCGCTCATCGGCCGCGCCGCCGGCGCCACAGCCACACCACGCCCAGCGTGAGGCCCATCACCGCGAACGAGATCACCGTGGTCACCGTGCCGAGCGCGTAGATCACCGGCGTGGTGACGGTAGTGGTCAGGCCCTGCAGCTCCAGCGGCAGCGTGTTGAGGTCGCCCATCGCCTGCGAGCTGCGCGCGATCTCGTCCCAGCTGAGCGTGAAGCCGAACATGCCGATGCCCACCAGGCTGGGGCCGATGAGCGGCAGCACCACGTGGGCGAGCGCCTGCCAGGGCGTGGCGCCGAGGTCGCGCGCCGCTTCCTCGTAGGCCGGGTTGAAGCGGTTGAAGACCGCGA
The DNA here is from genome assembly GCA_964454485.1 of uncultured Rubrivivax sp. Classification (GTDB taxonomy): domain Bacteria; phylum Pseudomonadota; class Gammaproteobacteria; order Burkholderiales; family Burkholderiaceae_C; genus Rubrivivax. The sequence goes on from CAYVXO010000236.1 coordinate 3,620, forward strand.
ACATGATCAGCAGGCCGAAGGGCAGCGTCCAGGTGAGCTGCGCGCCCAGGCCGGAGGTGAAGAGCCCGAGCGCGCTGCCGTAGCCTTCCAGCCACGAAGGTGCCCAGGCCTCGAGCAGCGACTTGAGCCCGCCGTCGAGCAGCCGGAACATCAGGCCGATGCCCAGCGAGACGATGATGGAAGGCATCACCAGGCTGGCCACCACCACGTAGAAGAGGGCGCTGCCGCCGGCCAGCCGCTTGCGGTAGGCCAGGCCCGCCAGCAGCGAGAGCAGCACCGTCAGCGCCATCACCACCAGCCCCAGCGCCAGCGAGCGCCGGAACGCGGCGCCGATGTCCACCGTGCCGATGCCTTCCCAGAGCTTGGCGAACCAGTGCAGGCTCACGCCGCGCAGCGGGAAGGTGAGGCCGCCTTCCGGGCCCTGGAAGCTGAGCACGAAGATCGCCAGCATCGGCCCGTAGAGGAACAGCACGAAGGCCGCGAAGAACGCGGCCAGCAGCCAGAACGAGAGGCCGCGCTTCACAGTTCCTTGCGCAGGTCGACGAGGCGCGTCATGGCGGTGATCATCAGCAGCACCACCACGAGCAGGATCACGGCGTTCGCCGCCGCGGCCGGGAACTGCAGGTAGCCGGCCTGCACCTGGATCACCTTGCCGACGCTGGCGATCTGCTGGCCGCCCATCACGCCCACGGTGACGAAGTCGCCCATCACGAGCGCGACGACGAAGATGCTGCCGATGATGATGCCGGTGCGCGCGAGCGGCACCACCACGTGCCACACGGTCTGCCAGGCGCCGGCGCCGGCGTCGCGCGCGGCCTCGATGAGCGAGCGGTCGATGCGCATCATCGAGTTGAAGATCGGCACGATCATGAACATGGTGTACAGGTGCACGAAGGCCAGCACGACCGAGAAGTCGCTGAACAGCAGCCACTCCACGGGTTGCTTCGCGATGCCGGTCGCCAGCAGCAGGTCGTTGACCAGGCCGTTGCGGCCCAGCAGCGGGATCCAGCTGATCATGCGGATCACGTTGCTGGTCCAGAAGGGCACCGTGCAGACGATGAACAGCACCGTCTGCCAGAGCGTGCTCCTCACGTGGAAGGCCAGGAAGTAGGCCACCGTGAAGCCGATGCCCAGCGTGAGGGCCCACACCAGCAGGCTGAACTTGAGCGTGCTGAGGTAGGTCTTCAGCGACACGCACAGCTCGCCGCCGGAAGCGCAGCCTTCGAAGATGTCGGCGTAGGCCTTGAAGGTGACGGCCGGGATGAGCTCGTATTCGGTGGCGCGCCACAGGCTCACCATCACGATCAGCCCCAGCGGCACCAGAAAGAAGAACAGGAACACCGCCGCCAGCGGCGAGGCCTGCAGCCAGGCGACGGTGCCCTTCTTCATCGCTGCAGCGGGATCAGGCCGCCACGAACTCGTTCCACTTCTTGACCATGTACTCGTTCTCGTCCATCACCGCGTTCCAGCAGGCGATGCCGCCCATGCGCTGCTCGTAGCTGCCGCCGTCGCGCGTGGCGCCGGCCTTGGCCAGCAGGTCGCCGTTGGGGCTCTTGATGTCCTGGGTGGCCGCCTTGCCTTCCATCCAGTAGGCCCACTCGTACGGCTCCATCTTGGCCTTCGCGGTCTCCAGCACGGCGCTGTAGTAGCCCTGGCGGTTCAGGTAGGCGCCGGCCCAGCCGTCGAGGAACCAGTTGATGAACTCGTAGGCCGCGTCGGCCTTCTTGCCCGCCAGGCCCTTGGGGATGCCGAAGCCGGCGGCCCAGGCGCGGTAGCCCTCCTTCAGCGGCTGAAAGGTGCAGGCGATGCCCTTGGTGCGCACCGCGGTGACCGCCGGCGACCACATCGACTGGATCACCACCTCGCCGCTGGCCATGAGGTTGACGCTCTCGTTGAAGTCCTTCCAGAGGGCGCGGAACTGGCCCGCCTTCTTGGCCTCGATCAGCGTCTTGATGGTGAGGTCGATCTCCTTCCTGGTCATGTTCCCCTTGTCGGGGTACTTGTACAGGCCAAGAGCCTCCACCACCATGGCCGCGTCCATGATGCCGATGGAGGGGATGTTCAGGATCGCCGCCTTGCCCTTGAACTCGGGGTTCAGCAGCTCCTTCCAGCTGTCGATCGGGCGCTTGATGAGGTCGGGGCGGATGCCCAGCGTGTCGGCGTTGTAGACGGTGGGGATCAGCGTCATGAACTGCGTCGGCTCGGCGCTGAAGGTCTTGGCGTCGGCCTTGGGCAGGTACATCACCTTCTTCGGCGCGGTGCCCTGGTCGCCCACCTTCTTGCCCGCCACCTCGCCCTTGGTGAAGAGGGTGGTGATCTTGTCGGCGTTCTTGATGCGCTTGGTGTCCATCCCCTGCAGGTTGCCGGTGGGGATGATCTTCTTCAGGCTGAAGTACTCGGTGTCGATGAGGTCGAAGCTGTTCGGCGCCGTCACCGCGCGCTTGGTCACGTCGTCGGTGGTCACGGCGACGTACTGGATCTTGATGCCGGTGTCCTTCTCGAACTTGTCGCCGATCGCCTTGTCCTGGTTCACCGCCGTGCCCAGGTAGCGCAGGGTGATCTTCTCCTGCGCGTGCACGTACGGGAACCCGGCGATGCCGGCGGTGGCGGCCGTGGCCTTGAGGACTTGTCTGCGGTTCAGGCTCATGGGGCTTTCTCCTTCTGGGTCAGTCTTGCAATAGGTGGGCTTCGCTCTCCGCCCAGCGCATCGCGACGCACTGGCCGGGCTGGAGCGGGCGGGCGTGGAACTCGGCGTCGGGCAGCGCGGCGGTCCACACGCCGCGTGCCGGTGATTCGTCGTCGGTGTCGGCAGCGGCGGCGCCTGCGGCGAGCTGCACCTGCACCTGCGAGCCCTGGTACTCCACCGCCTGCACGGTGACGGCCAGGCCGCCGGCTTCGGGCGCTTCCAGGCGCACGCGGTCGGCGCGCACCGCCACCTTGCCGGCTGGCGTCTCGATCACGTTGTGGGCGCCGATGAAGCGGGCCACGAACTCGGTGCGCGGGCGCTCGAACACCTCGCGCGCGCTGCCGGCCTGCTCGATGCGGCCGTGGTTCATCACCACCACCAGGTCGGCGAGCGCCATCGCCTCTTCCTGGCTGTGCGTGACGTGCACGAAGCTCATGCCGAGTTCGCGGTGCCAGCGCTTGAGCTCGGCGCGCATCTTCACGCGCAGGAAGGGGTCCAGCGCCGACAGCGGTTCGTCCAGCAGCAGCACGCGCGGGCGCATCATCAGCGCGCGCGCCAGCGCCACCCGCTGCTGCTGGCCGCCCGACAGCGCCGCCGGCAGCCGGCCGGCATAAGGCGTCATGTGCACCAGTTCGAGCAGTTCGCGCGCACGCGCCTCGCGCTCGGCCTTCGCGGTGCCCTTCATGCGGGCGCTGAAGGCCACGTTGTCCAGCACCGTGAGGTGCGGAAAGAGCGCGTAGCTCTGGAACATCATCGCCGTGCCGCGTTCGGCGGGCGAGAGGTGCGTGATCTCGCGCCCACCCAGCACCACGTGGCCACTGGTGGGTTCCTCGTGGCCGGCCACCATGCGCAGCGTGCTGGTCTTGCCGCAGCCCGAAGGGCCGAGCAGGCAGCAGTAGCGGCCGCCTTCGATCTTCAGGTCGATGCCGGCCACCGCCGCCACCTCGCCGAACTGCTTGCGCAAGGCGATCAGCTCCAGGTCGGTGCGCTCGGACATCTCGGCCTGCCTGTATGCAGCATCCATGCCAGGCGCGCTGCTTGCTCCCTGGGGACGGGTGCCCGTTTTGTATGCAAACCCTAACCATCCAGGTGCACGGCAAGGACCATGAAGCTTCTCCTGATCAACCCCAACACGTCGCTGCCCATGACCGAGGGCATCGCCGCCGCCGCGCGCGAGGTGGCCGCCCCCGGCACCGAGATCGTGGCCCGCTGCCCGGGCTTCGGGCCGCAGTCGATCGAAGGCCACTTCGAAGACGCCTTCGGTGCCGCCGGCGTGGCCGAGCAGGCCATGCTCGCGGCCGGTGAAGGCTTCGACGCCGCCGTCATCGCCTGCTTCGGCGACCCCGGGCTGGACGCCGCGCGCGAGGCGCTCGCCGGCCCGGTGCTGGGCATTGCCGAGGCGGCCTTCCACGCCGCGGCATTCCTGGCCACCGGCTTCTCCGTCGTCACCACGATGACGCGCACCTGCGTCATCGCCGAACGGCTGGTGCAGCGCTACGGCTTCGAGCACGCCTGCCGCGGCATCCACGGCACCGACATCCCGGTGCTCGCTCTCGAGACCTGCGGCGAGCAGACGGTGGCGCAGATCGAGGCCGCCGCGCGCACCGCGCTGGCGCGCGACCGCAGCGGCGCCATCGTGCTGGGCTGCGCCGGCATGGCCGCGCTGTGCCGCACGCTGCAGCAGCGGCTGGGCGTGCCGGTGGTCGACGGCGTGGCGGCGGCGGTGAAGTTCGCCGAGGCGCTGGCCGCGCTGGGCCTGGCGACCGCGAAAAACGGCGACTACGCCACCCCCCTGCCCAAGCGGTGGACGGGCTGGGCCGGCGGGTTCTCGCGATAATCGCGCCCGCGAAGGGACTCGGAGGACGATCGATGCAGCAGCAGGTCCGTCTCGTCTTCCTCGGCGAGACGCTGCAGGGCTTCGACCCCAACCAGGTGCGGCGCCGGGTCGGGCGCGAACTGCGCCTGGACAAGGCGCGGCTCGCGCGCCTGTTCTCGGGCCGGCGCATCGTGCTCAAGCGCGCCGTCGAACCCGAGCGCGCCTTCCGCCACGTCGACCGCTTCGCCCGCGTGGGCGCGCGACTGCGCATCGAGGCCATCGACCCCGACGAGGTGCCCGACACCGTCGCCGGCCCGCTCAGCCGCGCGCCGGCCGCCGCGCCGCCGCGCCAGCACTCGCGCCGGTCGCACGCGCGGCGGCCTTCGCGCTGGATGCTGCCGGCCGCGCTGGCG
>CAYVXO010000237.1:0-8398 GCA_964454485.1 uncultured Rubrivivax sp.
GACCGCGGGTCGCTGGGCCAGCCGGCGCGCGCCGGCGCGCGCATCGCGCTGGCGCTGACGCGGCCGCTGGCGCCGCTGATCCCGGCCGCCTGGCGGCCGGTGCAGGCCGACCGCGTGGCGCGCGCCCTGCTGCGCGCGGTGGCCGAAGGCGGCACCGGCACGCGCGTGCTCGATTCGGCCACGCTGCAGCGGCTGGGCCGGCCCTAGAAAGGCCGAACCCCCGGGCGGCCGCCTCGAAGGCGTCGACCCGGGGGTCCGGATTTGCCAGCGGCGGCGCCCGGGGCGGGGCGCCGCTCGCAGGTGTCAGCCCGCGGCCTTCTCGGCGGCCGGCTTCTTGGCCTTCTTGGCCTTCTTGGCCTTGACGACCTTCTTGGCCGGCTTGTCGGCCTTGGCTTCGGCGGGCTTGGCGTCGGCCGGCTTCATCGGGGCAGCGGCGGGGGCGACCGGCGCGGCGGGCGCGGCCGGGGTGGCGGCCTGGGCCAGGGCACCGGTGGTGAAGGCGGCGGCGGCCAGCAGGGCGAGGAGCTTGTTCATGGACGGGGACTCTTGCAAGAGATGAGAGCGAAAGTGCTCACACCTCCAAACGCCGCCCGCGCCCGGCGGTTGACGCGTCTTCAGACGAAGACACCTTGCCGCATCCATTTGGTCGCGACCCATTTCTCGCCTTCGACCACCGGTGCGCCGCCGTGCAGCGTTTTCGCGATGGGGTGGGCGCGGTCGTAGCTGAAGAAGACCGCGTTGCCCTTGACCGCCGCCACGTCGATGCCGGCGTCGGGGAAGACGGTGGCGCCGCCGGCCCTGGGCGTGTTCAGGTACATCACCACCGTGCCCACGCGCTGGCCGCCACGCTTGAGGATGGTGGGCGTGCCGGCGTGCGCGGGGTCGAAGTAGTCCTGGTGCGGCCGGTATTCGGCGCCCGGGCCGTAGTGCAGCACCTGGATGCCTTCGCCGTTCTCGAGCGGCCAGTTCACCAGCGTGGCCAGGCGCTGCTCGATACGGCGGATGAGTTCGTTCTCGCCGCGGCTGAAGAACATGCCGCTGCTGGTGCGCGCCTCGTTGACCTCGCTGCCGCCGGTCTCGTTGACCACCGTTTCGGAACGCGCCAGCCGCGGCCGCGCCAGTTCGACCAGCTGGTCGCATTCCTCGTGCGAGAGCAGGCCGCCGAAGACCACCACGCGCGGCAGCTTGACGGCGCACAGGATCTGGATCGCGCGGCCGTCGACTTCCAGCACGGCACGGCCGGAAGCGAGGTCGGGCTCGGGCACCGGCACCGGCGGCGGGATCGAGGCCTTTTCGCGCGCCACCTGGTCGAGCCGGTCGCGCAGCGTGGCTTCGAGCGCGTCGATGGCGACGTCTTCCTGCCAGCCGCTTTTCGTCATCGCGGCGACGATGTCTTCCGGCCGGCAGCCGGCTTCGGCCTGCGAGATGATCCAGCGGCGCAGTTCGTCGGTGACGGCCTGTTGGGCGGTGGTTTCGCTCATCGCGTCATTGTCGCCCAGCGCGTTGTGACGAATCGTTGCCGACGTCGCTTTCGCGCAGGCCGGGCACCGCGCCCAGCGCCGCCGCCCAGGTGCGCGCCGGGATGTGGTTGCGCAGGCGGAACAGCAGCCGGCGCACCAGCACCGGGTGGATCTCGTGGCCCACGCCTTCGGCGATGTCCAGCGTGGCGTCGCCGTCGAGCGCCGCCATCGTTTCGAGCGCGGTGCGCGAATGGGCGGCCGCGATCACGGGGTCGGCGCCGCCATGCAACAGATGCAGCGTGGTGTGGCGCGGTGCGGCCGAGGGCAGGCGCGCGAAGCGGCCGGCGAAGGCCAGCACGCGGCCGGCGAGGCCGTCGTGCGCGACCGCCGTTTCGAGCGCCAGGATGGCGCCCTGCGAGAAGCCGCCCAGCGCGGTGGCCACCGGCGGCACGCGCAGGCGGTCCTGCTGGGCGCGCAGCCAGTCCGCCAGCCCGGGCAGCACGGCGGCCACGCGCGGCACGCGGTTGTCTTCCGAGATGCCGGCGACCGAGAACCACTGGCGGCCGCGGCCGCCGCCGTCGAACGGGTGCGGCGCGTCGGGCGCCAGCAACGCGGCCTGCGGGAATTCGGCGCGCAGCGCCTGCGCCAGCGGCGCCATCGCCACGCCGTCGGCACCCACGCCGTGCAGCAGCACGACGAGCTGTTCGGGCGCGCCGGCGGCGGGCAGCCATTCGATCGGAAGGTCCATGGCGATGGATTGTGGCGCCCCGCCCTTACCGGAAATTGCGGCTCTTGGTCGCCAGGCCCTGCAGCAGCGCCGAGTGGTCGACCAGCTTCTTGGCGACGAGGTGGCGCACTTCGCCTTCGCATTGCCAGACGCCGTAGACGGTGAGCAGCGTGCTGGCCAGCAGCGGCCTGCGCTGCGCCGCCGCCACCGCCGGCCAGACGATGACGTTGACGGCGCCGGTCTCGTCTTCCAGCGTCACGAAGACCACGCCCTTGGCGGTTTCCGGCCGCTGGCGGTGGGTGACGATGCCGGAGGCGCGCGCGAGGCGGCCGTTCGGGAAGCCGTTCAGCACGCGAGCGGTCTGCACGCGGAAGGCGGCCAGCTCGTCGCGCAGCAGCGCCAGCGGGTGCTGCGCCAGCGAGAGCCCGGTGGCGCGGTAGTCGGCGAGCACGGTCTCGGCGGCGCCGGGGGCCGGCAGCGCGGCTTCGGCCTCGTGCGTGCGCGTGCTGCGCAGCATGGGCGTGGCGCGCGTGTCGACGCCGGCCACCGCCCACGCGGCCTGGTGGCGGTGGCCGGCCAGCGGCGCCAGCGCGTCGGCCTGGGCCAGCAGTTCGAGCGCGTGGGCGTCCAGCTGCGCGCGGCGCGCCAGGTCTTCGGCGCCGGCGAACGGGCCGCCTTCGCGGCGCGCGGCCAGCAGGCGCTGCGCCGCCTCCTCGGCGAAGCCGTGGATGCGGCTGAAGCCCAGGCGCACGGCCCGCAACGCGGGCCTGGCATCGTCCTCGCGCAGCGGCGCCGCGTCGCCTCCTGCCCCTTCCAGCACCGTGTCCCACTCGCTCTGGTGGATATGCGGCGGCAGCACCGCGACGCCATGCTCGCGCGCGTCGCGCACCAGCTGGGCCGGCGCGTAGAAGCCCATCGGCTGGCTGTTGAGCAGCGCGGCGAGGAAGGCGTCGGGGTGGTGGTGCTTGAGCCAGGCGCTCACGTAGACCAGGAGCGCAAAGCTGGCGGCGTGGCTTTCGGGGAAGCCGTATTCGCCGAAGCCTTCGATCTGCTTGAAGATGCGCTCGGCGAACTCGGGCGCGTAGCCCTTGGCCACCATGCGGCCGACCAGCCTTTCGTGGAAGGGGCCGAGGCCGCCCTTGCGCTTCCAGGCCGCCATGGCGCGGCGCAGCTGGTCGGCTTCGCCGGGCGTGAAGTCCGCGGCCAGGATGGCCAGCTGCATCACCTGTTCCTGGAAGATGGGCACGCCCAGCGTGCGCTCGAGTGCGCGCCGCACCTCGTCGCTGGGGTAGTCGACCGGCTCCTCGCCGTTGCGGCGGCGCAGGTAGGGGTGGACCATGCCGCCCTGGATGGGACCCGGCCGCACGATGGCGACCTCGATCACCAGGTCGTAGAAGTTGCGCGGCTTCAGGCGCGGCAGCATGCTCATCTGGGCGCGGCTCTCGACCTGGAAGGTGCCGACGCTGTCGCCCCGCGAGAGCATGGCGTAGACGGCCGGGTCCTCGGCCGGCACGTCCTGCATGCGGAACTCGGCCACGCCCTTTTTCTGCGCCACGAAGCCGAGCGCGCGCCGGATGGCGCTCAGCATGCCCAGCGCGAGCAGGTCGACCTTGATGAGGCGCAGTGCGTCGAGGTCGTCCTTGTCCCACTGGATGACGCTGCGCCCTTCCATCGCCGCGTTCTCCACCGGCACCAGCGAAGCGAGGTCGTCGCGCGCGATGACGAAGCCGCCCGGGTGCTGGCTCAGGTGGCGCGGGAAGCCGACGAGCGACTGCGTGAGCTCCACCCACAGCCGCACCGTGCGCGGGCCGGGGTCGAGGCCGTTCTCGCGCAGGCGCGCTTCGTCGACGCGCCGTCCGTCGAACCAGTGCAGGCTCTTGGCCATGGCGTCGATGCGTTCGGCGTCCAGCCCCAAGGCACGCCCCACGTCGCGCAGCGCCGAGCGCGGCCGGTAGCTGATGACGACGCCGGTGAGCGCGGCGCGGTGGCGGCCGTACTTGCGGTAGACGTACTGGATGACCTCTTCGCGGCGCTGGTGCTCGAAGTCGATGTCGATGTCCGGCGGCTCGTTGCGTTCGGCGCTGATGAAGCGTTCGAACAGCAGCGTCATGCGCGCAGGGTCGACCTCGGTCACGCCCAGGCAGTAGCAGACCACCGAGTTGGCGGCGCTGCCACGGCCCTGGCACAGGATGCCCTGCGCGCGCGCCCAGTGCACGAGGTCGGCGACGGTGAGGAAGTAGGCCTCGTACTGCAGTTGCGCGATGAGCGCGAGCTCGTGTTCGAGCGTGGCGCGCACCGCGGGCGGCTCGCCGGCGGGGAAGCGGCGCCGCACGCCTTGTTCGGTCAGCTCGCGCAGCCAGCTGGTGGGCGTGTGGCCTTCGGGCACGATCTCGCGCGGGTATTCGTAGCGCAGTTCGGCCAGCGAGAACGCGCACTGGCCGGCGATGGCGAGCGTGGTCTCCAGCCATTCGGGGCGGTACAGCTGCGCCAGCCGCACGCGCGAACGCAGGTGCGCTTCGGCATTGGCCTCCAGCGCGGTGCCGCAGGCGGCCACCGGCTGCTTCAGGCGGGTGGCGGTGACGACGTCGAGCAGCGCCTTGCGCGAACGCGCATGCATCAGCACGCCGCCGGCGGCGCAGACGGCAAGCCCGGTGAGCGCGGCGACACGCTGCACCACGTCGACCAGCTGCGCTTCGTGGGGGCGGTGCAGCAGCTCGACGGCGATGAAGGCACGCCCGGGGCCGAACCAGGTCTTCAGCCACATGGCGTGGTCGAACACGGTCTCGAAGGGCTGGCCGGGCGCCGGCACCAGCAGCGCGATGCAGCCGGGCAGGCCGGCGAGCATGGGCGCGGTCGGCACCTTGCCTTCGACGTCGCCCCGGTGGGCGAGGTATTCGCCCTTGGCCGCGCGCCGGCGCGCGGTGGTGATCCACTGCGAGAGATTGCCGTAACCACGGCGCGAGCAGGCCAGCAGCACCAGGTGCGGCTCGGCCGCGGCCGCATCGGCCGGCCGCTTCGCGTTGCGCCCCTTGGCGCCGGCGACCGGCTGCGGAACGGCCAGGCGCATCTCGGCACCGACGATGAGGCGGCACTTCAGCCGTTCGGCTTCCACGTGCGCGCGCACCACGCCGGCGAGCGAGCACTCGTCGGTGAGCGCCAGCGCCGCATAACCGCGCCGTTCGGCCTGCGCGACCAGTTCCTCCGGGTGCGAGGCGCCGGTCAGGAAGCTGAAGTTGCTGCGGCAGTGAAGCTCGGCATAACCGGGAAGCGAAGCACGGCGGCGCCGCGGGGCGCGGGTGCCGGTGCCGCCGCCTTCACCGGCCGGGGCCCGGGTGGCAGGTAACACGGTTCAGACTCTCGAACGAAGGGGGGCCGCGCGGTGGCGGCCGAAAGGTCCAGCGTGTCCAGCGGGCTGCGCACCGCGCCGCCACCCAGGCGCAGCACGTGGGTGTAGATCATGGTGGTGCTGACGTCGGCATGGCCCAGCAGTTCCTGCACCGTGCGGATGTCGTAGCCGGCCAGCAGCAGGTGGGTGGCGAAGGAATGGCGCAGCGTGTGCGGCGAGGCCGGCTTCGCGATGCCGGCGGCGGCCACGGCGCTGCGGAAGGCGCGCTGGAAGGTCTGCTCCAGCAGGTGGTGGCGGCGCACGATGGCGCTGCGCGGGTCCTGGCTGGTCTGCGCCTGCGGGAACACCCAGTGCCAGGCCCAGGACTGGGCGGCGCGCGGGTACTTGCGGTCCAGCGCGTAGGGCACCATGACGCCTGCCACGCCGGCGGCGCGGTCGGCCTGCCAGAGCCGGTGCGATTCACCCAGTTGGGCGCGCAGCGGCGCTTCGAGCGCGGCCGGCAGCATCACCACCCGGTCCTTGAAGCCCTTGCCCTGGCGCACGACGACGGCGCGGCGCTCGAATTCGAGGTCCTTCACGCGCAGGCGCAGGCCTTCGGTGAGGCGCATGCCGGTGCCGTAGAGCAGTTCGGCCAGCAGGCGGTAGGGACCGCCTTCGCCCATGGCGGCGAGCACGCGCGCCACCTCGTCGTGCGAGAGCACCACCGGCAGCCGGCGCTGCGCCTTCGGGCGGCCGACCTGGTCCATCCAGGGCAGGGGCATGTTCAGCACCTTCTGGTACAGGAAGAGCAGCGCCGAGAGGGCCTGGCTGTGGGTGGCCGGCGCGACCTGGCGTTCGGTGGCCAGCCAGGAGAGGAAGTCCTCGATCTCCTGGCGCGACATCTCGGCCGGGTGGCGCAGCTTGTGGTAGCGGATGAAGGCGCGCACCCAGTGCACGTAGGCTTCCTCGGTGCGCAGGCTGTAGTGCAGGTAGCGGATCTGGGCGCGCAGGGCGTCGAGCAGGCGGGGTGGGGGCGGGGGAGATTCGGCGCCGGGCCGGGCAGGCGGGAAAGGCGCGTGGGGGACGTGACCTTGGGCCATGCGTGCTGCCTTGACAGTAGCTGTATGGATATACAGTATCAGGCCCGGACGCAAAACACCAGCACCGCGGTCACGGCAGCCGGAGCCGGACGCGCGCGAAGGGCAAGGGCCGGAGGATCCGAAGACACAGGGGAGCAACGATGAGAGATCTCGAACCGCCGGCGACGCAACGCTATCCGAAGGTCACCAAGACCCTGAGACCGCAGCAGCCCGGCACGCTGAAACTGGTGCGCCGCTATGGCGACGCGCTGCTGTGCGTTCGCTACCGGGAAGACGCCGGCGGCCGCCGGCGCTGCACGACCGTGGAACTGGTGATCGACGAAGCGCCGGTGCAGCGACGACTGACCGACCGCACGCTGGTGCAGGTGGCCCTGCCCTACGACGACATCGAAACCCGCCAGCGCGCCAAGGCGCTGGGCGCACGCTGGGACCCCGTGCATCGGCGCTGGCTGATGTCGTTCAAGATGGCCAAGGCCCTGGGACTGAGAATGCGCCGACTGGGCTGATCGCAGAGCCAAGACAGATTCGAAATTGCCATCCTTGAACAGGCCCGATGGACAGTTGTGGCTAGCTGCGCACAATTCTTGGCGGGCGTGGCAAAGTGAGGGTGGGTCGAAAACACGTTAGGCGTCACACACATGCGTCGCGACATCGAACTCATCAGGAAGCTCCTGCTGGCGCTTGAGGCTCAAGAGCACGCGTATGTGCGCAAGACCATTGAAGTTGAAGGCTACTCTGAAGAACAGGTCGGCTTTCACTTCTACCTCATCGGCGAGGCAGGTCTTGCAAGAGTCATAGACAACACTGACGTTAGTGGTGAATCACCAAGTGCCATGCCGCTGCATCTAACGTGGGCAGGCTATGAGTTCTTGGAGGCGGCGAAGGACGAGACGCTCTGGGGAAAGGCCAAGGAGAAGGTCCTCAAACCGGCGGGAGGCGCGGCCTTCGGCGTCCTTCTTGAATGGCTAAAGGCTGAGGCCAAATCCAGGCTCGGCATTCCACCGTAGGCATAACGTAAAGCAAGAAGTGATGCCTAACCCCTCGGTCAACGCGAGGCCCAGCGGCAGTCCAGCAAGCCCGCCTCCAGGAGTGGTGTATCTTCCTTCCGGCGGGCTTGCTGGCCTACCGCCGGCCCCGCGTTACCTCGAACGTTAGGCCTCACAGGGCGTCACCGTGCTACTGACTCTGCTTCTACCTGGGGCACTTATGCTGCTACACGTTGCACATCAGGTTCGTCGTGGCAGGCAAAGCCTTTCCTGGCCCACTACGGTGGGCACCGTCTCCGAGCGTGCGGAGTCGCCGTACTCCTTTCTGCCCGACAAGACGCCTGTGTCGTACTCATACGAAGTGGGCGATCGTCGTTACACCAGCCGCCAGGTGGCCTTTGGCTCTGATCTCGCCTTCCGGGTACCAAGCCCTTCGCGCACTTGGCTCGCGCGCCACTATCCGCCCGGTGCGCAGGTAACGGTCTCATTTAACCCAAGTCGGCCGCAAGACTCCGTCCTTTGGGGGGGTGTCTCGCCTGGGACCTACGTGGTTGCCGTGGTAGCTGCGGCCATGGTGGCCTTAGGAGTTGTTCTTTAATCACCAGTCCAATTTGCCGCTTCCAAGACGTGAGGCCTAACCCCTCGGTCAACGCGAGGCCCAGCGGCAGTCCACCAGGCCCGGCTCCAGGCTTTGTTTATCATCCTTCCGCCGGGCCTGGCGGCCTTCCGCCGGCCCCGCGTTACATCGAACGTTAGGCCTCACAGAGCGAGCACGCGCAAGTTCGGACCGCCGCCGGGAA